>JAPUGL010000058.1 GCA_027292775.1 Gammaproteobacteria bacterium | reverse complement strand
CGGCTTAGCCCCATCGAACGCAATAGCCTGGAGAACTCTTCGTAATCGATAGACCCGCTCCCGTCGGTATCGATACTGGCAAATTGAGTTCGCAGTTCCATCGTTTCATCTTGCACGTTGTCGTCTCCGTCGTTTCGACTGCCTTGTGGTTGATGGGCCCAGCTCAGCGATGGGAGAGGAAGATACGCAGTCGCGTCACAACGAACCATACAGCGGCCACCAGACCGATGCCGATAGACCATGGCGATGGCAGATTTTTTCCCTGACCCGTTTCCAGCAGCATGAGCCCAATGCTTATAACCAGCAAGGTCATCGCCAGTGCAAGCTGTATTTTCATGCCGCCTGATTTCTTGCGCTGTCGCGAGCGCTGGCGGGCGGCGAGTTCCCGGTCCTCGCCAGTCACGTCCGCCTGACAATGCGGGCAGCGGGCAGCTCTGGTCGAAATTTTTTTCCGGCAAACCGGGCACAGGGTGATCGCCATGCTATTTCTTTCCTGAACCGGCGGTCTGGATATCGAGCGTTGCTTGTGTAAAAAAACGCATCAGGCTTTCGTTGCCGCGGTATGGCCAGATATGGCCGGCATTATACAAGCCATAAACCATTGCTGCGCCACCGGGTTTCGGGTACAGCAGCGTACAGCAGTCCTCATAATCGGATTCCTCTCCGCTTGCCTGACTATGGCGGGCCATCGCTTTCACTGTATTTACCCACTGTTCCTGGAATTGGGGGCCTTCCTCGCGGCCGAACAGGAGAATAAACGGCTTGGGCGCTGCATCGGACTGGAAATCCGGTTGCAATGCGCCGATCACCGCATATGCCACAAACCTGTCGGGGCGTTCCTTGAGCAGCAGGAAAGTGAAGTGTCCGCCATTTGAAAAACCGGCCACGTAGGTTTTTTGAGGGTCTACGGGGAACATTGTCGTAATCCGCTGAAGCAGGAGGTCGGTGAATTTCAGATCCCGGTCATCGTACTGACCGGTACGACCTTGCCAGCCACGCATCGGCGGTCGGGTATCGATGGTCAGGCCTCTAGGGTAAACAACAACCGCGTTTTTCCAGTCTTTGTGCAGTTTTACGGCGCGTGCAAATTTGCCGCTGTCATCTCCACGACCGTGAAAAACGAAAACCAAAGGCAACTTGCTGGCACCCGGATTCGACGGCGAAAAAACAACTGCGCTCCGCTCGACATTATCGATCTCAATCTTGATTATCTGGCGGTCCGCGAGGGCCGGGTCAGAGAAACCTGCGACCAAAAGAGCAGCGAGAAAAACGCCTGGCAGGTGATTTGGTCCCACCGGGTTATGATATGTTCTGGCACCAGCGAACAAACCAATCGTTCGCGACCGGCATCGAAGTTGAAATGGGAAGGGGAACATAATGCCTAAGATACTGAAATCATTGACCAGTTTCATAATCGTGATGATGAGCGTGGCAATAGCCAATGCCGATGATACCCGAGAAATCGGTGACAACTTTTCTGCCAAGGGAGTTGATGCCATCTCGATCAACGCCGGCGTGGGCACAGTCGAACTGTCGGCCAGCGATGGTGATGAAATATCTGTCCTGGTATCAGTCGAACCGGACGACGACTGGTTCGGCGGCGGCCCCGATCGTGAGGACCTGGAAAAAATCACCCTGCAAAGCGCGTCGAAAAAAGGCAAACTTTCCCTCAAGCTTGATTTTCCACGCGGTATTGACCAGGACGATATCGAGGAACACTGGGAGATTGAGGTGCCCGCCAGGTTACAGGCCAAGGTCAGGATCAGCGTTGGCAGAATCAGTATCGATGGAATCGCGGGTGGCGTCGACGCGCATGCCGGAGTTGGTCAGATCACGGTTGACGTCCCGGGCGGAGACGTTCGTGCACATGCCTCGGTTGGCGATGTAAGAGTCAGGAGCGCGACAAAGGCAGCAGGCGATATCGAAATGGATGCAGATGTCGGCCATGTTTCTCTGAAATTGAACGGCAAAAACATTGAGGTTAAACGCGGATGGGGCCCTGGCGCCAGCCTGGAGCTGGAAGGATCCGGAGCGGATGAATTTAGCGTGACTGCCGACGTCGGTAATGCCGAGCTCGTCATTAGCGGAGGCTGAATCACTGTATCTAACTGATTTTTATTGGTAATTATTGTGGCCGGCTTTCGCCGGCCATTTTTTTGTCAGCAAACCTGGTTTGTTCCTGGCGCGATTTGCGTCGTCGCCGAGGCATGAAAAAAAATAAATTCACTTTGTGTATTGCACAGTCGCCCATCTTTTCGGATTATCCGCTTAGCTCAGATGACAGGATTGATGCTTGGTCAGAAAATCCGGTGCCGATACCTGCAGGAGAAAACGATGGAAGAAGCTTGGGCGAAACGCCAGGAAGACATCAATTCGAATTTCGAATACTTCGATAGCGACGGTAACGGCCATATCGATTTCAAGGAGTTTCAAAGCTTGTTGAAAACGCTGTCGCCGCAGGTTACCACCCAGCAGGCTGCCGAGGGTTTTTCGATGATCGACACCAATTGCGACGGGGCGATCGACCTGGAAGAGTTCACTGCCTGGTGGAAAACGACTTGGTGGGAGTACTAAAAATATTATAAAACAATAAGTTAGAATCATTACTTGATTTAAATTATCAGCACTAGCCTTTTATGCCTGCCGTGCTAACACTTGGTTTTTCTGTTGTCTAACCTTATATCGGGTGAATGCAATCGGAGATACCTAGACCCATGAACCTGCAAGTCGATGCCGTTGCTGATTTTATTTGCCCCTGGTGCTACCTGGGGAAGAGCCGGCTTGAAAAAGCGCTGAGTCATATCCAGGGCGAAGAGCGGCCCAAGGTATTGTGGCACCCGTTTCAGCTCAATCCGGATATGCCGGTCAATGGCATGTCTGTCGATGAATACCTGGATAAACGATTCGGTGGACGCGAGCTCGTGCAGCCGTTTCTCGATGAACTCACTGTTGCGGGCAAGAAGGAGGGGATTATCTTCCGCTTCGACCAACTCGAGCGTATACCCAACACGCTAAATGCGCATCGCCTGATTCAAATCGCCGGTCCTGGTCCGCAACAAAACCGGCTGGTCGAGCTGTTGTTCAGCAATTTTTTCGAACACGGTAGAGACATTGGCGATAAAGACTTGTTGTCCGTGCTTGCCCGCCAGGCAGGCCTCGACGCGAAAGCGATCAGTAGATTTCATCGACGGGATAGTGGTCTGGCACAAGTGCACGCCGAAGAAAAACATTTGCGGAAGCTGGGCGTGGTTGGCATCCCTAACTACATCCTCAACGGGAAGTACGCGGTTGCAGGCGCGCAGGATGCCGATGCGCTGGTTCGGGTCTTCGACCAGGTGATGTTTAATAACGACACGGGTCCAGCCTCATCCGCCCGCTTGCATTGATCTCAGTCGGCCGTAGCGCCGGGTGACTGAATTTCGATGAAAACCCTGCGTATTTCCGGGTAACGTTCCTTAATCTGCCGTTCGAGGCGACTGACCGTTTCCTCGACCTGGCCCGCATTCAGATTATTTTTGAAGTCCAGGCTCAAGGCCAGCAACACATCCTCGGGACCCAGGTGCATGGTTCTCAGTTCATTGATGCCCAGAACTTCCGGCTGCTCATTGGCAAGTTTGCGGATGCCTCTGACAACCGTCGGACTTGCCGCTTCACCGATCAACAAGGCTTTGCATTCGACGACCAGGATGATCGCAGTCAACGCCAGTATAAGGCCGATGATCAGAGAGCCGACGCCGTCGAGAACAGGCATGTCCAGAATCTGGCTCGCGGCGATAGCGACAAAAGCGACCAGCAGGCCTAAAAGTGCCGCCGTATCCTCGAAAAGCACCGTGAAAACGGCGGGGTTTTTGCTGGTGCGTGTGGCCTGCCAAAAGCCGGCTCGCCCGATACCCCCCTTGAACTCATTGAACGCGACTGTCCACGCCCACAGTTCAATGAGAAATGCGGCGCCCAGGACCATGTAGTTGACGCCCGGGCTGGTCATCGGGTGCGGGGTCCTGATTTTCAGTATGCCCTCGTAGATCGAAACGCCGGCACCCAGCGAAAACAGCAGCAACGCTACGACGAAGGCCCAGAAATACAGTTCCATGCCGTAGCCAAAGGGATGCTGCTCGTCGGCCGGCTTTTTGGACCGGGTTATTCCCAATAACATCAACGCCTGATTTCCGGTATCTACCAGCGAATGGACGCCTTCGCTGAGCATCGAGGAACTGCCGGTATAGGCCGCTGCGGCGAACTTGGTTATGGCAATCGTGAAATTGCCGATCAAGGCGGCAATAACGACTTTTAGTGACCCATCCTGTGCCATCTATGTGCCTTACAATTGAAGGGGTCAGGATACCATCGTAATCTGGCGCATTGACTTTTGTTTGTACTGACTTTTAACCTAGCTGTCTGTCCGATTTAGGCAATCCTAGCGAGGCAAGCGGGAAATCGAGACGAGACTATCGATCATTCGAGGCGAATGGTCGTTCTATTCAACGAGAATGATCGAAAGTATGGGCTGATTTCCCGCCGCGGTAGATTCGTCTTAAGTCCGACAGACTGCTGCATATCTCAACGGCGGTGCCCGCCGAAACTGTTCCGAGAGCAATTGATGCGAGACAGATGAACCATTCCAGCGCCAGGACAAAAGCGTATCTGCTGCTGATCGCGCCGGCGATCATGGCTGCGTCGTGGGCTGAGCGCGATGCGAAGGCCGATGCTCCGTTCGTCGATATCACGGCCGAAAGCGGTCTGGACTTCGTGCACTTCAACGGCATGTCGGGGGAACTGTATTACGCCGAGATGATGGGATCGGGTGCAGCCCTTTTCGACTATGACAACGATGGCGACCTGGATATTTACCTGGTTCAGGGGGCGATGCTTGGGCCAAACAAAAAAATATCCGAGGCGACATTCGCGCCTGAACACGACCCGCCGCTGACCGATCGTCTGTATCGCAATGATTCTGGCGATGGAGAGTCAGATCGCGTCCGTTTCACCGATGTCACGAAGGAGGCTGGCATCTTGACATCGGCCTATGGCATGGGTGTCGCTGCCGGTGATTTTGATAACGACGGGCATGTCGATCTGTATATCAGCAATTTCGGCCCGAACCAGCTATTGCATAACAATGGCGACGGGACTTTCAGCGATGTGACCGAAGCCGCTGGTGTCGGTGATTCGGCATGGAGCGTCAGCAGCAGTTTTGTCGATTACGATAGCGATGGCCTGCTCGATATTTATGTTGGCAATTACGTGGACTATACGATTGCCGGCAACAAGCCCTGCCGGTCGACGACGAGCGCCAGGGATTACTGTTCGCCCAAGGTTTACCGGCCGCAAAACGACACCTTGTACCGGAACCTGGGCGACGGCGGCTTTGCCGATGTCAGCCGGATGGCAGGTATTCATGAAGTTACCGGTGGCGCGCTCGGGGTAGTGGCCGCCGATTTCAACGGCGACCTGGTTATCGATATCTATGTTGCCAACGATGGTGTGCCGAACCAGTTGTGGATCAATGACGGGGATGGCCGCTTTCGCGATGAGGCCTATTTGTCGGGAGTCGCCGTTAATATGGACGGTGCGCCGGAGGCCAGCATGGGCGTGGCTGCGGCCGATTTCGACGGTGACGGGGATATGGATCTGCTGATGACCCACCTGGCACGGGAAACCAGTACGCTGTATGTCAACGATGGCAGCGGCTGGTTCGAGGATCGAACCGCGACGGCTGGACTGGCAGGCCCCAGTTTCGCCTATACCGGTTTTGGGACGGTCTGGCTTGATTACGATAACGACGGTTGGCTGGATCTGTTTGTCGCCAACGGTGCGGTCACCCGTAACCAGGAACTGGTCGACCGCGGCGACCCATATCCACTCGGCCAGGCCAACCAACTATTTGTCAATCTGGGGAACGCCCAATTCAAGTTGGTCGACGTTGCCGATGACCCGGTCTTCCGCGTGACGGAAGTCAGTCGTGGCGTGGCGTCCGGAGATATCGACAACGATGGGGATGTGGACCTCCTGCTAACCAACAACGCGGGTCGGGCACGCCTGCTGCTCAACCAGTCAGGAAACCAGGCACGCTGGATCGGGTTCAGGCTCACCGATGCCGGTGGCCTCGTCGATCGACTCGGCGCCCTGGTCAGTCTCAGCGACAATCATGGAATGACTCAACATGCCCGGACCGGTACCGATGGCAGTTACGCGTCGGCGAGCGATCCCAGGCTGATTTTTGGTCTGGGCCAAAAAGAACGCGGCAAGTACAGCGTGGTTGTCGTCTGGCCAGATCGGCAACGCGAAAACTGGAGCGGGCTTGATGCCGGTCGCTATCACACCCTTAGAAAAGGAAGCGGAGACAGCAGCGAATGACGAGGCTACTGCGCCAGCGTCGTCGCCTACCGACACGAGGAGCGAGTGTCCTGGCCGGTCTTGCTTTGTTTGTGCTAACCGGTCTGGTGCTAGTGCCAAATAACATGGCATCTGAAATCGAGGCAGAGTTGCCCTGGCCGGACCTCGGCTCCTTCGAACCGGCTGTGGCCGAGGCGTTAAGCGACGGACGACAAGAGCTGGAGCGGGCACTCGGCGCGGCTTCGTCTGAGCAAGAAAGTGGCTCCGCCTATGGCGAACTCGGCAGGCTCTATCTCGCGCACCACTTGCTGTATGCGGCCGAGGCCGTCTTTTCGCGGGCAATCGCTTACGATCCGAACAAATTTCTGTGGAGTTATCTGCTCGGCTACACGCAGCAGGAGCAGGGCAAGCATGCGGAGGCGATTCGCCGCTATCGAAAAGCGCTGCTGATCGACCCTGGCCATGCCACGACAGCCTTCAGGTTGGCGCAAAGCGAATTAAGCGATGGTCGCGAATCGGCAGCGAAAAAAAGTTTTGAGTCCCTGCTGGACCGCCAGCCAAAGCACGTCGCGGCGCTGGCCGGCCTTGCCCGGATAGCAATCAGGCAACGAGATTACCAACGGGCGATCGGGCTGCTCAGCAGAGCTTTGCAGCTAAACCCGGCGGCAAACCAGTTGCATTACCCGTTGGCCCAGGCGCTCAGGCAAACCGGTCAAATGGAGGCGGCGAAAAGACAGCTTGCCATCGCGGGACAAACCCGGCCTCAGGTTGAGGATCCGGTACTGACTGCCGTGGAGTCGTTGTCGCGCAGCGGGCAGCTATACCTCGAGCGAGGTCTCGCCCTGCTGCGTGCGGGTAAAGATTCCATGGCCGTGGCACAAATCCAGCGGGCGGTCGCTTTGAACCCTGACGACGCCTATGCGCTTGCAACACTCGGCCATGCGCTGCAACTGGCCGGCCGTATCGGCGAGGCAGCGGCCGCCTTTGAGCGTGCACTGGCGCTGGGACTGGACGATCCATCCGTACATTACCGATTCGGGATGGCCTTGGAATCGCTGGATCAGCAGGAAGGGGCGGACGAACAATATGTCGCAGCGCTGTTACTGGACGACAGCTTGCGCGAAGCACGGTTAATGCTCGCAAACAGCATGATGCGGGCGGGACGATATGCCGATGCCGAAACGCATTACCGGTTGCTGGCTACAGCAGATAAAGGCACCGCTGTGTTTTGGTATCGCCTCGCGCTGGCCAATCTGGCGCAGCAGGATTGTCGCGGGGCGATCGCAGCCCTCGATCAGGCGGTCGCAATCGCGCCATCGGATGGCGATCTGCTCCAGGCGCTGGCACGCGCATACTCGGTCTGTGCGGAAGTCACCGGAGAGCGGAAGCAGCATGCGTTGGAACTGGCGCGTCTGATCCACGACGCTCGCCCGGGCGTCGATACGCTGGAGACGCTGGCGATGGCCAGCGCCGCCAACCGGTCCTTTGAAGATGCCCAGGTCTTCCAGACGCAGGCCATGCTCAGTCTCCGGCAGTCACCGGGCAGACCGGATAACAGGATCGATCATCTGCGATCGGTTCTCACGCGTTATGAGAAAGGGCAACCGGCGGTAATTGCCTACTCTCCGGATGATCCGGTTATGAATCCGCAGGTACGACGGCGATAAGGTTATTTTCGATAATCCAGGGGCGGCTCGCGGTCACCGAGCAGCGGTTCATAAACGAAGTCGTTGCCGCGTTTTTCCTGGAATTCTTGTTTTGCCCGGGCGAGCAGCGCCGGATCGGCATACAGGTCCCTGGCGGTAAGCGCCAGGGTCTTGGCCGCCACCTGAACACCCTTGACCCCGATGCTGGTGCCACTGGCCGCAACGGCTTGCCAGGTGTGTGCACCGGTGCCAGGCACCCAGGTCGCCGCACTCAGTCCGACCGTCGGCACATTCCAGCTGATGTCGCCAACATCGGTCGATCCGCTCGTGTTTTCCAGCTTGATCGGCAGGATCGTGGCTTCGCTGCCCAAGGCGTTTTGAGGCTCGTCTAATGTGGAATGGATTGTCTCGGCAAACTTCTTTTCTTCCGTGTTGTAACTAATCCCACCGACCTCTTCCAGATTTTTTTGCATGACTTCGGCCAGCACTCCGTTGGACAACAAGGCGTGATTGCCATGAATGATCTCGCGCTCCATCGTCGTGCCGGTTCCCATCGCGGCCGCCCGGGCCGCTGCTTCAACTCGCTCCCATATCTGCAACAGCATCCGCGTGTCCGGATGCCTCACGTAGTAATACACCTCGGCAAAATCTGGGACGACATTGGGCGCATGACCACCGACCGTGATCACATAGTGAATCCGCGTTTCTTGAGGCACATGCTCGCGCATCAGGTTGATCATGAAATTAAAGGCTTCCACGGCGTCGAGCGCCGAGCGTGCTTTCTCGGGCGCCGCCGCGGCGTGCGCGGAAATTCCATGGAATCTGAACTTGGCCGAACGGTTGGCCAATGACGAATTATTATGCACACGGGATTCATCGTCGGGATGCCAGGTGAGCATCGCATCGACATCGTCGAACAGCCCTTTGCGCGCCATATAGACCTTTCCGGAACCGCCTTCCTCTGCGGGTGTGCCATATAGACGCACGGTGCCTTCGCTGCCCGTTCGCTCCAGCCAGTGCTTCACGGCGATGGCCGCGCCGACCGATGCGGTTCCCAGCAGGTTGTGCCCGCAGGCATGGCTGCCAGCCTGGCCCGGGATTTCCTCGCGAACCGGCGATGCGGTCTGGGTGATCCCGGGCAGTGCGTCGTATTCGGCCAGGACAGCGAGTACCGGTTCGCCCGAACCGGCGCTGGCGACGAACGCGGTCGGAATACCGGCGATTCCGGTTTCCAAATCGAATCCCGCTTCAGCCAGCGTCGATTGCAACAGCGCGCTGCTTTTTTCCTCGAGATAACCCAGCTCGGCAAGGTTCCAGATCCGCATTGCCAACTCGCTGTGCTTCTCCAAACGCGCGTCGGTAAAGCCGATCAGGTCGGGTTCTGTCTGGCCAGTCGCCGATACCAAAAAAAGCAGGTTCAGGACCGCGGCAACAATAGGGGTTTTGCTCATCGTCTGGCATCCATGAATCGAAAAGGCAGGAAACTCTAGCAGAACCAGGTCCTGCTCGGCATCGCCGTTTGCGCGAATAGAATCTTAGTCTCAGTCTAAATATCCCCGCCTTTCCCGACAACGCGTGAAAGTTAGTTTACATAATCTGGCGTCCTGCAAAGGAGTCCGCGCTGGACTAGACTTTAAGAAAAGCAAACATAAAAGAATTACAGACCACATGAGGGGATTCGTGATGAAAAGAACCAAACTTCTGCTGGCGGGACTGATCGCCTGCCTGGGCTTCCAAACGGCGCTCGCCGATGACGCGACCAATGTCCGCGTGATGACCAGGAATCTCTATGTCGGCGCCAATACCTTCAGGATTCTTACCCCCGTAATGTCCGAGTTAGAGTTCCTGGAGCTCGCTGGAGACATCGTCGACACGATGCTGCAATCGAAATTCCAGGAGAGGGCAAAACAGATCGCCGATGAAATAGAACGAACCGATCCACATGTCGTTGGCTTGCAGGAAGTGACAAAACTTACCGGCAAGCCATTAAGTCCCGATCCTCGTATGTTCCCTGATGTCGACTTCCTTGCGATCCTGGAAGGAGAACTGGCAGCGCGCGGTCTGAATTATGTCGTTCCAAGTGGTGCAATATCCAACAATGCAGACGTTTTTCTGCCAGCACTTGTGCCTTTAGGACCAGGAGGGAGGGTTTTTTTT
>JAPUGL010000057.1 GCA_027292775.1 Gammaproteobacteria bacterium | reverse complement strand
CCGCCACCAGCGGGCGCGAAGCGACCGCAACTCGATCCACCTGTTACCGAAGGGCGGACGCCGCAGTGGGTCATGGACACGAGGCTCACGGGCGAGGAGTAATGGTTACAGAACGTCCGCTTGTGGCCGTTAGCGGACATTCAGGCGCTAAGATGCAGCCTGAAACGAACGGCCGCTAACGACCCAAAGCGGACATTCGTGAAGAAGATCGGTTGCCGGCTCTGTTTTATCCCCTGACCCGCCGGGCGAACCAGCTTAACAGCAAGCCAAAACCGATCAGGCCGCCAATCTGAACCATCCAGTCCGGACCGAGCCAGTCGGTGCCGAAACCATCGGGTTTTTTGTTTTGTACGAATGCTACAGCGGCGATGGCGACTCCGAGCAGTCCTTCGCCACCGACGAAACCCGATCCAAGCAAGACGCCTCGGTCTCGCTGGTCGATTTCCTGCTCTTTGTTCTTCGCGCGTCGGGCGAAAAACCAGCGGATGGCTCCGCCAAGAAACACGGGTGTCATCGTCGAAACCGGCAAATAAACGCCGACGGCGAATGGTAAGGAGGGAATTTTGAAAAGCTCGCAGGCAACAGCGATCAACCCGCCGATTGCGACCAGACCCCACGGCAACGATTGATCGAGCACGCCATCGATAACCAGTTTCATAAGCGTCGCCTGCGGCGCCGGCAGCTCCTGCCCGCCAAAACCAAAGGTCTCGGCCAGCAACAACACGGAAAGGCAGACGAAGGTAGCGGACGTCAGAACGCCGACGAGTTCGCCGGTCTGCTGGCGCTTTGGTGTCGCTCCCAGCAAGTAACCGGTCTTCAGATCCTGGGACGTGTCACCGGCAATAGACGCCGCAATTGCGACAACACAACCGACCGTCAATGCGGCAGCCTTGCCGGTCATATCGGTCCAGCCCATGACGAGAAATACGCCCGCCGTACCCAGCAATGAGGCGATCGTCATCCCGCTGGTCGGGTTCGAGGTCACGCCGACCAGTCCGACGATGCGCGACGCGACGGTGACGAAAAAGAACGAGAAAATCACGACCATGATCGCGGCAACCACCCGTTGCAAGGCGCTTTCCAGGGCCCCAAACGGTGCCGGCACCAACGCGAGTACCGCGACGATCAGCAATATGCCGATACCGACAACTTTTAGCGGCAGGTCAAGCGAGGTCCTTGGCGCATTTACCTGCATGGAAGAGCCAGGGACAACGCGCTCGGATAATTCGGTGGCGGCGATACGGAAGCTTTGCAGTATGACAGGCAAACTTCTGGCCAGCGTAATAATGCCTGCGGTGGCGACCGCACCCGCGCCAATGTAGCGGACATAGCGCGTCCAGATCAGCGACGGGGACATATCGCGAATCAGCAGCTCGGCCTCGGGAAACAGTGGAATAGCTCGCGCGTCACCCCAGATCGCGATCGCCGGAATAATGAGTAGCGATGACAGCAATCCGCCGCCTACCATGATGGTCGCGATACGCGGTCCGAGTATGAAGCCAACCCCAAACAGGGCGGCTGACAGATCTATACCGATAGCCCCTTTTTTTAGGAAGGGGATATTGGTGTGAAACTCCGTCGGAAGTAGCTTGGCCCATGAGGTCAACGCCTTGAAAGCGGCGCCAATGCCCAGGCCCCAGAAAACCTGGCGTGCCTGGCTGCCGCCGATTTCGTTGGCAACCAGAACATGGGCGCAGGCAGTACCTTCGGGGTAGGGCAGGTGACCGTGCTCACGTTCGATCAGGAAACGCCTTAGTGGAATCATGAACAGGACTCCGATCAGGCCACCCGCCATTGCCAGCAAGGTCATCTGCATCAAGGTCGGCGCTACCCCCCATAGAAATAGCGCCGGCAATGTAAAAATGACGCCGCTGGCCACCGAACTCGAAGCCGAACCGATGGTTTGCGACATGTTGGCTTCAAGGATATGAGACTGGATGCCAATTCCTTTGAGTGCCTGGAACGCGGCAACTGTCATGACGGCAACCGGTATCGATGTGGATATAGTCAGGCCGGCACGAAGACCGAGGTAGGCGTTGGCGGCGCCAAAAATCACGCCAAAAAGAATGCCGAAGAACAGCGCTTTCAGCGTGAATTCCGCTGGCGACTCCGCGGCTGAAACATAGGGTTGATAGATTTCACCGTCTCTCAATGGCCGGTGTGCCGCGTCTGACAGACCTGGATGCTTGTTCAATCGCATTTTCCTGGTGCGGGTGAGAGCGCCGAGACTAACTCAAATGGAGGGCAACACCTAGAAAAGGTGGCGTCGAATTGTCTACAGGCAAAGAAAAGCCCCTCGGTAGAGGGGCTTTCCAGTTTTCGCTTTTGGATTTCGGTTGTGAAATTACTTCACATAAAACCTGCCACCAATCAGAAAAGTCGTGATGTCCTCGCCGACGCTAAAATCGCCGGTAACGGCAAAGCTGTCGTTAAAGGAATATACGCCACCGACATGAAATAAGGTGTCGTCACCGCCACTGCCACCAAAATCGATATAGTTGATTCCGCCATTGAGCTCGAACTCGTTGCTCACCATGTTGCGCAGTGAGACGTCCAGGCTATAACCGTCTTCATCCGCACTACCAAGAATGCCGGCGTCTAGCTCCGCATTGATATATGCGATGCTCACATTGACATCGGTGGTGTCTGAAACGGCGCTCTTATAGCCGACACCGACGTTGTATATGCTGAAGTCAAAGGGGCCAGAAAAACCGACAGAGGAATAATCGGCAAAGATATAGATATTTTCGCCAACTTCCGCTGACCCAGCGATACCGAAGCCGCCGCCGTCGTCAACACCATCAAGATCTATATTGACGTAAGAACCTTCGATATACGTGTAATCTGGCGAAGCCGCCAGGACCGCGGCGGGAGCCAAGGCCAGTGACGCGATCGCGCCATATCGAATCATTGCATTGAAAATCTTCATAAAATTGTCATCCTTTTCGCTTTTAGCGAATCTATTTGTCGTCCGTGTGAAGTCTGAAAACCAAGTATAGGCTGTTTATCCCAAATAAATACATGAAAGATAAAAACCCTGTGGTATTCTCGATACTTACGATTCCGACGCTTGTCAAAAGTTCTAAATCCGTTGCAGATTAATCAGTTGTACCTGAATACAAGCTGAACGGATTTTTGACGGACACAGCGTCGACAAGATTTACACTTGTGTCCAGGCTATGTGAGGCGAACTGATCTAAACCACTGATATTGTTCACCTGCACAAATTGCGGCGCGGATTTTGCATCATTCAAGCTGGTTATACAAGCTATGGCTAAGATTGAAATTATGTCCAATTCATCAAGCAGTCCGGATATTGACGTAGCGGTTTTTGATTCGGACAGCCGGTCCCCGGTCTGTAAAGCAGGCAACCGGCGATTGCGCCGTGATCGCCGCGAAAAAACCTGGTGGTCATTGTGTTATGGCGGCATCCGTCCACGAAGGAGGGCTAATCGGCGCCAGGGAGACGGTATCGGTGTTCAGACAGACTGGCTGGACTCCGAATTGCTCTACCTGACAATGGGAATCCTGGTACTTTGCACGGCTGACGCAATCATTACCTTGAATCTGCTTAGGATGGGAGCTCAGGAAGCCAATATTTTCATGGCCCACCTGATCGAAACTGACGAGTTTCTTTTCGGTGCGACCAAAATGGCGCTGACTGGCCTTGGTCTTATCCTGATGGTTATGTATGCTCCATTCCGCCTTTTTCGGCTCATCAGTGTGCAAAATCTCCTGCGCATTTTCTTCGTTGCATATTTCGCCCTGATCGGCTACGAGGTTGTGCTTTACAGGCTGATCTGATGATTCACTGAGGTCGTCCCAGCCAGGGGCTACCAGGCCAGGGCTCATTTCTTATTTTTCACGCTTGCGATAGAATGCGCGGCTCGCTCAAGCGAGCCCGGTTTGCCAGTACAAGCAACGACTTACCTGAAGAATAATGAGCAACACGCTGGAAAAAAAATACCAGACTACACCCTTGTCCGGCGGCAATGCGCCGCTGGTCGAAGGCTTGTTCGAGCAGTTCCTCGCGGACCGTTCCTCGGTGCCCGGCCACTGGGCTGAATGGTTCGACCAATTCGACGGCAACGGGCAAGTACCACGTCGGCCAATCGAAAAAGAGCTGGCGCAAAAGGCGATGTCAGTACGTGTATCGCGGCTCGCCCAGCCAGTTTCTATTTCCGAGACGCATCAGGGCCTGGTATCCCGGCTTATTCAGGTCTACGCAGCCCGTGGGCACCTGATCGCCGATATAGATCCGCTGGGTTTGCTGGAGCGGCCGACGCCGCAGGTTCTCAATCTCGAATATTTTGGACTGGGAGAGGCCGATCTGGTCCGGGTTTTCCAACCCGAAGGACTGGCCTCGGCCTCCGGTCCGATGACGCTGAGAAATATCATCGATCTGTTGCAGAAAGTCTATTGCGGGAAAATAGGGGTCGAATTTGCCCATGTTTCCCGGTCGACTGAGCGGCTCTGGTTGCAAAGGGAATACGAATTGGCGGTTGTCGGGCAGAAACTGACGCCCGCTGAAAAGCGTGACGCACTTTATCAACTGACCGCGGCCGAAGGTATGGAGCGATACCTGCATACACGCTTTGTCGGCCAGAAAAGATTTTCGCTGGAAGGCGGCGAAAGCATGATTTTGCTGCTTGAGGATCTGATACAGCAAGGTGGCACCACGGGCGTCAAGGAGCTTGTCGTTGGCATGGCTCACCGTGGTCGAATCAATGTACTGGTGAACATCCTCGGCAAGGCGCCGTCCGAACTGTTTTCAGAATTCGAGGGCGACTACGACCTGACGCAGCTGAAAGGCTCTGGCGACGTCAAGTATCACAAGGGATTCTCATCCAACATGCACACGCCGGGCGGCGACGTTCACATCGTGCTCGCATTCAACCCCTCGCACCTGGAGATTGTTAATCCGGTCGTTGTCGGCTCGGTCAGGGCCAGACAGCATCGTCGTGGGGATGGGGATCATGAGCGAGTCGTGCCGGTACTGATTCACGGTGATGCGGCTTTCGCCGGCCAGGGCGTCGTGATGGAAACCTTGCAGATGTCGCAGGCGCGGGGGTTTGCAGTTGGTGGAACCATACATATCGTGTGTAACAACCAGATTGGATTCACGACCAGCGATCCAGCAGACGTCCGCTCGACACTTTACTGCAGCGATGTCGCGAAAATGATCGAGGCGCCTGTCTTCCATGTCAACGCCGACGACCCCGAAGCGGTGATTCTGGCGACCAGGCTGGCGCTGCGCTACCGGCAGGAATTTGGTAAAGACGTCGTTATCGACCTGGTCTGCTATCGCCGTCTGGGGCATAACGAGGCGGATGAACCGGCCGTTACTCAACCGCAAATGTACGCGGCGATCAGAAAACACCCGACCACAAGACAGTTGTATGCAGACAAACTGATCCGCGAGTCGGTGCTTACTCAGGCCGAATCCGATCAGATGATCGAGCAGTACAGGCAAGACCTGGAGGAAGGCCATCCGTTGCCACGCAAATTGCTAGGCACGGGTGGCAACGAATTTACCGTTGACTGGACCCGGTATCAAAATGGCACTACCTCTCCAAAAGCAAAAACTGCAGTCAGCAAACGAAAGCTGAGGAAATATTCGGCTAGGCTACTCGATCTTCCCGCGAATGTTACCGTCCATCCCAGGGTACAGCGGATCCTGGAAAGCCGTGAGAAAATGGCGGCCGGCGAAATCCCTATCGACTGGGGCTTCGCAGAGACTATTGCCTATGCGAGCCTGCTCGAAGAAGGTTACGAAGTCAGGCTGACCGGCCAGGACAGTGCGCGCGGAACTTTCTTCCACCGCCACGCGGTGCTGCACAATCAATCGGATCAGGAAATCTATGTGCCACTGGAAAACCTGTCGGCCGGCCAGGGCAGATTCACGATTACCGATTCATTGCTGTCGGAAGAAGCGGTCATGGGGTTCGAGTATGGCTTTGCGACTACCGAGCCCAATGCACTGGTAATCTGGGAAGGACAGTTTGGCGACTTTGCCAATGGTGCGCAGGTACTTATCGATCAGTTCATCAGCTCCGGCGAGGCGAAATGGGGCCGCCTATGCGGTCTGACGCTTTTCCTTCCGCATGGTTATGAAGGCCAGGGACCGGAGCATTCCTCCGCGCGGCTCGAGCGGTTCCTGCAACTCTGTGCGGAACACAATATGCAGGTGTGTGTGCCATCGAACCCGGCACAGATGTTTCATATGCTGAGAAGGCAGATGATCAATCCGCAGCGCGTTCCGCTGATCGTCATGACACCGAAAAGCTTGTTGCGGCACAAGTTGTCGGTATCGACGATAGAAGATCTGTCTCGTGGGAGTTTTCAGAAGGTTATAGATGATTCAAATTCAATCAGTCGAGATACAGTCGATCGGGTCGTTTTCTGCAGCGGCAAGATTTATTTCGATCTCATTGGCGCTCGCGACGAAAACCATTTGGAAAACGTGGCGATTGTGCGGATCGAGCAACTTTATCCGTTTCCGGTGGAAGAGTACCAAGCCGCTGTTGCAGGCTGGCCAAAGGCCAGGGAAATAATCTGGTGTCAGGAAGAGCCAAAAAACCAGGGCGCCTGGTATCAAATCAGGCATCGCATGCAGAAGCCGCTTGATCGATCCGTCCACATGCTGTCGTATGCCGGCCCAGACGCAGCGGCTGCCCCGGCATCGGGTATATTTGCACTGCACGTAAAACAACAGCGGGCGTTGATTGCTGATGCCCTGGCGCTGGATGACAATCAATCCACGGGTAAATCAGCAAAACGAGCGGGTAGGAATCCGACGACCGCCAGGAAAAAGCATGATTAAAGAAGTCAAAGTCCCCCATTTACCCGAATCGATCGCCGACGCGACCTTGGTGAACTGGCATAAAAAGCTGGGCGATTCGGTGCAGCGTGACGAAAACCTGGTCGACCTGGAAACCGACAAAGTGGTTCTCGAGGTGCCAGCGCCCGTAGCGGGTGTATTGAAAAAAATCGTGAAAGAAGATGGCGCGACTGTTGTTAGTGGTGAGGTGCTCGCGATCATCGAAGAGGGCGCGGTCGTGGCCGCGGTCGAAAAGCCCGTTTCTGAAGCAGCCAGTGGATCGGTCGGATCAGAACAACAACAAAAATCAGCGCATAAACTCAGCCCTTCGGTCAGACGTCTGCTCGAAGAGCGCGATATAGATCCGGGTGAGATCACCGGAAGCGGCCGGGGCGGGCGGATCAGCAAGTCGGACGTCATGAAGTATGTTGAAAGTAGCTCGGAGTCTGCGGATGAAAGACCGACGGCCGTGACATCACCGGCTGAGCCCTCCGGGTCCCGACAGGATCGTCGCGTACCGATGACGCGGCTGCGCTCGCGTATCGCCGACAGAATGGTGGAGGCGCAAAGTACGGCCGCGATGTTGACTTCGTTCAACGAAGTGGATCTGAGTGCCGTGAAGGAGTTGCGGCAACGATACCAGGGAAATTTTGAGAAGAAATATGGCGTGCGGCTTGGTTTCATGTCCTTTTTCGCCAAGGCGTCTGTCGAAGCGCTGAAAAAGTTTCCGTCGGTGAACGCATCGGTCGAAGGCAGCGACATCATTTACCACGACTACTATGACATCGGCGTTGCGGTCTCGACGGATCGCGGCCTGATGGTGCCGATCCTGCGTGATGTGGATCTGCTTAGTTACGCGGGTATTGAAAAAGCCATCGTCGGTTTCGCCGGTCGCGCGCGAGACGGAAACATAACCATCGAGGACCTGACAGGCGGCACCTTTACGATCACCAATGGCGGCGTGTTTGGCTCGCTGATGTCGACACCGATTCTCAATATGCCGCAGAGCGCCATACTTGGCATGCATGCGATCAAGGACAGGCCAGTCGCAGTTGACGGGGAAATTGTCGTGCGGCCGATGATGTATATAGCACTGACCTATGACCACCGGATCATTGATGGAAGGGAAGCGGTGCAGTTCTTGGTCAGCATCAAGGAAACGCTGGAAGACCCAGCCAGATTAATGCTGCAGATTTAGTTTGGCGCGATTCGATTCCGAGCAAGGGGAGAGCATGAGCAAGAATTTTGACGTTGTCGTTATTGGCGCCGGTCCGGCCGGCTATGTCGCTGCCATTCGGGCGGCCCAGCTTGGCATGACGGTTGCCTGCGTAGACGACTGGAAGAACCGCGACGGCAGCCTGTCCTATGGCGGCACTTGTCTGAACGCCGGCTGTATACCATCAAAGGCGCTTCTGGAATCATCGGAGTTGGTACACAGGGCCAAACACGAATTTGCAGCCCATGGCATAGGCACTGGCCCGATCAAGGTCGACCTGGCCAGGATGCAGCAGCGTAAGGCAGGCATCGTGAAACAGCTGACTGGTGGTATCGCTGCGCTGTTCAAAGCGAATAAGGTCACAGGAATGCAGGGTCGTGGCCGCTTGCTGAAAAATCTCAAAGTAGAATTCACGCCACACGGCGGCAAGGCAGAAATTCTGAGCGGTAAAAACGTAATTCTAGCCTCGGGCTCGGTTCCGATGGAACTCAAGCAGGTTCCTTTCGATGACGAGAACACGGTCGATTCCTGGGGTGCGCTGGAGTTTGACGCCGTACCAAGGCGGTTAGGTGTAATCGGTGGCGGCGTAATCGGGCTGGAACTTGGTAGTGTCTGGCAGCGCCTGGGCGCCGAGGTGGTCGTGCTCGAAGCGATGGACGATTTTCTGTTCATGATTGACCGGCAGATCGCCAAGGACACGCAACGTCAGTTCAAACGGCAGGGCCTGGACATTCGCCTCGGTGCGAAAGTCAACGGCGCTAAACACGGTAAGTCAGGAATAAAATTGTCTTATGTCGATAATAAGGGCGAACACCACGTCGAAGTCGACAAGGTGATTGTTTGCGTCGGTCGCAAGGCTAACAGCGTTGATTTGTTCGAGAAGGATTGTGGCGTGAAGACCGACTCACGCGGGTTTGTCGAAGTGGACGATGAATGCCGCACGAATGTCGCCAATGTATGGGCGATCGGCGATCTGGTCCGCGGCCCCATGCTCGCGCACAAAGGATCCGAAGAGGGCGTAATGGTCGCCGACCTGATTGCCGGCGAAATCAGCGAAGTCAATTACAACACCATCCCGTCTGTTATTTACACGGCCCCAGAAATTGCCTGGGTTGGCAAGACCGAGGAAGAAGTCAAAAAAAGCGGGCGAGCCTACAAGGTCGGCACTTTTTCATTTGCAGCAAACGGCCGGGCGAAAGCGATGGAGATGGCTGCGGGCCTGGTAAAAATCATCGCCGCGCGAAATGACGACGAAATACTCGGTGTACATATCGCTGGTCCGATGGCCGGCGAGCTTATTGCGGAGGCGGTCCTGGCGATGGAGTTTTCAGCCAGCGCCGAAGATCTTCAACGGACAATACACGGTCATCCGACTCTGTCCGAGGCGCTACACGAAGCGGCCCTGGCGGCGGATGATAGGGCGATCCACGCGATCAATAAATGAGAAAGCTCTGGTCTATACATGGGGAAGTAGATTGTGATCCGAAATGTTCAGATTCAAGGCGCGAAGTGCACGTAATAGCTAGCTATTGAGAAGCTTTGCAACGCTGAAGCTGGATATTTTGGACGCAGGATACGAGTTCATGTATAGATCAGAGCTTTCACCTCAGGGGTTTCTTTTTGCGCTAACGACATTGGCCAGGGATGTCAGGCGGTGCAAAACACGGCTGAGCTTGTCCAGGCCGTTGACTTCTATGCCCAATCGAATTTCGGCGGTGTTGTGTACTGAATCAGTCAAAGTGTCCAGGCTGAAAATGCGAATTTTTTCATCGGCCAGTAATGTCGTTACATCCTTGACGAGTCCCGCCCGGTCATAAGCCCGAACGCTGATGCTGGCAGGATAAAGGTCCTCCTCTGTGCTGGTCCAGGATACGTCGAGGACTCGCTCCGGCCGCTTCGCCAGTAAACGCAGGAGATTGCCACAATCGTCCCGGTGGATCGTGACCCCTCGTCCCTGGGTCAGGTATCCACGAATCTGCTCCGGGGGAACGGGCTGACAACAGCGTCCGAATCCTGTCATCAGATCGCCAACACCCTGAATGCTCACCTTTCCTTTACCTGTACGAGTACTAGGCTGGGTTTTCCGCGCTTTCGGCGTAAATTTTTCTGCCGGTTGTTCGAATCTCTGGATCGCACCGGCAACGGCCATAACGGTTATTTCACCGGTGCCCAGCGCAATGTACATCTCGTCCGGGGTACCAAAATGCAACAACCGGGACAGTTTTTCGTGCTCGAATTTCTTGTATCCCAACCGCGACAGTTCCCGGTCCAGCATTGCGCGGCCCTGTCGAAGATTTTGTTCCTTGTCCTGTCGCCTGAACCAGCTACGAACCTTGACCCGGGCGCGTGATGAAGCCAGAAATCCGAGTTGCGTAATCAGCCAGTCACGGCTGGGCCTGGGTTCCTTGCCGGTCAAAATCTCGACCTGCTGGCCATTGGCCAGTTTGTAGGTTAATGGAACCATCTTCCCGTTGACCTTGGCGCCCCGGCAGCAATGTCCGATATCGGTGTGTATGTGGTAGGCAAAATCCAGTGGCGTGCCGCCCATCGGCAGATCGACAACATCGCCGCGTGGGCTGATGACATAGATTCGGTCTTCGAATATTTCGCTTTGTACGCGACTCAGAAAATCTTCGTCGCTTGTGTCGTTCTTAACCGGCTCCAGCAAACGGCGCAGCCAGACAACTTTCTGTTCAAAAGCGCTGTCACGTTTGCCACCTTCCTTGTACTGCCAATGTGCGGCCACACCAAGCTCGGCATGCTGATGCATTTCCGCCGTACGGATCTGAATCTCCAGCGGTTTGCCGTGTGGGCCATTGACCGCCGTATGCAGCGACTGATACAGATTTTCTTTTGGCGTTGCGATGTAATCGTCAAATTCGCCCTGAATGTATGGCCAGATGCCGTGCACGATGCCCAACGCAGCGTAACAATCGGCTACGCTGTCTACCATGATGCGGATCGCCCGGATATCAAACACCTGTTCGAAGGCAAGGTTCTTGCACTGCATTTTCCGCCAGATGCTGTAGATGTGCTTTGGCCGGCCGCTGATTTCTGCCCTGACTCCCACTTTTTCCAGTTCTTTATGTAACAAAGTCTGTATACGCCCAATATATGTCTCGCGATCTTTTCGTCGTTCCCGGAGGTCACGTGCTATCCGGCGATAGTGCTCGGGTTCGAGATAGCGAAACGCCAGATCCTCAAGTTCCCATTTCAGTTGCCAAATTCCCAGGCGGTTGGCTAAAGGGGCGAAAACGATCCGCGTTTCTGTCGCCGCACGACGCTGCTCGGCGACCGGCGATTTCTTCAAAGTGCGCATTTGATAGAGCTGGTCTGCCAGACGAACCAGCACCAGCCGGACATCGCTAACGACGGTCAGCAACATTTTTCTGAGCGCCTCGGCCTGGTCCCCGCCTAGCCCACCATGTTCCGGAATATCGCCCGGGATACGGGTGCGATCCAGTTTAACGAGCTGGTCCGCCAGTCTGGCAACGGAGACGCCAAATTTGGCTTCAACCTGGTCACGCGACAGGCAGCCGGATGAAATGGCTGGGAAAAGGGCGGCCGCACTGATTATCGCCTGGTCTTCGCTCAGCTCTGCCACGGTATCCGAAACCGCGGCAGCTCGATCGAGGCAGGATTGGCCTGTCTCGCCTTTTGCGGCCAGCTTGTCCGCGAGCCAGACCATCGTGGCTGCAAAGGTTTCTGCGTGTTTTTCGGACATTTTTCGGGTCGTTTAAGGGCGTACTTTTTTCGTGTTTGGCCGGGGGAATACCGGTATCATATGCGGCTTCATAATATCTTACCGCCAAGGGGTTCTGAATGCGGGGTTTTCTGTTGTTTGCGGGTCTATTGCTGTTGCCGTTGGGTAGTAATTCGCAGATCCTTGAAATCAGTGCGAATGACGACGCCGCCAAATTGGGGATCGGCTTTTACCTGGGCCAGCAACGCCTGGCATTAGACGCTTCCTGGCTCCATCACCAGGACAAAGGTGAAGTGATCGGTATGGGCGTTAACGTGACGGGTTTCGCCAGTAGTGGTCAGAGCCCGGTCGAAGCAGGCCTGGGCGTAAAGCTTGTGTACGCCGATTCGGATAACTTTGGTCGCGATGGCGGCGCAGTGGCGCCGGGTGGTTTCGTTTCCTACACCTTTCCAAACTCGAACCGGTTCACGCTATACGGGCATTTGTATTTCGCACCCGATATCCTGACTTTCGGCGACAACGAGACATATCGGGAAATAGAGCTTCGCTTGTATTACTCGGTGATAGATGATGCAGAGCTTTTCCTGGGTTTTCGAAATATCCATGTTGCTTATGACCTGGTTCCGAACGTGAATTTTGATACCGGCCTGAACATTGGCATCAAGATGAGGTTTTAGGGCTCGCTATGGCCGGTCACAGCAAGTGGGCGAATATTCAGCATCGTAAGGGAGCTCAGGACAAGAAACGCGGCAAGCTGTTTACAAAGCTGATACGTGAAATCACGATATCTGCGCGGATGGGTGGACCTGACCCGGATGCCAATCCGAGATTGCGAACTGCGATTGACAAAGCCAGGGGCCAAAGCATGCCCAAAGACAATATCGAGAGGGCGGTCAAGCGCGGTGGTGGTGATACGGACGGTACCGATTACGAGGAGATTCGTTATGAAGGATATGGTCCCGGAGGGGTCGCGGTCCTCGTGGATTGCCTGACCGACAATCGTAACCGGACGGTCGCCGAGGTCAGGCATGCGTTTACCAAGTACGGTGGTAATCTGGGCGCGGACGGGTCGGTTGCCTATCTGTTCAATCAGGTTGGCCAGATCAGCCTGCCGGGAGGCGTCAATGAAGATCAGGTCATGGAAGTCGCGCTCGAGGCAGGAGCAGAGGATGTCATCAGCAATGATGATTCTTCGTTTGATGTGATCACCGACCCGCTGGAATTCGAGTCGATCAGGGATGCACTGGCGGCAGCCGGTCTTGCAGCCGAATCGGCAGAAGTAACGCACCGGGCCAGCACATCCGCCGAACTGGGCGAAAAAGATGCCATGCGGATGATCAAGTTGCTTGAAGTGCTCGAGGATCTGGATGACGTCCAGAACGTCTACTCCAACGCGGACATTTCGGAAGAAATCCTGGCGAGCCTATGATCATGAAACTGCAGCGGTCAAGACGTCCACAATGAGTGGCGGTGTTCGCATACTGGGCATTGACCCCGGTTCACAGGTGACCGGGTTTGGCCTGATAGTTGCCGACGGTACCAGGTACAGCTATGTCGCATCCGGGTGCATCCGGACACCGTCCGGCGATTTTGCCGATCGCCTGCGGGAAATCTATCTGCAAGTCGGTGAAGTAAGCCGAAAACACCAGCCTCACGAAGTAGCGATCGAAGGCGTTTTCGTAAGCCAGAACGCAGCGACAGCGTTAAAACTGGGGCAGGCGAGAGCAGCAGCAATGTGTGCGACATTTGCGCTTGAACTGCCGGTTTTCGAATATGCTCCCAGACAAATCAAGCAATCCGTCGTGGGCACAGGCAAGGCGGAAAAGGTCCAGGTCGAGCACATGGTCAGAGTGCTGTTACAACTCAAAGGCCAGATTCAGAGCGACGCCGCCGATGCGTTGGCCGTGGCGCTTTGTCATGCCAACATGAGAGGCAGCGCCATTCGACTCGCTGCGGCGCAGGTGCACGCATGATTGGCTTCATTCGTGGTCGACTCGTCGAGAAAAAACCGCCGCTGCTATTGGTGGATGTCGCCGGTATCGGATACGAAATAGAGGTGCCGTTGTCGACCCTGTACGAATTACCGGAAGCCGGCCAAGAAGTCGCCTTGAAAACGCATCTTCTGGTGCGGGAAGATGCTCATGTCCTGTTCGGTTTTGCCAGCGATGCTGAACGCAGTCTTTTTCGAAACCTGTTGAAAATCTCCGGCGTTGGGGCGCGACTGGCCCTGGCGATATTGTCGGGTACCAGCGTCGACGGCTTCGTTCGTTGTGTTGAAGAAAAAGACATAGGCACGCTGATCAGGATTCCAGGGGTCGGTAAAAAGACCGCGGAACGGCTGATTATGGAAATGCGCGACCGGTTACAAGGTCTCGGCCATATTCCGGGCGCAGGCAGATCCGGATCCGTCACCAGCGAACCGGCTGACGAGGCATTCGGTGCGCTGGTCGCGCTGGGATACAAACCGGCCGAGGTCACCCGTATGATAGCCAGTGTCGATGGTGCGGACATGGATACCAAGGAACTGATTCGGCAGATTCTGAAACAGGCTGCGCGATAAACTTATGCTGGAACAAGACAGACTCATCAGTACCGGCGGCACTCCCGAAGACGAGGCTTTTGACCGGGCGATTCGTCCCCGCCTGCTAAAGGAATTCGTCGGTCAGGCACCGGTCAAGAAGCAGATGGATATATTTATCCGGGCTGCCCGTAATCGCGAGCAGGCCATGGATCATGTGCTTATATTCGGTCCCCCCGGTTTGGGCAAGACGACATTGGCGCATGTCATCGCCAATGAACTCAACGTCAATCTGCGACATACCTCTGGCCCGGTTCTGGAGCGCGCTGGAGATCTGGCGGCTTTGCTCACCAATCTGGAGCCTCGTGACGTTTTGTTCGTCGACGAAATTCACCGGCTGAGCCCGATCGTCGAAGAAGTGCTGTATCCGGCTTTGGAGGAATTCCAGCTCGATATCATGATCGGCGAAGGCCCGTCGGCGCGTTCTATCAAGCTCGACCTGCCGCCATTCACACTGGTTGGTGCAACGACCAGAGCTGGACTGCTGACTTCGCCGCTTAGGGATCGATTCGGCATCGTCCAGCGCCTGGAATTTTACAGCGCCGATGATTTGGCTTGTATCGTGCAACGCTCGGCCAGCATTTTGAATCTGGATATTGAGGAGCAGGGCGCGAAGCTGATTGCGTCGCGGTCCAGGGGGACACCCAGAATCGCCAATCGCCTGCTGAGACGGGTTCGGGACTATGCCGAGGTCGAGGCCGATGGTGTCGTCACAGCGGATGTTTCAATTGCGGCGATGGATATGCTGGCAGTGGATCAGGAAGGATTCGATCTGCAGGACCGCAAACTGCTGTTGACGATTATCGAAAAATTTGATGGGGGTCCGGTAGGAATTGACAGCCTGTCGGCTGCCTTGAGCGAAGAAAGGGGTACGATTGAGGACGTGCTTGAGCCTTTTCTTATTCAGCAGGGCTTCCTGATTCGCACATCGCGCGGACGGATGGCGAGCGCCAATGCCTATCGCCATTTCGGTCTGGAGCCACCAGCCAAAGAGCGCACGGATAGCCTGCTCTTGTTCGATGATAAATAAAGGAACCTGGCATGATGGCGGACCCTGCTGAGCAATCAGAACAAGCAAATCCCTTTTCCATTCGAGTTCGCGTTTACTATGAAGATACAGACGCCGCGGGCGTTGTCTATTACGCGAATTACCTGAAATTCATGGAGCGCGCGAGAACCGATCACCTACGATCGATGGGTATAAGCCACGCAGACCTGAAGAGCGGGGAGAATCTTGCGTTCGTGGTGGTCAATGCAAATATCGGTTATCACGAACCGGCGAGGCTGGATGACGAGTTATGGGTCAGCTCCGCGATGATCGAGCGCGGCCGCAGCGCTTTGATTTTCGAGCAACAAGTCCGCCGGGACGATGCAGAAGGCAAATTGTTATGCAGCGGTCGTATAAAAGCGGCCTGCGTTTATGCAGATAGTCTGAAGCCACGGTCACTACCGGCCATTATGCGGGTTAGCAAGGAGAGCGACTGAATGAGCAGCGATTTATCATTTCTGCGCCTGATCATCGAGGCGAGCGTTATCGTACAGCTGGTGTTGCTGATGCTGGCGGTCGCGTCGATAGCATCATGGGCGGTCATCCTGAAAAAACGCCGCGTGCTCAACCTGGCGATCAGCCTGGCCGATTCCTTTGAGCAACAGTTCTGGTCCGGGGGCGACTTGACTGCAATGTATCAGAAGATCAACAAGCGGAAACAGGCGGCCACGGGCATGGAAAGCATTTTCGAGGGCGGTTTCCGCGAGTTTGTTCGACTGCGCTCCGAACCGGGAATCGACCAGGCCAAGATGATAGACGGCAGCCAAAGGGCGATGCGGGTCTCCCAGATGCGCGAGGTCGACCGTCTCGAACGCAATCTGGCTATGCTCGCCACGATCGGCTCAACAAGCCCGTATGTCGGCTTGTTTGGAACCGTCTGGGGGATCATGAACACGTTCACTCAATTGGGTAACGTCAAGCATGCGACGCTTGCCATGGTCGCACCCGGTATCGCGGAGGCACTGGTTGCGACCGCCATGGGTCTGTTTGCCGCGATACCTGCTGTGATTGCCTATAACCGATATGCCGATCAGGTATTGCGTCTCGAAAACCGCTACGACACTTTTGCCGAGGAGTTCGTATCAATACTGCAACGCCATGCGCCGCGCGCTAAAACCGGGAGCTGATCATGGTAAGAAACAAGCAACTAAAACTGATGGGCGAGATAAATGTCGTTCCCTATATCGATGTCATGCTGGTGTTGTTGATCATATTCATGGTGACGGCGCCGCTGCTAACCCAGGGGATAGAAGTGGAATTGCCTGATGCCGCGGCCGAACCACTGGCCGACGACCTGTTACGCGATCATCAGCCATTGATTTTGAGCATCAATGCCAGTGGCGATCTCTTTATGAATATTGGCAAGGATGAAGACCAGGCCATCGACGAGGCGACGGTAGTCGCACGAACGCTGGCGGTTCTGCGCCGTCAGCCGGAAACGCCTGTTTTGGTTCGGGCCGATGAGACAGTCGCTTTTGGGCGGGTGGTGACAGCCATGGTGCTGCTGCAACAAGCCGGTGCGGAAAAAGTCGGATTTGTCACCGACCCATTGGAACAGCTCCCGGTCAGGAGGGAGTGACAGCGAATGTTTGGCTTTTATCGCGAATATCGTGGTGCCTTAATCAAGTCAGTCGGCTTGCACCTCGTGTTGTTCGGATTGCTTAGCCTTAGCCTTGCGCGTGGCGCTGCATTCACCCCGCCGCCGCCACAGATCACGATAAAGGCGACAGTGGTGGACGAGCAACGAATACAGCAGGAAATCGCCGCGCTGGAGGAAGCTGAACAGGAAGTGCAACGTCAGGCGGACGCGAAGCTCGAGGAAGCTCGGCGGCAAAGACAGCAAGAAGAGCGCCGGACGAAAGCGGCTGAGGATAAGCGCCGTCAGGACCTGCTGAGCGAACAAAAACGTGCGGCGGCAGACAAGCGGCGACGCGACGAGGCGGAGGCCAGGTCAGCGCGAGAGCTGAAGGTCCTGGAAGAGAAACGGAGCGCGGAGCAAATCCGCCTGGCGCGCATACGCGAAGAGCAGGAGGAGGCCGAGAAAGCACGCCAAAGGGCACAGGCCGAGACCGATGCACGGATACAGGCACAAATCGAGACGGATCTCCAGGCAGAGCTGGATTTGGAACAGTCCAGACTGAATGCAGAAGAGGCCGGTCTGCTGGACCTTTACAAGGCGATGATTGAACAAAAGGTTCGGCGTAACTGGATTCGGCCACCGAGCGCCGGCGCCGGGGTCGAGTGCACGGTGAATATCAGCCAGATTCCGGGTGGCGAGGTAATCGATGTTCGCATCGCGGAATGCAATGCCGACGAAGTAACCCGTCGTTCGATCGAGGCGGCTGTTTTCAAGGCATCGCCGTTGCCCGAGCCGCCCGACCCGAACCTGTTCGAAAGAAATATCATCTTTAATTTCAAGCCTGAAAACTAACGGAGTCGCGCTTTGAAAAAGCTTTTTGTTTATTTACTTGGCGCGGCTTTTTTATCCGGATTCGCTGTCCCGGCCGTGGCCCAGTTAACCATTGAAATTACCGAAGGCGTCGACCAGGCGCTGCCAATCGCTGTCGTACCGTTCGAATGGCAGGGTGGGCTGGTCAGGCCGCCACTGGATGTGTCGGCCATTATCGCCGCAGACCTGGCCAACAGCGGGCGTTTCGACCCGATGGATACACGCGACATGCTGGAACGGCCGGTCGATGAACAGGGTATCGATTTCGAGGACTGGCGCCTGCTGGGACTTGAGACCATCCTGGTCGGCCGGCTATTGCCGCAAAGCGGCGGCAACTATGTGATCCAGTTCGAGTTGTTCGATCTGTTCAATCAGCAAAAGCTGCTTGGATTCCGCCTGTCGAGTACCAGCACTGGATTGCGTGCGGCCGCGCATCGGATCAGCGACCTGATCTATGAAAAGCTGACCGGTATCAAGGGTGCATTCGCTACCAGGATCGCCTTTATCACGGTTCAGGGGCAAGGCCCGGCGAAACGATACCGGCTGGTTATTGCCGATGCCGATGGCTCGAACCACAATATTATTCTGGAATCGCCGGAGCCACTGATGTCTCCAGCCTGGTCGCCCGATGGTGACCGGATCGCTTATGTTTCCTTCGAGAGCAACAAATCGGCCATCTATATACAGGAACTCAGCACCGGCGAGCGAATCAGGGTATCGGCACGCGAGGGGGTCAACGGTGCGCCGGCTTTTTCGCCGGATGGACGAAAATTGGCGCTGACTCTGTCACGCGATCCAGGAAACCTGGATATTTATGTGCTGAACCTGGCCAACCAGGTCTTGACCAGGATTACGCGTAACCCGGCTATCGATACCGATGCGACCTGGAGTACCGACGGATCGAAAATATTTTTCACTTCGGATCGCAGCGGCGGCCCCCAGATCTACAGGGCCGATGTCGATGGCGGCAACAAGCGCCGCGTCACCTATGAAGGGAGTTACAACGGGCGTTCACGGCTCACCCCTAACGGCGAGGAAATGGCCGTTGTTCACAATGACCAGGGCGCGTTTCGAATTGCCCGGGTCAATCCCGATAACGGTAATCTCCTGGTATTGACTGGGGGCCAACTGGACGAGTCGCCCAGTTTTGCCCCCAACGGGGAAACTATTATTTATGCGACGCGGGTCAACGGGCGTGGCGTTTTGGCAACCGTGTCCATCGACGGCCGCGTACAACGCAGAATTGCCGCCCAGGAGGGTGATGTTCGCGAACCGGCCTGGTCGCCATATCCCGATTTTTAAATAGGCTAAACTATGCGTGGCGGGGAACGCCCCGGACTGAGTTTTGTCTGAGTCACAGGAATTCACATAGAGGAAGCGTAACAATGCAGGTATCCAAAGCGATCAGAATCAGTATTCTATTGACCCTCGGTCTTTTCCTGGCCGCCTGTGGCGGACAGGCAACCACCCGACCAGGCGATTCACCGGACACGAGCGGCCAGGACGGACCCGGCAGCAGTCAGGCGGGAATGGGCGACCGGTCGAGTGGCCAGCTTGACGAATTCGGCAGCGATGGCCGTGATGACGGCAGACCGCAAGACGTCGTCATTTATTTTGAGTTCGACAAATCCGAAATCCTTGGCAAGTACAGCAATGTCCTGACTCAACATGCCTTGTACGTTGCGGATAATTCACAGATTCGGGTAAGGCTGGAGGGACATACCGACGAAAGAGGGACGCGGGAGTACAATATTGGTCTGGGAGAAAGGCGTGCGCAGGCGGTCCGTCAGGTCCTGATGATCCAGGGAGTGTCATCGAGCCAGATTACGACCGTAAGTTTTGGTGAGGAAAGGCCGGCGCGGGAAGCAAGCAATGAGGCTGCTTACACCATGAACAGAAGGGTGGAGATCGTTTACTGATGGACCAACGAATTCGTGGCTGTAGCACGGTCTTGCTGGCGCTGATGATCGGCGCATGTGCGACCATGCCCGGTCCGGAAGACCCGGTGATAATCAGGCTGGATCAGTTGGAAGCACGCCTCAACCGTATCGAACAGGCGGTTCGAAACCAAGCCGGGATGGTAGGTCAGGTACAGGGTCTTGAAGGTGATATGAGGGAGCTGCGCGGTTCGGTGGAAGAAGTACAGCATGATCTCGATGGCACCAGTCAACGCCAGCGCAATCTCTATATTGATGTTGATGGTCGGCTGCAGAAGCTGGAAAGTTCCGCAAGTGCGACAAGCAGGCGAAGCCGACGACCGGCTGTGTCCCCGTCACCTACGGTCACAACACCGACTGCGACGAGCATCTCTGGTTCGGACAACCAGGAAATCAATGATCGTGACGCGTACCAGGCCGCCATAGCGTTGCTTAGAGAAGGCCACTATCAGGACGCGTCCGTACAATTCGAACAGTTTCTCGGACAGTATCCAGATAGCCAGTTTTCCGACAATGCCCAGTATTGGTATGGGGAGACTTTCTACGTCACTCGAAAATTCTCCGAAGCGCTGGCCGCTTTTCAGAATGTCGTATCGATTTACCCACGATCGCAAAAGGTCCCGGACGCCCTGCTCAAGATCGGCTATTGCGATTATGAACTCGGCTACTGGGATGCGGCCAGGGCGGCGTTGACCCGTGTTACCAATGAATACCCGGATACGACCGCTGCACACCTGGCGCAACGGCGCATGGAGCAAATGACTGGCGAGGGCCACTGACCCGGAAGCCAAAAAAACCGAACCAATATATCACTTTAATATAAGTCTCTATCATCCTGATTTTTAAGATCAATTATCTCCTGGTAGACTGTAGAAAAAGAAACATACGGGCCAATCTGTGATGGCTGAAACAGCAAGGGATGATCTGGCTCCGGATACGCGACTCCGGATAACGGAAATTTTTTACTCACTGCAAGGCGAGGCGGACACTACCGGTGTGCCAACCGTTTTTATTCGCCTGACCGGCTGTCCGCTGCGATGTCAGTATTGTGACACCGCTTTCGCATTTCACGGTGGCCGGTGGATGGCTTTCGATTCCATCCTGGAGAAAACCCGGGAGTACCGCTGCCGGCATGTTTGCGTCACCGGTGGCGAACCGCTGGCTCAAAAAAATTGCGCCGGTCTATTGCGCGATTTGTGCGACGACGGTTATCGGGTCTCGCTGGAGACCAGTGGAGCTGCCGACCTGTCGGTTGTTGATTCGCGCGTGATCAAGGTGATGGATCTGAAAACGCCCGGCTCCGGCGAGGTGAATCGAAATCTCTGGGAAAACCTGCGCCTGCTGTCGAAAGACGATCAGATCAAATTCGTGATTTGTGACCGGGCGGATTTCGAATGGGCGGGAGAGCAGGTGCGACAGCGGCGTCTGGACGGTATTTGCACGGTCTGGTTTTCACCCAGCTATGAGCAGATCAAGCCAGTGGATATTGCTGACTGGATTTTGCAGGAAAGATTGCCGGTCCGTTTACAGTTGCAGTTGCACAAATACCTTTGGGGAACGGACCCGGGGCATTGAGCAACGAGAACACAAGAAAAGCCGTTGTGCTGGTCTCCGGCGGGCTGGATTCCGCAACGATGCTAGCTATCGCGAAAGACCAGGGTTTTGACTGCTATGCGCTGAGTTTCGACTACCAGCAACGACATCAGAGCGAACTGACTGCAGCTGGGAACATAGCGGAGTTTTTCGAAGTGTCCGAACACCGGGTCATGAAGATCGACAGCGGCGGCCCCAGCGGTTCTGCACTGACCGATACGGATATCGCAGTACCTGAGACTCCTCAACAGGGGATACCGGTCACTTATGTCCCGGCACGCAACACCGTGTTTCTGGCGTTGGCACTGGGTTATGCCGAAGTGATTGGCGCCAGTAATATTTTTATCGGCGTCAATGCCGTGGATTACTCCGGTTATCCGGATTGCCGACCCGAATTTATCGATGCATTCGAAGTACTGTCAAATGTTGCAACAAAGGCGGCGGTGGAAGGTCAGCGAATGCGGATACAGACGCCGTTGATGGCGATGGATAAATCCCGGATCATCAAGACGGGGGTCGAACTGGGGGTCGATTACTCGATGACCGTTTCGTGTTATCAGGCGGATAGTCAGGGTCGCGCCTGCGGCGTTTGCGATTCCTGCCGCTTTCGCCGGGCGGGTTTTGAGGCGGCCGGAATTGCTGACGTGACAACGTATGTCTGAACGTTTTCCGGCCGCCGCATACGCATGGGCGAGCTTGCGATTTGGCGGCAAATCGGTATCATGCCGCCTCCTCGCAGGTTCTTTGCAATGGGGCGTTAGCTCAGTTGGTAGAGCATCGGGCTTTTAACCCGCTGGTCATAGGTTCGAATCCTATACGCCCCACCATTTTCCTCGTTCAAGCATTGTTTCAGCGCCGCCTGTACCCGACCCGGGTCTTTGCATAGACTGCATACAGTGAGATTTCCGATATGAAAATTCATTGCCTGCAACATGTGGAGTATGAAGGGCCCGCCTGCATCCCCGAATGGGCTGCTTCGCGCGGGTATCACTGTTCGACGACCCGGCTGGACCTGAAGGAAGATTTTCCGGTGCCTGACGATTTCGATCTGCTGATAATTCTGGGTGGTCCGATGAGTGTTTATCTTGAAGACCGCTGGCCATGGATACTCCAGGAAAGACGCATGATTCGACAGGCGATAGACAGTGGCAAAGTCGTGCTGGGCATCTGTCTTGGCGCCCAGCTGATTGCTGCCGAATTGGGCGGCTCCGTCGAGGCCAATGGAGAAAAAGAGATCGGCTGGTTCGACATCGAGCTAACGACCGAAGCAGAGCAAAGCCTGCTCGGCGGATTACTGCCGAACAAGTTGACCGCGTTTCACTGGCACGGTGACCGTTACGACCTACCCTCGGGAGCGGTCAGATTGGCGTACAGCGACGCGTGTAATGAGCAGGCCTTTCAATACGGAGACCGCGTGCTGGGTTTACAATTTCACCTCGAGGCGACACCGGGTTGGGTGGACAAGCTCGCCCGACGTGACGAGGACCAGCTCGTAGACGCCGCCTACATCCAGACCAGGCAGCAAATGTTGTCGCCAGTCGAAAAATTCGCCCGCGCCAATGAAGTCATGAAAAAAATCCTGGACCGGCTGGTCGACGTTGCGATCGGCACGACTCACGATCGCGGACAGGAAAACCGATTGTGGAATTGAAACGCGACATGGCTGTTGCCTACGCTCCGGCGGCGATAGGCAATGTTGCGGTTGGTTTCGATTTACTGGGCCATGCGATCGACGAACCGGGAGATATAGTGTCGATTCGGCATGCGAGTCACGGCAAGGTTTTGATCGAAGAGATCACTGGCGTTGCTAGCGACCTGCCAATGATGGCAGAAGAAAATTCGGCGGGCGCAGCGCTGATAGCGATGAGGGAGCATCTCGGTCTGGATGCCGGTTTTTCGTTGAGGATCAGAAAAGGCATACCGTTGGGGTCCGGCATGGGGGGCTCGGGTGCGTGCGCCGTAGCCGCCGTTTTTGCCGCGAATAAGCTGTTGGATGAACCACTGGAGATCGAGGACTTATTGCCATTCGCTCTGGCAGGAGAGGCCGCCGCAACGGGTGCGGCACCGATCGACAATGTCGCGCCGCAGTTGCTTGGTGGTTTGCGTCTCGCGCATCCGGATGGAGGAACACCGATAGCATTGCCGGTTCCAAACGATCTGCAATGTGTCCTGGTTTGTCCGGCCTGCAGCATAGAGACTCGCCAATCCAGAGCCGAATTGAATGAAGAATTTCCGCTGGCCATAGCTACGAAGCAAGCTGGCCTGCTGGCGGCATTCGTATCTGCGTGTCACCTGGGTGATATTGACTTGTTGTCCCGGTCCTTGCGTGATGTACTCATCGAGCCCCAACGCTCCTCCGGCATCCCCGGATTTGCTAATGTACAAGAGGCGGCGATGAACAGTTCGGCCTTGGGTTGTTCGCTATCGGGGAGTGGGCCATCCGTTTTTGCCTGGTGCAGGAGCTCTGATGCAGAGACAATAGCGACTGCGATGCAGTCAGCATTTGACCGATCAGGTCTGGCATCGAAAGCCTATATATCGGCTATCGATGCGCCGGGCGTCAGGCTACTGGAAAACGACAATAATTTTTAATATCAATAAGTAATAAATCACTAATGGAATTTATAGGACATGGGTATTCGGTGGCAGCGGTATTTGTCAGCATTGCCATACTCGCGACAGGCGGCCTCGTCTCCTGGAGGCGACGCAAAAAACCCTGGTATCACTTCGAAAGGATTTTGCAGCGGGTTGCCAAGGAATCCGATCGTGACCTGATGATTCCGGATGGCATGGGTGGCCAGATTCAGCTTGATTATCTGTTGTTGACCAGCAAGGGAATCCTCGTACTGGATATGCGAAATGCGCCCGGTACCGTGTTTGGAGGCGATCGAATGGATGAGTGGGCTGTAATGGGACCGACCGGGCGTTATGGAATGAAAAACCCGCAGGAGGCCCTTTTCGACAGGCTGGCGGCCGTACGTGCGCTGGCCGAAGGCGTGCCGGTCTCGGGTTTTGTTGTATTCACCGACAGCAGCGAATTTACCAGGGGAACCCCCAGCCATGTGTTGACGGTCAGTCAGCTGGAGGAAAAATATGCGCCGGCTTCAAAAAATGGCGACGACAAGCTGCTCGATGCGTTCCTGCCATATTGGCAAAAGATTCACTCGGCCCTGCGAGCGGCTAAAGAACAGTGACTCCAGGTTAGCACTGCCAAATCCCGCCAGCAGGCTAACGCTAATTGCCGGACATGTGCCGGTAGTGATCCGCCAGGACCATGCTGACACAGGAAGTCAGGCGTTTACCGGTCTCGATATGCAAAAATTCGTTGGGTCCGTGAGCGTTTGAATGCGGCCCCAGCAGGCCGGTAATCAGAAACTGTACTCCGCTGAATTCGTTTCCGAGCATGCTCATAAACGGAATAGTTCCCCCGGTACCCATGTACATTGAATCGGCGTTAAAATATTCTTTCGACGCTTTTTGCATCGAATTTTCCAGCCATTCAGCAACTTCCGGCGCGTTCCAACCGCTTTCCGCCGAATCAATCGAGAAACTGACCGATGCGCCGTAGGGAGGATCGGCTTCGAGAATCCTGGTCAGCGCGGCACCTGCGACTTTCGCATCCACCGTCGGCGGCAATCGAAACGAAACCTTGACGGTGGTTCCCTGGCGCAGGACATTGCCGGCATCGGCTACCGAGGGGATGCGGTCCATGCCGGTCACGCTGAGCGTTGGCCGCCAGGTATTATTGAGCTGCAGTTCGACCAGGTCATCGACAATCGGTCGCGTGTCACCGAAAAACGGTAGTTTCCGGTGAATCATATCGCCCAGTATGCTCACTGCCTTTTTGGCCTGCTCGATTCTTTGTTCCGGAATGTCGGCATGCAATTCATCGACCAGAATCTGACCGGTTTCACTGTTTTCGACGCGGTCGAGCAAACTGCGGATCACCCGGAAACTCGATGCACAAATTCCGCTCGAGGCTCCCGAATGGACGCTTTCAGTCAGCACATCGACGGTTATCGTTGCGATCAGGTTGCCGCGCAATGAAGTCGTGCACCACAGCTGATCGTAATTACCACACTCCGCATCTAGGCAGACAACCAGGCTGGGGTGGCCCAGTTTTGGCCGCAACACATCGATATAATAGGGCAGGTCGAAACTTCCACTTTCTTCGCAGCCTTCTATAATGACCTTACAGTGGGCGTGCGGAATTCCCTGCTCCTGCAGGGCGCGGATCGCGGTCAGCGACCCGAACACGGCGTAGCCATCGTCGGCTCCACCGCGCCCGTACAACTTGCCATCCCGCAATACCGGCTTCCAGGGTTCCAGGCCGTCTTTCCAGCCCGTCGTTTCGGGCTGCTTGTCCAGGTGACCGTACAACAGGACCACGTCGTCCGAGTCTCCCGGAATATCACAAAAAATCAGGGGTGTGCGGCCTTCAAGCCGAACCACTTCGACTTCCATACCCTTGATTGGCTGTGCGCGCACCCATTTTTCCATCAGGGCGACAGCATCGTCCAGGTAGCCGTGTTTTTCCCAGTCGGCATCGAAGGCCGGCGACTTGCAGGGAATTTTTATATATTCACGCAGTTCGGGGATGATCGAGTCGTCCCACAGGCCGTTGACGAACTGGCTGATTTTTTCTGTATCCATGGAATATCTGTCCTTAGTCGGAGATGGCGGTAATTTAACCCAGGGAGACCACAATGCGTACCAAATCGGCGCTCAGGGCAGCGCGAAAAACTGCTCGCTGGTCCTGGCTGTCGACGAAACCAGCTCAGGCGTCTCAAGTCCGCGTGCCTCGGCGATACTTTGCACGATGTGCGGCAGGTACATGGGCTCGTTTCGACGGCCGCCCGGTTTGGGGTCGAGGTCCCTCGGGAGAAGATAGGGTGCATCGGTTTCGACCATCAACCGGTCCAGCGGAATGTTTGCGACTATGTCTTTCAGGTGACCGCCGCGGCGTTCGTCGCATATCCAACCGGTGATACCGATATACAGATTCAGATCCAGACACGCATCGAGTTCGTCGTTGTCGCCGGTAAAACAATGTGCCACAGCACGGGGGATAGCAGGCAGGTATTCTTTCAATATCGCGATGAAATCTTCATGCGCATCGCGCTGGTGTAAAAAGACCGGCATCTTGTGCTCGGCCGCCATTTCCAGTTGCATGGAGAAGACCCGACGCTGATCTTCTTTTGGGGAGAAGTTACGAAAGTAATCCAGACCGCACTCACCGGCCGCAACAACGGTTTCCAGTTGCAACAGATCGGACAGCGCTTCACGATCAATAGCCTGGGTTTCGGCCGCATGATGAGGATGAATGCCGGCGGTCGAGTACAGGACGCCAGGATTGCCCGCCGCCAATTCCTCGGCCTGCCGGCTGCAGTGCACCGAGCTCCCGGTGACTATCATCCGGCCAACACCGGCGTCGTGAGCTCTGCTGATGACTTGGTCGCGATCCGGGTCAAAACTTTTGTGGGTCAAATTGGCGCCAATGTCTATAAGTTGCATACGCGTGGGCAAAAGTCTTGTACCATTTGTATCAGGGAAGGGCATTGTATCCCAGTGAAGTCACGGGAACCGACCCGCAACAGAAACACCGAGGGCAGGAAAATGAGCGATAACGAAAAGAGCGAACTGGAACAGAATCTTACATCGCGCAATACCTGGGTACGGCTGGTCTATATGTTGCTGTTTGGCTTTATCTTCTGGCTTGGCAGCGTCGTCCTGACGCTGGTCGTCGTTTTACAGTTTGTGCACGTGCTGATTACCGGCAAAGGTAACGATAACTTGCTGGAGTTCGGCCGGCAGCTCGGCATTTACTACCGTCAGGTGATCGATTTTCTGTGCTATAGCGACGAGTACCTGCCTTTTCCGTTCGGGGCCTGGCCCAGGGTTGAAAGCGGCCAGAACAAAGCCACCGGCAAAACGACCACCAAGAAGAAAGCGGCAAAGAAAAAACCCGGCGGAAAATAATCAATAGGATGTAAGACTAGAGGGGCCTGCACGGTAGAAATTTCCGCAACGAGAAAACGCCAGAGCGAGGGCAGTTTTTCAATCTTTTGAGGCGCATAGTGGTTCTATGCAACGAAAAAGATTGGGAGAATGGACCGTTATGGCGCTTTCGCAGTAGGAATACTTTTTACCGTGCAGGCTCCTTTAGTCTTCTTGCCAGCGGAACAACCAGGCGCCGATCGCCAGTAACGCCACGGTCATGAGTGCAAGCTGAATGACCTGGGGCATCACCTCAGACAGGCCCGCCCCATCCAGCATGATATGGCGGGCCGCACTGAGCAGTGGTGTCAGCGGAAATAGGCCGGCAATTTTCTGCACATACTGGGGCGTTCCTTCAAGCGAAAACCAGACTCCCGACAGCAACATCATCGGCCAGGAAATCATATTGAGCAGGCCGCCGGCGAGTTCTTCGCTGGCCGTGCGAACCGCTACCAGCAATCCCGTGGAAATCATGCAGGTCGCGCCCAGCGTGGCAACGACGATTAGTGCGACATAGCTGCCCGACGTTTTGAAACCGATCAGGTAGCTGGTACCTGCGAAAACCATCGCCGTCAGACCAATAATCAGCACCAGGCGCGACAGCACTTGTGCGGTTAGAAATTCGAACGGCGTCAGCGGGGTCGCCTTCAGTCGCTTCAGGAAGCCGTTCTTGCGATAGCGAACCACGACATAACCCACGCCAAACAGGCAACTGAACATCATGTTCATGCCGAGAATTCCCGGTAGCAGCCAGTCCACATAACGAATCGCGGTTCCGGTAACCGTGCCACGGCTGAAATCGCTTGTGCCGGTGCTGGCGATCAACTTCTCCAGTATGTAGCCCTTCGGCGCCGATTCATTGACCCAGAATTGCGGTGGTTGATCGGCGGGACTGATCAGCATGTCCATCTGGTGGCGTGACAATTTGGCCAACGCATCATCCAGGTCGCTGACTGCATAGAAATCGATGTACCGCGTTTGCAGGAAGGGGTGCGCCGTTACGTCAACCACTTCGGACTCCTGGAGTACCGCGACCTTGAACATGGCCCTGCCATCGCCCGAAAAAATAACGCCCATGCCGACAACCAGCAGCACCGGCAACAGGATATTCCAGCCCAGCGCCGAGCGGTCCCTGAGGAACTCGATATTTCGCGCATGCAGGATGGACAATATTCGAGCACTCATGCCCTGAGCTCCGTGCCGGTCAGTTCGAGGAAAAGGTCTTCCAGGTTGCGTGGCCGGATTCTTATCCGGTCGATACCGACGCCAAGCTCGAGCAATTTCGTCACCGCTTCGCTGACACTTGCGACCGATATCTCGACTGAATCGATTTTCTCGTGAATAGTCCAGGGCAAACTTGCCGGTGATACCGTAAAAGCCTCGCGTGGCAGTTCGATAATTACATCGCTGAAGTGCTCCTTGAGCAGCGATTCCGGTGACCCGCGCGCGATAATCTCGCCGTGGTCCATGATCGCGATGGTGTCGCAGAGGATATAGGCTTCGTCCATGTAGTGGGTGGTCAACAGAATTGTCGTGCGGCGTTTTTTGATTTTTTCGATCAGGTCCCAGAAATTGCGCCTGGCCTGCGGATCCAGACCAGTCGTGGGCTCGTCAAGGAACAAGATTGTCGGATCGTTGACCAGCGCGATTGCCAGCAATAGGCGCTGACGCTGACCGCCTGAGAGTTTACGGTTATCCCTGTCGAGAAGTTGTTTCAGCGAGCAGGATTCGATCAATTCGTCGAGATCCGCACCGTGTTGGTACAGGCCGTGAAACAACTGCAGCGATTCCCGTACGGTCAGGTGATCCTGCAGTGCCGTGGACTGAAATTGCATTCCCGCTTCATTCCTGAAATTCGCCCCGATCGGTTTTCCGCGGTAAAGCATTTCTCCACTGCTGGCCGATCTTATGCCCTCCATGATTTCCACAGTCGTGGTCTTACCGGCGCCGTTGGGGCCCAGCATGCCAAAACAACTACCTTCCTCTACGGAAAAACTGATTCCGGCTACTGCGGTTATGCCGGGATATTCTTTAACCAGGTTGCGAACTTCCAGGATTTCGCTCATTGGCCAATTTGTTCGTTTTTGTGGGCAGGCGAGCCGCGTGCCGCGACCAACAGATGAAAAATCGTAGATTGCAATGGACAGCGAATCATCAGCGCTCCCGGGAATCCGTCTAAAAGTAGTGGATAGCTTAGGGGATTTTGCTACCCGTCAGCAACAACCTATACCGGCAGCAGCGGGCTTGTATGCGAGCGCCAAAGGTGTCGTATGATGTCGCTCGCGGCCACTGAAAAGGAAACCAATGACCGAGCCACATCCGCTATATCCCAATCTGTTCTCGCCGCTTGATCTGGGTTTCATGAGCTTACCCAACCGGGTTCTTATGGGATCAATGCATACGGGCCTCGAGGACAAGCGCTCGGATTTTCACAAACTGGCAGCTTATTTCGGTGAACGGGCGGCACATGGGGTGGGCCTAATCGTTACCGGCGGGATTGCACCCAACATTGCCGGCTGGGTGAGTCCGTTTGCCGGCAGGCTCTCCAAAAAGAGCCATCTGGCGCGCCACCGGCTGGTTACCCGGGCAGTACAAGCGGAAGGCGGAAGAATTTGCATGCAAATATTGCATGCCGGCCGCTATGGCTATCATCCTTTCTGTGTCGCGCCATCCGCTATCAAATCGCCGATCAGTCCGTTCAGACCCAGGGCGCTAAGCGCTTCCGGAGTGGAGTCGCAAATCGGGGATTTCGTGCGTTGCGCCGTGCTTGCGAGAGAAGCAGGCTATCACGGCGTCGAAATCATGGGATCGGAAGGATATCTGATCAATGAATTCCTGGTCGCGCGTACCAACCGGCGTGCGGATAAATGGGGCGGATCTTTCGCAGACCGCATCCGGTTTCCGATCGAGATTGTGCGCCGGACCCGAGAGGCAGTTGGCGACGACTTTATTATCATCTATCGATTGTCGATGCTGGATCTGATCGACGATGGCTCGGACTGGAGCGAAGTTGAACAACTCGCGCAGTGTATCGCCGCGGCCGGCAGCAGCATGATCAATACCGGAATCGGCTGGCACGAGGCAAGAATTCCGACCATAGCAACCATGGTCCCGCGCGCGGGTTTTGCCTGGGTCAGCAAGCGACTCATGGGCAAGGTGAATATTCCGCTGATTACCACCAACAGAATCAACACGCCGGAAAAGGCGGAGGAAGTCCTCGCCCAGGGTTGCGCCGATATGGTTTCCATGGCCCGGCCGTTCCTGGCGGATGAACAGTTTGTGAGCAAGGCCATGGCCGGGAAGGCGGAATCAATCAACACCTGTATCGCCTGCAATCAGGCTTGCCTCGATCATACCTTCAGAAAAAAACGCGCCACTTGCCTGGTGAACCCACGGGCCTGCTATGAAACCGAAATATCCATAGACAAGACCGCCAAGCCTGTCCGGCTAGCAGTGGTAGGCGCCGGGCCGGCCGGTCTGGCCTGCGCAGCGACCGCCGCCGAGCGGGGACACCAGGTTGTCTTGTTCGATGCGGCAGATTCGATCGGTGGTCAGTTAAACATGGCGAGACGGGTACCGGGCAAGGAGGAATTCGATGAAACCCTTCGCTTTTTTCGCCACCGTCTGGCCGAGGCGAAGGTCGATGTACGTCTCGGCCTAAAGGTCGATCATGCGGCCCTGGGCGCGGGCGAATTCGATGAGGTCGTACTCGCCAGCGGCGTTTTGCCACGCACACCGAATATCTCCGGGATCGATAATCCGATGGTTTTGAGCTATATCGACGTGTTGTTGGGTCGACGAACAGTCGGCAAGCGCGTGGCTATCATCGGCGCCGGCGGTATTGGATTTGACGTTGCCGAGTTTCTCAGTCAGTCGGGAGAGCCAACCAGCCTGGATGTCAATTCGTTCTGCCGGGAATGGGGTATAGACCCGGCGTATGCGAACCGGGGAGGGCTGGCGAGATTGGGAGCGCAGGAGCGACCGTCGCCGCGAACAATCTATCTGTTGCAAAGAAAAGCCAGCAAGCCCGGAGGTAGCCTGGGAAAAACCACGGGCTGGATCCATCGTCTCAGTCTGCGTAATCGTGGCGTCGAAATGCTGGCCGGGGTGAACTATGAAAAGATTGACTCACAGGGTTTGCATATCACCATCAACGGTGAATCACGCCTGCTGGCCGTAGATAACGTCGTGAGCTGTGCGGGTCAACTGCCCTGCCGGGAGCTTGAAGCGCCGCTACGGGCCGATGGATTGCCCGTTCACCTGATCGGCGGGGCCGACAAGGCCATCGAACTGGATGCCAAGGGTGCGATCAGGCAAGGCACTTTGTTAGCGATGAATATTTAATATAAACAAGTAGTTATCTTAAATACCTAATGTTTGACATAAATTGAAGACCTCTTACATACCGCCGTCGTCGCTAGATACAAGCCAGCTACCGTTGCTGGAATTTGTGGAAGGCGTTGCAAATTTCAGAATTCGGCGCTCCAGTCGAGCGCGTTACCTGAGCATCCAGGTACATCCACCGGGAGTTGTCGAGATCGTCGTCCCCAGGCGTGTCCCTGCGCAGGAAGTGGAATCATTTGTCAGCGCGCATGCAACCTGGATTCGGGAAACCTGCGAAGGAATGAGCCGTCGTCACCGTGAGCCGGGTACGGTGCCGCCGTCGCAAATCAAGCTGGCCGTGCTGGATCGGGAATGGTCAGTCAGCTATAACGCGAAACCGCGTGCCAGGCTGCGAGTGGCTGAATCTAAAACCGGTCTCGAGGTATTTGGCGCCAATGATGATGTGGCACGGCGGCGGGCGCTGTTGAACTGGCTCAGACGAAAGGCGCGAGCATTCATGATACCAGCGGTTGGTAAATTGGCATTGAAAACCGGTTTGCGTCCAAAAGTAATCCAGATTCGGGCACAGCGTTCGCGCTGGGGAAGCTGTTCAACGAATAAAACGCTCAGTTTGAATTTGTGTCTGTTGTTCCTGGAACCGGAACTGGTTCGCTACCTGCTGATTCATGAATTGTGCCACCTCAGGCACATGAATCACTCGCCGCGTTTTTGGGCACTCGTCGAACAATTTTCGCCGGGAGGCAGGATGCTCGACAGGAATCTGAACGATGGCTGGACCCGTATACCGGGCTGGCTGCTTACAGAGTTATGAGTACGCACCTATCGCTGCTTTGTGCTTATCCCTGGTCCAGCAATTCCCTGAGATTGATGACTGCCGAATTGGCGCGCGACAGATACGATGCAAGCACCAGTGAGTGATTGGCAAAAACTCCATAGCCCGAGCCATTCATAATCAATGGACTGTTGATGGGACGCAGGCCGCCCTCCAGTTCACGGATGATCTGGCGCAGCGACACAATCGCGTTCTTGTCCCTGAGGACCTCCTCGAAATCAAACTGTGCGGCCCTGAGAAAATGCACCAGCGCCCAGGCGGTTCCTCTCGCCTCAAAAAATACGTTGTCGATTTTTAACCATGGCGTTTTGACCGAAACGTAGTCGGGCAGAATATCGGTGTTTTCCGCGGCCCGTTCACCGGCAAGATCGGTGTTTACCCGAACCTGCCCGACACTGGCACTGAGTCTTTGAGACAAACTGCCCAACCTTTTCTCAACCACCGCCAGCCATTCCCGGAAATTGTCCGCCCGTGCGTAAAACTGGGCGTTAGGGTTTCCCGGGTCGCTGAGGCGATCACGATAGGCTTTGAGATAACGAATTCCTTTCCGGTACTGCCCCTCACTCGATGGCAGCATCCATGAGTTGTGATCGTAATTCAGTACGGGTTCCGCGCGAGCGAGATCGACGTCTTCCGTCGACTGTGACTGAGAGCGGCTGTAGTCATTTCGCAGGGCCCGGGCGAGATCGCGCACCTGCACCACGACACCGAATTCCCAGCTTGGAATGTTGTCGAGAAAAATTCCGGGAGGGGCGATGTCGTTACTCAGAAACCCCCCCGGCTTGTCGAGGAGTAGTTCGGTCACTTCGATCAGCGTCTGGGTCGTGGAAAAACCGATTGGTGCGCGTTGCCCGGATACATCCGATGTCACCCAGAACGGTTTTGGCGCGCGTGACCACCAGAAGGCCAGCACAAGAATAATGACGAGCAAGACTGCGAGCGCAACACCGGCACCGATCAGCCACGGACTTTTCTCCGTACCGGGTTCCTGCCATTGCCACATGTTTTTCATTATTTCCGCTCCTGCCCGAAGCAATTTAGTCTAGAAACAAATCGGGCGCCAGTGCGGTGCCCGGGCTGACCAAATAGCGCGAAAAATCGCTAATGCCAGATTCCCTGAGCACATTCTCGTCGATCAGAAACTTCCCATTGTATCTTTGGTCCGAAGCCGACAAAATCAGATGAGCCGCGTCGGCAACGATTTCCGGATGACGGCATTGCTCGGGTTTCACGCGTCCACCCAACATCTGTATCGCGGCCGTTGCTATCACCGTGCGTGGCCACAACGCACTGACCGATAAACCTCTGTCGGCAAACTCTTCGGCCATACCGAGCACACACAGGCTCATTCCGTACTTGGCGATAGAATATGCGACATGCTCTTTAAACCACCTCGGGTCCAGGTTGGGTGGCGGCGCCAGATTGAGTATCTTCGAGCATTCAGATTTCAAGAGATGCGGCAAACAGGTCTGGGAACACAGGTAAGTCCCCCGCACATTGACGTCAAACATCAGGTCAAAGCGTTTCATCGGCGTGTCCAGAGTACCTGCCAGGTAGATCGCGCTGGCATTGTTGACCAGCATATCGATGCCGCCAAAATGACCAACCGCCTGGTCAACCGCTGCGCTCACCTGTGCTTCGTCGCGGATATCAGTCCTGATCGGCAGTGCGTTGCCGCCAGCTTGTTCTATTTCTTTCGCAACACTGGAAATAGTGCCGGGAAGTTTCGCGTGCGGGCGTTCAGATTTTGCGGCGATCACGATGTTTGCGCCGTCACGCGCCGCTCGACAAGCGATCGCCCTGCCAATACCACGGCTCGCGCCGGTGATAAAAAGAGTCTTTCCTTCCAATGTCGTCATGAGTTATGCACCTCTGGCAGGCTTATTGTTTACGCTCGCGGAAACGGCCGCGCAGTGCCCGGATGAGCGCTGGCAAAACCTGGGCCGCGTTGCCATGAATCGCATAGCTAACACGATCGCTTAGCAAAGTCTGCTGCGGATTTATTTCGACCATACAGGCACCCGACTGAATCGCGAGTTCCGCGAGCCCCGCGGCAGGCTGAACCTGCGCCGATGTGCCAATGGCGAAAAACACGTCACAGGCACTTGCATATGCGATAGCTGCGTCAAGGGCCTGCTTGTCTATTTGCTCTCCAAACCAGACTACGTCCGGACGTAAATATGCGCCACAGTTGGGGCAGGGTGGGGGCGACTCACTGGCGTCATAGTCCTCAATCACGCAGCCTTCATCGGCGCAGATCGTCCGCATGATATTGCCGTGAAATTCGATCATATTCCGGCTGCCCGCCGCCTGGTGCAGACCGTCAACGTTCTGCGAGATCAGGCTGAAATGGGGGAACATCTGCTCCAGGTCGGCCAGCGCGGAATGGGCCGGGTTTGGCCTGGCCTGGCGCACCAGCTTCCTGCGCCATTGATACCATTCCCAGACCAACGATGGATCCCGCTGGAAAGCCTCCATCGTAGCGAGCTCTTCCGGTTGAAATTTCGCCCACAGTCCAGTCTGCGCATCGCGAAAGGTTGGCACACCACTTTCCGCCGATACGCCGGAGCCGGTAAGAACGCACACGCTTTGTGCCGCCGCCAGTCGCTTCGTTAACTCGCCGGGGATGTCAGCCCGCATATTTCACCAGGGCGGTAGCCGCCAGAGTGTAAGAAACGGAAGATTTAGGCATCGATCCGTTGATTGCTGATTACAGTTTTTACTCCGGTGTCCACCTATCGTGACCCTGGCTGGTTCTCGGACAGCTGAGCTTGGTCTTCACTCAACCCATAGTCACCGCTATGGGTTTCGCTCCAGCCCCGCCCTCAGCCGCCCGAGCCTTCACCCAGAATCCGCGATCCCTGGTGATATATGTGGGCAGGCCCGCATTAGGCTGCTTTTTTCCGCCCCGCCAATTGGCGCAAAACGTAGTGGAGAATACCTCCATTCGTGTAGTACTCACGTTCTTTTGGCGTGTCGATGCGGACCCGCGCGGAAAAACGTATCGTCTCGCCCGATTCCGCCGTCGCGAGCACACTTACCGATTCCGCATGCGGGTCGCCCAGGCCGTTGATCGTGAAACTCTCCTGGCCCGTGATACCGAGTTTTCCCGCATTTTCTCCATCCAGGAACTGCAGCGGCAATACACCCATTCCGATCAGGTTAGAACGATGGATTCGCTCATAACTTTCTGCGATTACCGCCCGCACGCCGAGCAGTTTGGTTCCCTTGGCCGCCCAGTCGCGAGAGGAGCCGGTACCGTATTCCTTTCCGGCGATTACGACCAGTGGAGTTTCCTCTTTACGATATCGCATGGCTGCTTCGTAGATGGACATTTGATCGCCAGCAGGTTGATAGCAGGTCCAGCCGCCCTCGGTGCCCGGAGCCAGCTGGTTACGCAAGCGGATATTCGCAAATGTGCCGCGCATCATGACTTCGTGGTTACCGCGCCGGGAGCCGTAGGAATTGAAGTCGGCCGGCTTGACGCCCTCTGCCCGCAGGTAATCGGCGGCCGGGCTGTCGCTCGCAATACTGCCTGCCGGTGAAATGTGGTCGGTGGTTACCGAGTCACCCAGCAGGGCCAGCACTCGCGCGCCGGATATATCGTCGACCGGCGCAGCCTCCATCGTCATACCCTCAAAATAAGGTGGATTCTTGACATAGGTCGAATCCGCTTCCCACTGGTAGAGTTCTCCATCGGCGACCTTCAATCCATTCCAGTTGTTGTCGCCTTCGAATACCTGTCCGTACTCATGCTTGAACATTTCACGGCTGACGCAGGCGCTTATCATTTCGTGAATTTCACGCTGGCTGGGCCAGATATCCCGCAGATAAACGGGCTTGCCGTCCGCATCTTCTCCCAGCGAGCTGTTGGCCACGTCGACGTTCATATTGCCGGCCAGCGCATAGGCCACTACAAGCGGCGGTGAAGCGAGAAAATTCATTCTGACCAACGGGTGAATGCGACCCTCGAAATTTCGGTTGCCCGAGAGCACTGCACAACCCACCAGGTCGTTTTTTACCACCGCTTCATGAATTTCCGGTCGCAGCGGGCCGGAGTTTCCGATACATGTCGTGCAACCATAACCGACCAGATAAAATCCCATTTTCTCCAGATCGTCCAGCAAATCCGCTTTCTCGAGGTAGTCGGTGACCACCCGTGAGCCCGGTGCAAGGCTGCCCTTCACCCACGGCTTGGCTTTTAGCCCTTTTGCAGCGGCGTTTCGTGCCAGCATGCCAGCCGCCATCATCACGGCCGGGTTCGATGTATTCGTGCAGCTGGTAATGGCCGCGATCAACACCGACCCATCGCGAAGTTCAAAGTCCTCGCCATCCATGCTGACTTCTGCCTGGCCGTTACCTTTTCTGCCGCTGGTCTCCCTGGCCAGGTGGTCCTGAAATACCGTGGACGCCGATTTCAGCGCGATACGATCCTGCGGACGCTTCGGCCCGGCGATGCTGGGTTCGACGCTGCCTACGTCCAGTTCCAGAACGTCACTGTAATCTGCATCGGGTTGTCCGTCTTCACGCCAGAGACCCTGCGCCCTGGCATAGGCTTCGACCAATTCAATGGTGTGCGCATCGCGTCCGCTCAATTCGAGGTAACGGAGCGTCTCACCATCGATCGGGAATATTGCGCAGGTACTGCCGAACTCTGGCGCCATATTGGCCAGCGTCGCACGATCGGCGAGCGGCAGGTTCGCCAGACCATCGCCAAAGAATTCGACGAATTTTCCAACCACGCCTTTTTCACGCAACATCTGGGTAACGGTGAGTACCAGGTCGGTCGCGGTGGCGCCTTCAGGCAAATTGCCGCTTAGTTTGAAACCGATGACCTGTGGGATCAACATCGTGATCGCCTGACCCAGCATGGCCGCTTCGGCCTCAATGCCACCGACTCCCCAGCCAAGCACCCCCAGTCCATTCACCATCGTGGTGTGGGAATCGGTGCCAACCAGTGTGTCCGGGTATGCCTGTAGTACTCCATCCCTTTTAACCCCAAAGACGACCCGTGCGAGATACTCCAGATTGACCTGGTGAACGATTCCGGTGTTGGGGGGAACCACTTTGAAGTTGTCAAACGCGTTTTGTCCCCAGCGCAGGAACGAATATCGCTCCTTGTTGCGTCGGAACTCGATGATGTTATTCAGGTCAAGTGCATCGGCTGAACCATAATTATCGACCTGGACCGAGTGATCGATAACCAGTTCGGCGGGTGACTGAGGGTTGATGTCATCGGCCTTTCCGCCGAGCCTGACAACGGCATCACGCATCGCCGCGAGATCGACCACTGCGGGCACCCCGGTAAAGTCCTGCAAAATAACGCGCGCCGGCGTGAAAGCAATCTCCTGGCTGGGCTCGGCACTGGCTTCCCAGTTCGCCACAGCCTCGATATCATCCGCCGTAATTTCCAAACCATCTTCGTGCCGGAGAAGGTTTTCGAGCAAAATCTTCAGCGAAAAGGGCAGGCGTTTGTAATTGGTGCCTGTAAGGGCGTCCAACCGGTAAATCTGGTATTCCTTGTCGCCTACTTTCAGTATCGAGCGTGCGTCAAAAGAGTCCGTCATGAGGTCTCCGGTATGAAAGGCTAAGCCGCAAATTATACGGCATCGCGTTGGCCGGTGCTAAGATAGACTTGGTCCGCTACGAGCGGCATGGTCGATTCAATGACGCCGCCGCCCAGGCATTGTTCGCCATCGTAGAGCACCGCAAACTGGCCTGGTGTTACTGCTCTTTGAGCAGCATCGAAAATCAGTTCGAAGTTCCCCTGATCATCTATCGTTACCGTGCAAGGATGATCTTTCTGCCGGTATCGTGTCTTGGCAGCAAGGCGGGCGCCATTTTCGGGTCGCGTGCCTATCCAGCGACCGTCGCTCGCCCGCAGACTATTGCTGTACAACAACGGATGATCGTGCCCCTGGACAACCGTCAGCGTATTGCTCTCCAGATTCTTGTGGGCGACATACCACGGTGACTCGGCGTGTCCCTTGCGACCGCCAATACCCAGCCCCTGTCTTTGACCAAGCGTGTAATACATCAGGCCATCGTGCCGACCCAAAAGCTCGCCATCCGGATTGCGAATATCGCCAGGGGTGGCTGGCAGATAGGTTTCCAGAAAGCTGCGGAAATGGCGTTCGCCGATAAAGCAAATGCCGGTGCTATCTTTCTTTCCAAAATTATCAAAACCCTGCTGGCGGGCGATCGATCGGACCTCTGCTTTCTGCATTTCTCCGATTGGGAAAATCGCATCGCGGAGAGCCTCCACGGGGACCGAATTCAGAAAGTAGCTCTGATCTTTTGCCCGATCCAGTCCTTTTAGCAGTCTGGTACCGGAAGGCGGGTGATCGACTCTGACATAGTGACCGGTTGCGATGTAGCGGGCGCCGAGACGTATGGCATATTCGCGGAAAGTGCCGAACTTGATTTCGCGATTGCACAGCACATCCGGGTTTGGAGTTCTTCCGGCTTGAATCTCTTCAAGGAAGTAGCTGAAAACGCGCTCGCGATATTCCTCCGCAAAATCCACCTTGTGCAACGGGATACCGAGTTTCCCGCATACCTGCCGTGCATCCTGATAGTCCTGCGCCGACTGGCAATAGCCGTCCTCATCGTCCTCCCAGTTGTTCATGAACAAGCCGTGTACATCGTAGCCAGCCGTTAACAACTGAAATGCGGCGACCGATGAATCTACACCACCGGACATTCCAACTATTACTCGTTCTGGGCTATTGGCAGGCATTGGTCTGCAATCCGAATCGGGTTGGCAAAGACCTTATTATAAACGCAATTCTTTTTTGCGGGTTAGGAAGCCTGCTCGCGATTTTTGCCGGTCAATGGCAGATGTCTTACCAGATTCAGGGGAAACCGTTGGCCCGCGAGATAGTCATCGATACAACGCATGACCATTGGGCTGCGAAGTTGGCCGGAACGGGCAAGCACCTGCCCTCTGTCCAGCCAGACCGCACGTATGATGCCGGCATCCAGATCGCAACCCGGAAGATGCTCAAGGACATCACCGGTAAAGGCAAACCGAATAAAAGTCTTTTGTTTCTCAGGATGGGTCCACTGGTATATGCCGCATAGAGCTTTTGGCTCGAAACGCCAGGCTGTTTCTTCCAGCGTTTCACGAACCACCGCCTCGACCAGGCTCTCGCCTGGATCGAGATGACCGGCAGGCTGATTCAAAACCTCTCGATCGTTGGCGAACTCTTCGACCAATAAAAAACGGCCATCCTTGTGGATGACCGCAGCGACTGTTACATGAGGAATCCACGACATCCCGGAAGTATACCGTCAGCACAACCAGGCAGCTGAGCAATCCGTGAATCCCTTCGCACAAACTGTGAATTCCTTCACGTTTGCCGCCTGCCATATTGTCTATTCTGCTATACAACTGCGTTGTTATGTAAAATATCGGATGCAGGGAGCATTGGCAGCCAGGGAGGCTGATACTGCATGACATCCAATTCTGATCGGATTTTCAAATCGCTGATGGCCATGCTGGCCCTGGCGTATAGCGCCGTGGCTTTGGCCTCCGACGAAAGTCTGCGAAAAGCACAGGAAATGTTGAACGTGGGGCAGCCTGCGCAGGCGCTCGAAATTCTTTCGCCCATCGAACCGCAGCTGGCCGGTAACAGCCGGTTCGATTACCTGTTCGGGCTGGCGTTGCTCGAAACAGGTCATACCGGCAAGGCGATTTTCGCTTTGCAACGGACCGTCAACAATGATCCATCTTTCGCCGCGGCGCGTCTTGATCTTGCCCGCGCATATTTTGTCGAAGAGAATTTGGTGGAAGCAAGATTCCATTTGCTGATAATTCGTGACGAGAATCCACCACCGGCAGCGCGACGGGAAATTCGGAATCTACTGGCTCGAATCGACAGCAGGGCACAACCGGGGAAAAACCGTTACCAGTCGTACGTGCAGATTGCCGCGGGTTTTGACAGCAATGCCAATGCGGCGACAGAGACCAGTACGTTTCTTGGCTTTTTGCTTGATCCTGAAAGCAGGGAGACTGACAGCCCTTATACTTCATATTTGTTGGGAGGCGAGATTGAACGGCCCTTCGAAAGAGGACTGATCTGGACCACGCGAGCGGATCTGGGACAAAAAAATTATCCGGATGCTTCCTTCGTAAATACGACCCTGGGTAGCATTCGCTCACGAATCAGGAAGGTCGGCGACACGATTCAATACTCCGGCGGCCTGATGGGTTATCGGTTGAATACCGATGGCGAATTAAACAGCCAGGGCATCAGTCTGGAAGGGGATTACGAACACAAACTGAACAGGAAAACCTATTTCGGTGTGCTAGGAAAACTGACCATGATTCGGTTCGCCGACAATCAGGATGTTCGGGATGTCGACCAGTTCCTTATCGGGTCCACGATCAGCCGGGTTTTTGGCGCTTCGGGGTTGGGTAATACAGGTGCGACAGTGTTGCTCGGCCGCGACAATGCCCGACTATCGAGTTCGAAATACAGCCGTTACATCGCCGGCTTGCAGGTATTCGTTGCCTGGAATTTCAATAGCAATGTCAGATTCCAGACGATGGTGGGCGTAAGCCGGTCTGAATATGACGATATTTTTTTCCCTCAACAGGTAAATAACGACCGCCGGGACACGCTGAGCCAAATCACGCTACGCATGTCCTGGAAGGTCAGTCGGCACTGGTTGTTAAATTACTATTACTCACATCAAAAGAATCATTCCAACGTCGAAATATTCGGTTTCGATCGGGACGTCGCGGGCCTGTCACTGAGACGATTCTGGCGGTAGGAAATGGACCATTCCCGGCCCGGTCCGGGAAATGTGACGCGAGTCACACATTCAGCGTGTTCCATTGAACATATTTTTGGGAAGGTCTTACCAAGTGTGAAGCCGTTCACAGCGCTTTTAAGGAAATACCCTAATTTATCCTTGCCGGAAAAATTGCCTCAAACCAGGCGGGAAGACAGGTAAGACCATGAATAAACATTTTGCATTGACGAAGGGATTACTCCTGACAGCCATGCTGATGCTGCCGATGATTGTTTCGGCAGAGGCAGGGAAAGTCATGTTTGTTTTCGGACAGGCTTGGCTGGATAGCACGGATGGAACCCACCAGGAAGTAGTAAAGGGAATGAGCTTCGATAGTGGAGATCATTTCAGCACCGCTGCGAACGGGCGGGTGCAGTTGCGAATGGCGGACGGCGGACTGATCGCCCTGAGGCCATCGACGGAGTTCGTGATCGAAGAGTTTTCCTATGCCGGCTCCGATGCCGATGCCGATGCCGGCGTAGCCGATAGCCAGGATCGAAGCTTTTTTGGGCTGGTAAAAGGCGGATTTCGATCAATAACCGGCGCCATTGGGCAAAAAGATAAAAGCGCTTACCGTGTGCGCACTCCGGTCGCTACGATCGGCATACGCGGAACAGATTATGATGCGGTTTTTTGTGAGACTGCGTGTGAGCCAGGAAACATCGGCCTCTATGTCGGTGTAACGGAAGGCGGCGTCGTCTTGACTAACGCAGCGGGATCGCTTGAGCTTGGTCCCGGCCAGTACGGCTATGTAGCGGATGAAGACAGCGCCCCGGAGATGTCGGACGATGGCGCGGATGTACTCGCCTCAGGCATCGGTTCGGCCGGTGAGAGCGAAGAATCCGACGCAGTGGTCCAGGTAGCCGTTTCCGGCACCGATGGCAGCGGCCAGTCGGCAAGCCTGACCGAAGGCGACGAGGTCCAGGCCTCACAGTCGGGCCAGATCGGATTTGCAGCCGGTCCGTTGGCGACAGCCGACCATTTCAGCGGCGTTACGTCCGGTTCAGATGCATCGGTCCTGATGACCGACGATGGTGACCTGATTCAGTTTGGCGGACCGATCCCGACAGATCCCCAAGGCAATACAAGCGATGTCATTTACAGCGTCGGCAGTGCCGAGATTTTCGACCGCGGCGAGGACGCCGCGTCCGGTATTCGCTGGGGTCGCTGGGCCAATGGTTCGATTTCCGTAATCGATGGCAGCGGCACGAGCACCGACCAGGATCTCGGGAATTCGAGCCTGCACTGGGTAACCGGGTCTGTCGGCCAGCCGACACCCGTGCTGCCGACCACCGGCTCGGCAAGCTTCACGCTGGTCGGTAATACCAACCCGACCGATAATTCGGGCAACGTCGGTACCCTGGGTTCCGCGAGCCTGAGTGCCGATTTTGACCGGCAGACGGTTGACGCTGATGTCTCGCTGTCTATGGATTCCAACAACGAAATCTGGAGCGCGTCGGCGACCGATATTGCAATCGACAACGCGGATGCGACCTTTGGCGGCTCATTCGATGACGTTACCGTTACCGATACCACTGACGGGTCGGCTAGCCAGGGCGATGGAAGCCTTAGCGGGTTTTTCACCGGCGATGGAAACGGCGATGTTTCAGGTGCGGGTTTCGGCTATTCGCTGGACGACGGCCAGGGGACTTCAGTGACTGGTGCTGCTGCATTTAGTGCCGATGATCCGCCCGGCGGCGAATAAGTCAATCCGCGATAACCAATACGACAGGCGGTCGTGACCATCGGTCCGGCCGCCTGCTTTTTTTTAGCGGCTATGACAACCATTGGGTTGGCGGCCGTATGTGTGATGTAAGACACGTAAAATTTGGACCAATAAGGACACACTGCCAAGGATTATGTAAGGCCTAAAAAGCGGACCGGAAGATGTACCTATCGTATTCGACAATATTGCGCACGAGCCTGGCCGCCGTTCTGCTGGCGATGACCGGCTGCGGCAGTGGCAGCGACGATAATGCTGCCAGCGCAACGACCGAGACGTTAACGGCGGTAAGCATCGAAGGAGTGGCGTCAAAGGGGCCGATTGCGGATGCGAATATCGATCTTTGGCCTGCTGATGTCGCCGGTCAACCGAGCGGTTCGGGTTCTTTGCTAAGCACTGTCACCGATGGCACCGGTCACTGGTTCGCTACCCTCAATTCAGGCGCGCAATTGCTGATAGCCACAAGCCGCGGTGGCAGCTACGTCGATGAATCCGATTCGACGCCAGACCCGGCGCTAAAACGGGTGATTCAATTGGCAGCCAACGATGAATTGCAGGGTCTGGCCTTGTCGGGGAGTTCCACTGCTGCGATCAATATCATCAGCCAGGCCATGTTGACGAGGGCCCGTATGCGTACCGGACCAGTGAGTTTCCCGGTTGCGGTCGATGCGGTCCGCAGCGAAGCGATACAAGTTTTCGGGTTCGATATTTTTACGGTTCTGCCGCAGGATCCGATTGCACCGGACCCAGCCTCACCGGAAGAACAAAGACAATATGCTCTGCTGCTCGGCGGGCTCGCCAATGTCCTGAACGATATCGCCGTCAGAAATGGAATACCGGTTCCTATATTCAGCATGGTAGAGGCGGTCAGCCAGGATTTGTCCGATTGCTTGCTGAACGGTCAGGACTCCGCTGGCACCGTCTATTTTTCCCTGAATGGCAGTTTTGTCGCACTGCCGACCGATCTCGATCTGAACGGTCAGGTTATCAGGTTCCGCAATAACAACTTCGTGGTATTTTCCGGTACCGCGGTGCCAGTGGTCGACCCGACTGCTTGCTCCGTCAATCCACCATCCGGTGACACCATCGCCCCGGTGTTCTTGCAAGTACCGCCGCCTTTTACTGTCGCCGCAAGCGACGCAAACGGAACCCTGGCCGCAGACCCGGCTATCGCGGGAACGCTTGCCCAGGTCCAGGCGGTGGACGACAGCGGTGATCCGGTACAGATTATTCACGATGCGCCACCGATCTTCGCGCTCGGTGAAACCCTGGTCACGTTCATCGCGACCGACAGTTCGGGAAATACATCGCTGGCTACCACGCGGGTCGCGGTCCGGGACCAGGCGGCGCCATCCATACAAGCGCCCGCGGATATTACCCAGGTACAAGATGGGGCGCTGACCGTGGTCAACCTGGGGCTACCGGTGGTGGCGGACAACGTCACCACCGTGGGTCTGCTGATCGTTAGCAACGACGCACCCGCCGCTGGCTTTCCCGTTGGCTTGCATACGGTCGTCTGGACGGTCCGGGACGAGGCGGGCCTCATCAGCACGGCCAGCCAGTCGCTGACGATTACGACGCCGAATGCGCCACAACTGTTGCAACCGGTGCCGGATTCAACGGCGACCGAAGGCCAGTTCTTCTCGATCAACCTGGCGGCCTTTTTCAGCGACAGCGATGGTGACGCGCTTTCATTTGCGCTGCTTGGCCTGCCCACGGGAAGCGGTCTGCAGTTTGACCCGGTCAGTGGAATCCTCAGCGGGTTTCCATCCGATTCCGATGCCAAGTCCGGGCCGCTCAATCTGACTGTCTCGGCCAGTGACCTCGCTGAGTCGGTCAGCGACAGCTTTTTATTGTCGGTGACGGACGTCAATAACCCGCCCGCATTCAGCGTTGCAGATTTATTGCTGGCGGAAGATTTCGCTGGCACCGTGGTGCGTGGCGTAGTCCCCGGCCCGGTGACCGCGGACGAGTCCGGACAGAGTGTCATTTACAGCATCAGCCCCGACCCGGCCCTGACAGGCTTCGCAAACCTGGTTTTCGATCCTGCCAGCGGCACGCTGAGCGCGACCGCGGCGGCAAACATGAATGGCGGCCAGATTTTCACCATTACGGCCGACGATGGCCAGGCTGTAAACAACACCTGGCAGCAGAATTTTCTTTTTACGGTAACGGCGATAAACGACGCGCCCGTTTTCAGTATCCCCGGTGATATTGTATTGCCCCTGAATTTCCCCGGTGTCGTCGGTTTCGCGGTCACGCCGGCCGCAGTCAACCCGGATGAAACGTCTCAGACGGTGACCTACACGATCAGCCCGCCTATAGATTTCGCGGCGATCAGCATCGACCCGAACACCGGCCAGGTCACGATTACGCGCTTGCCGGATCTGTTTGGCAGCCAGTTGATGATAATCACCGCATTTGATAACGGTGCGGAGAACCCCAGCCACAGTGAAGGATTCGTGCTGACGGTCGGCCCCTGACGGCACAGATTATTCATGAACGAGCCGGTACAGACGATTTTACAATCTTGTTTCGCGTAGCTCGGGCGTTTCGCTGGCGTTGTCCCAGGCGCTATCGAAGGTTTCCAGCCATTCCTTTATGCCAATCGGGTCTGCGGAAATCAGCTGGCCATCCCAACGTTCGAACGATGGCCGATAAATCATCGAGTGCCGGTCGCGGATGATGAGCGATGCAGTCAGGCTGGTGTCCCGCCGCGCTGCACGCATTTCGAAGTTACTGCCCAGCCGTCTGGCCAGGGCAAAAAATCTCGGCGCATTGATGACGGGCTGGCGCGGCTGCCGGATAAGAACCCTGATCAGCATTCGCCTTCTTTGTAAAATTTTCTGGCGCAAAGCCTCGATCAGGACGGGGTCATTAAACAATGCAGGATTCAGCCGGTCGCTCACAATATTCAGCGCAGCCGTCGCAGCGAGTATCAGCTGCTCGAATGCAGCCACGGCCTGGTCACGGGTCTCGATCGTTGCCGGCAGACCGCTTTCGCCAGGCATTTTCCGCGATCAGGTCCGCCGCCGCGATCTGGACATGCCGAGATAGGTCTCCGGCGATAGATCCAGCAGCGCTGCGCGGGCCTGCTCCGGAATATCCAGACCACGGACGAAAGCCTGTAGCTGGTCGCGGGTAATTTGCCGGCCGCGGGACAGCTCCTTGAGCTGCTCATA
>JAPUGL010000056.1 GCA_027292775.1 Gammaproteobacteria bacterium | reverse complement strand
GCGGCGCAGGATTTCGCACGAAAGCTGAACGTGGATTTTTCGGCGATTCAGATCTCTGTTGACGGGGATACGCCTGGTGGTGTGGAAGCCGCTGCGCGCGACGCGCGCTATCGGGCGCTGACAGATACCATGGCTGTCGGCGAAGTGCTGGTCTGCGCACATCACATGGACGACCAACTGGAGACCTTCCTTCTGCAGCTCATGCGCGGCGCGGGCCCGGCGGGTCTGGCCGCGATGCCGGTGGTTCGCGATCTGGGCCCGGGGCTGTTGCTGCGGCCGCTGTTGTCGGTGAGCCGGGATGAGCTGAGCGACTGGGCACGGCGAAACGCCGTAGCCTGGAGCGAGGACAACAGCAACCAGAATCAGCAGTTTTCACGCAATTACCTGCGTCACCGAATCCTGCCCTTGCTGCGGGAACGCTGGCCATCGGCTGCCGGCAGCGCGGCCCGCAGTGCGATTTATTGTGCCGAAGCCGAATCTGTGCTGCAGGAGCTGGCCGAGCATGACCTTGGCGACCCGCTTGCCGAGACCGCGTATCTCGCCTCCGTGCTGTCGACTGAAAAATTAGACGGGCTCAGTATCGGTCGGGTACGCAACCTGTTGCGTTACTGGATCAGGTCCCAGGGCTACCCGGTGCCGGGTCACGGCCGCCTTGGAGAAATCATCGACAGTGTGGTTCCCGCCAAGGCTGATGCCGAGCCGGTGGTACGGTGGAGTGATACGGAACTCAGACGCTATCGCGACAGGCTTTACCTGATGCCGTCCCTGGCTGAAGCGCCGGACCAGGTTCTGGACTGGGACACTACTAAACCGCTGGCATTGCCAGGTCTAATGGGTCACCTCGAATTGGCTCAGGCGGACTCGGGCAGCGCTGATGGGGTGTTAGCGAACCGCCTGCTCGAACGTCACTTCACGGTGCGGTTCCGGGTTGGCGGGGAGTACTTCCGTCCGGCGGGTGGCAGGCGAAGGCCACTGAAAAAATGGCTGCAGGAGAAAGGAATTCCACCGTGGATGAGGTCTCGGCTGCCGCTGGTTTATTGCGCGGACCGGCTGGCCTGGGTGCCAGCCATCGGCTGCGCCGAAGATTTGCTGGCACGGGCAGGCGAGGATGGCCGGATAATTTGTTGGCATCGGGCGCCGCAAGTGAATTCCTGATTGTCGCGCAGGCCGGCTTCTGGTATTTTCTAGTACCGACCACATGGCTGGTTCGGGACCCGCTGAGAACAATCGCAGGTCTCGCTGTAGGAGTCCGAACAGGGCTCCAATTTTTTTTTCTGCAGCGGATTTTTTTATGACCCGATTCGTTTTTGTCACTGGCGGCGTAGTTTCCTCTCTGGGTAAAGGTATAGCGGCGGCTTCACTGGGCGCGATCCTGGAAGCGCGCGGGCTGAAGATCAGCATGATGAAGCTGCCCCCGTATATCAACGTGGATCCGGGGACAATGAGCCCGTTCCAGCATGGCGAGGTTTTTGTCACTTGCGATGGCACGGAGACCGACCTCGATCTTGGCCATTACGAGCGATTTGTGCGCACGACGACGACGCGCGACAGCAATTTTACGACCGGAAAGATCTATGAATCCGTGATCGCGAAAGAGCGGCGTGGCGAATATCTGGGTGCGACCGTCCAGGTTATTCCTCACATCACCGACGAGATCAAGGAAAGCGTGCTGCGCGGCGCGGGCGATGCCGATGTTTGCATGGTGGAAATCGGCGGTACCGTTGGCGACATCGAATCACTGCCGTTTTTGGAAGCCATTCGTCAACTCGGTGTGGAACTGGGGCCGGAGCATGTACTCTATATTCACCTCACGCTGGTCCCGTACATCGCGACGTCATCGGAAATGAAAACCAAACCCACGCAGCATTCGGTCAAGGAGTTGCGCTCGATCGGTATTCAACCCGATGTGTTGGTCTGCCGTTCAGACCGCCCGATTTCGGATGAGCAGCGGCGCAAGATTGCGCTGTTCACAAATGTTGCTGAAAAAGCGGTTATCTCAGCCGTGGATTCGGACAATATCTACAAGATTCCAATGCTCCTGCATGAACAAGGGCTGGACGACATCGTCACCGAAAAACTGGCGCTCGATGCCGGCCCGGTCGATCTCAGCGAGTGGCAGGCTGTTGTTGACGCCAAATCAAACCCGGAGGCTGAAATCAGCGTCGCAATGGTCGGCAAATATGTGGATTTCAAGGATTCATATATTTCGCTCAGTGAGGCGCTGACCCACGCGGGGATTAAAACGCGCACTCAAGTCAATATTCATTACATAGAGGCGCACAGGCTGGACGACGGTGATGTGTCTCCACTGGCGGACATGGATGCGATTCTGATACCGGGGGGTTTTGGCGAACGCGGTGTCAAAGGAAAAATCGTCGCGGCACGGTATGCGCGTGAAAATAGCATCCCGTACCTGGGCATCTGCTTGGGACTGCAGGTTGCAGTGATCGAATTTGCCAGGAACGTCGCATCGCTGGAAGACGCACACAGTTCTGAATTCAAACCGGACACGCCACATCCGGTGATTGCACTGATTACTGAATGGCAGGATCAAGGTGGCCAGATCGAGGAGCGGGACGAAGATTCGGATCTGGGCGGCAGCATGCGTTTGGGCGCACAGGAATGCCGCCTGAAGACCGGTTCACAGGCGCAGCTCATCTATGGCAGCGAAACCATCATGGAGCGGCATCGCCACCGCTACGAATTCAATAACACCTACATGAAACAACTGGAAGACGCGGGTATGGTAATTTCCGGCCTGTCGGTCGACGGCTTGGTTGAGATGATCGAAATCCCCGAGCATCCCTGGTTTGTCGCCTGTCAGTTTCACCCGGAATTTACCTCGACGCCGCGCGATGGGCACCCGTTGTTTGCAGGCTTCGTCAAAGCTGCGCGCGGATTCCACCTTGAGCAGATTCCCGAGGCCTTGCACGCGTGAAGCTTTGCAATTTCCAGGTTGGCATAGATCAGCCGCTATTTCTGATCGCCGGGCCCTGTGTAATAGAGAGCCTGGAGCTCAATCTTGAAACCGCTGGCCGCATGCAGGAAATCTGTAAGCGGCTTTCGGTGCCGTTTATCTTCAAATCATCTTTCGATAAGGCGAACCGCTCGTCGGTGGGCAGCTACCGTGGGCTCGGTATCGAAAAAGGATTGCGTATCCTTGCCGAAATTCGCGATCAACTCAAAGTGCCGATACTGACCGATGTGCATGAAGATACGCCACTGGATGAAGTGTCCGCGGTCGTGGATGTGATGCAGACACCGGCGTTCCTGTGCCGGCAGACCAATTTCATCGTTAACGTTGCGAGCCAGAACAAGCCGGTGAATATCAAGAAAGGGCAGTTCCTGTCGCCATGGGAAATGGTCAACGTCGTGGAAAAGGCCCGTTCGACAGGCAACGAAGCCATCATGGTCTGCGAACGCGGGTTCAGTTTTGGTTATAACAATCTGGTGTCCGATATGCGGTCACTGGCGGCGATGCGCAGCACCGGCTGCCCGGTCGTTTTTGACGCGACCCACTCGGTGCAGTTACCGGGCGGCAAAGGCAGCGCGTCCGGCGGGCAACGCGAATTTATCCCGGTGCTGGCGCGCGCCGCGGTAGCAGCTGGTGTGTCCGGTCTGTTTATGGAAACCCATCCCGAACCGGAAAAGGCGCTTAGCGATGGTCCAAATGCCTGGCCGCTGGAGCGGATGGAGGCTCTGCTCACGGTCCTGGCGGACCTGGATCGGGTGGTCAAAGCGACGCCTATGGAGGAGCAGCCGTTGCTCCCGTAATCTGCCGGATTGTTAACCCATATAATTCACTAAGGCGGTAGCCGACGGGGTGTAAGGAACGGAAGGATCAGATATTTTGAGGCATCGGTCCGTTAATTTTCGATTACAGTTAGTACACCGTCGTCCACCAATCGCGACCCTGGCTGGTTCTCGGGCAGCTGAGCTTGGTCTTCACTCGATCCATAGATGCAACTATGGGTTTCGTTCCAAACGCGCGCTCAGCAGCCCGAGCCCTCACCCAGAATCTTCGGTCCTTGGTGAAATATGTGGGCTAGCCAGGCGATTATTGAGTTTCAGAAAAGGCTGATCAATGAGCAAAATCGTTGAAATTCGCGGGCGCGAAGTAATTGATTCACGTGGTAATCCCACGGTCGAGGCCGATGTTCGCCTGGACGACAACAGCATTGGAAGGGCGATTGTTCCCTCGGGCGCATCGACCGGCGCCCGGGAAGCGGTCGAGTTGCGTGACGGTGATATGAACCGGTATCTCGGTAAAGGCGTGTTAACTGCGGTGGCCCATGTTAATGGTGAAATCGCCGCAGCGCTGAGCGGTGCCGAGGCGAGCGACCAGCAAGCGATTGATGATCGCTTGTGCGCTCTGGATGCCAGCCCGAACAAGGCTCGCCTGGGAGCTAACGCGCTGCTGGCCGTGTCGCTGGCCACGGCAAAAGCCGCGGCCGCTAGCGATGGACTACCGTTGTTCCGTTACCTGGGCGGCGATGATGCTTACGGTTTGCCGGTGCCGATGATGAACATCATCAACGGTGGCGCGCATGCGAATAACAGCGTGGATATCCAGGAGTTTATGATTCTGCCACTGGGGGCACCCAGTTTTACCGAGGCGCTCCGCTATGGCGTCGAAGTTTTTCATACTCTGAAGGCGGTATTGCACGGCAAGGGGCTGAGTACCGCGGTTGGCGACGAGGGGGGGTTTGCACCAAACCTGCCATCCAATGAGGCGGCCCTGGAAATCGTTATGCTTGCGATAGAGCGGGCCGGATTCGAGGCCGGCAAGGATATTTGCCTGGGGCTCGATGTGGCCAGCTCCGAAATTTTTGCTGACGGTGTGTATACACTGGCATCGGAAAACCGGCAATTCGATGCGACTGGGTTTTCCGATTATCTCGCTGGCCTCGCGGATCGCTACCCCATAATCAGCATTGAAGACGGCATGGCCGAGAGCGATTGGGATGGCTGGAAAATTCATAGCGAAGCGCTGGGCCGGAAGATTCAACTGATCGGCGACGATATTTTTGTGACCAATACGGAAATTCTGGCTCAGGGCATCGAACAGGGTATTGCCAATGCGATCCTGATCAAGCCGAACCAGATAGGGACGCTGAGCGAAACCCTGGCGGCAATTCGCATGGCGGACGATGCCGGTTACGCATCGGTGATTTCTCACCGCTCGGGTGAGACTTCAGATGCCACGATCGCCGATATCGCAGTAGCGACGACAGCCACGCAAATCAAGACCGGCTCGCTGTGCCGGTCCGATCGTATGGCAAAATACAACCAGCTGTTACGTATCGAGGAAGAACTCGGTGAGCGGGCGCACTATCCGGGGCGCGCCGCTTTTCGGGCTTAGCCCGCGGGTGGTGTAGGGCTTATGCGCTATCTTTTGCTTTTCCTGCTGGTTTTGTTGTTGTTGCTGCAGTATCGACTATGGATCAGCGATGAGGGCATGCAGGAGATGTGGCGATTGCGCGAACTGGTTAACGAACAGTCAGCGCGTAACATTGAATTGGAACAGCGCAACGCCGCGCTGGAAGCGGAAGTGCGCGATCTCCGACAGGGCAGGGATGCCGTCGAGGAACGGGCGCGCAGCGATCTTGGCATGATTCGCGAACAGGAAACCTTTTTCCAGATCGTCGGCGATGAATACCCGGTCGATGAAGCCACAGAGGACAGCGATAGCGCGGCGGATAAAAAACCATGAAAAAACCGCGTTACTGGCTGGTGGTGCCGGCGGCCGGGACCGGCCGACGATTCGGCTCGGACCTTCCGAAGCAATACCAGGAAATCGGCGGTCGCTGCATGCTCGCGCACGCTCTGCAGGCCTTTGCCGATTGGGGCGATCTTGCCGGCACGGTTTTGGCGATCGATGATGGCGACCGCTGGTTTGCCGGCATCAGCGTGCAACTACCGCTGCCGGTCAGGACGGTGGCCGGTGGCGCCGAACGTATGAATTCTGTGATCAATGCAGTCCGGGCTTTACAGGGTGAAGCTGATGAGCATGACTGGGTGCTGGTCCACGACGCGGTGAGACCCTGCCTTTGTGCGGATGACTTGCGCAGGTTGACGGAGTCTACCGGGGCTGACGGCGTTGGTGGTCTTCTGGCAACTCGGGTTACGGACACGCTTAAAAAAGCACAGGATGACAGCAACCAGGCACGGGTCGTCACGACGATGGACCGCCAGGGGTTGTGGCAGGCAATGACCCCGCAGGTTTTTCCTTATGGCCTGTTACGGTCGGCGCTGGAAGCCGCGCAGGAGGCGGGAAAAATGTTAGGCGATGAGGCTGCCGCAATGGAGTTGGCCGGTCACCGGCCGTTGCTGGTCGAAGGCCGTCTCGACAATATCAAGGTGACACAGGCCGCGGACCTCGCATTTGCAGAGGCCATACTGGCCGGACACAGGAGGGTTTGATGCGTATCGGTCATGGTTATGACTTACACCGGTTTGGCGCCGTAGGGACGGGTGTTAGCATTCGATTGGCGGGTGTAGAAATACCACATAATCAACAAGTTATCGCACATTCTGATGGTGATGTCTTAGTACATGCGTTGTGCGATGCGCTGCTGGGTGCGATGTCCCAGGGTGATATCGGCCTGCATTTTTCAGACCAGGATGAGCACTGGCGGGATGCCGTGAGCCGGCGGTTCCTCGTCTTGATCGCGGAACTCATGGAACATCAAGGATACGTGCTGGAGAATGCCGATCTGACATTGATCTGCGAAGCACCGCGAATAGGCCCCTACCGCAAAAAAATGTGTAAGCGCATTGCCGGGGATCTGGGGGTCGCGGTAGACCGGATCAACGTCAAAGCTACGACCGCGGAAGGAGTCGGCGCGGTCGGACGAGGCGAGGCCATGGCGGCGCACGCGGTCGTGTTGTTGCGAAGAAAAACCGATGCCGAACCGCGGCGAGTGATGACAGGAGCCAAAGATGCTGGAACAGATTGATCACGACGATATTCGGGAAATCCGCCTGGCGCGACCGCCGGTCAACGCGATCGACGCGACGATGATGCTGGCTATTCACGCAGCATTGAAGAAAGCAGCCGATGACGACGTATCAGGAGTGGTGTTGTCCGGGCGTCCGGGCTTGTTTTCGGCGGGGCTCGACATTCCATCTCTTTTGCAGCTGGATCGGGAGGAAATTTCGGAATTCTGGCGGAGTTTTTTTCGCGTTCTGAAAACACTGGCAGGTTTTCCAGTACCGGTTTTTGCCGCGATCGGCGGGCACAATCCGGCAGGCGGCACGGTCTTCGCAATCTTCTGCGACCGGCGCATCGCGGCCAAAGGCGAATTTCGGATGGGACTCAACGAAGTGGCAGTTGGGCTGGCCCTGCCGCCGTGGATATTTTATGCCTATCGATTGCTGCTCGGTCAACGGGAAGCAGAACGGCTGGCCGTGATTGGCGAAATGATCACCGCCGACGAAGCGCTCGCCTGCGGGTTGATTGATGAACTCTGCGAACCCGAAGATGTGGTGGCGACGGCGATTACCAGACTGCGCGGGATGCTCGGTGTGCCCAGGCGCGCAATGCTGGTGACACGCAAGATCGCTCGTCAGCCATTACTGGATATTTTTGAACACCTGGATGAAAACATGGTTGACGAAATCACCGATGGCTGGTTTAGCGAGGAAACCCAAAGGGTCCTCGGGGAACTGGTCGAATCACTTGGTAAAAAGAAAAAGTAGCGAGCATAGTTGCGACCCGGCACAACAACGGGTATTTCTGCGCGACCCAAATAATTGTGCTGTTAACAGGGCCCTTGTTTTACCCCTTTGTCGATCAACTTAGTTCCGAATCGACTCGTGGGTAGAAACAGTGCCCCTCATATCAACAGTACATAAACTGCGCCACTGCCACCATGCGCCGGTAGCGTCGTCGCATAGGCCACCACTTCGGCCCGCCTCTGCAGGTAACTGGCCGCCAGTGGCTTGATCACCGGGCCGGCGGGGCCCGAACCGCGCCCCTTGCCATGAACAACGCGCACGCAGTGCAAACCCATGGCGAGGCATTCGTCTATGAATTTTACCAATACATGTTTTGCCTGCTCGGCGGTCAGACCATGCAGATCGCATTCGCTTTCAATCGCGTACTGGCCGCGGCGCAACTTGCGCAGGACTTTTGGTGACACGCCGGGACGGGCATAGATCATTTCCTCGCCGGATTGAATGTCACCGGGCAACGGTGAACCGCTGAGGCTTTGCCGCATGACTTCAGCGTTGTCACGGCGGGTGAATCGGGCCGTCGCTTTGGGTTTCGGTTTTTCGTGTTCGACGCGCGGCTCGTCCGCCAGTTGAGTTACATCTTGCATCGCCTTGCGAAACTGGGATTTTTCGTTTACCGGTTTGCTCATCGTGTCACCCAGGAACCCTGTGTCCGCACCGACGTCATCGGTCCGCCGTCTCCGGCCGTTTATAGTTGGCCGACGTGCTTTCCAGTATAGTAGGCAGCCGATGACAATGACCATACGCAATCTGCGTTCGTGGTATGAAACCGCAAAGGGACCCGCGGCTTGAATATTCTTCTGAGCAATGACGATGGTTACCTGGCGCCAGGACTTCGATACCTCGCGGAGGCTATATCCGATCTGGCCCAAGTCACCATCGTTGCGCCTGACCGCAACCGGAGCGGCGCCAGTAATTCGCTGACGCTGGATATGCCACTGCGGGTACACCAGGCGGAACCCGGTGTGTTCTATGTCGAGGGGACCCCGACCGATTGTGTGCACCTGGCTATCACGGGTTTGCTGGATACCGAGCCGGACATGGTCATTTCGGGTATCAACGACGGCGCTAATCTCGGTGACGATGTGCTGTATTCCGGCACCGTAGCTGCGGCCATGGAAGGGCGTTTCCTCGGCCTGCCAACAATGGCGCTGTCGTTGGTCAGCGGTAACGGCCGTCTGTTTGAAACCGCCGCCCGGGTCGCCAGGGATTTTCTGATTCGCCTGACCGAGAATCCATTGCCTTCCGATACGATATTGAATATCAACGTACCCGATCTAGCCTACGAAAAAATATCATCCTCGGTGGTGACCCGCCTGGGCTACCGGCATCGTGCAGAACCGGTGATTCGAAGCAGGGATCCGA
>JAPUGL010000055.1 GCA_027292775.1 Gammaproteobacteria bacterium | reverse complement strand
GCCATTTTCTGCGTCGGAATTCTGGAAGACGAATCGAACGGGCGACCCCTCGGCCACTATTCGTTCCAGATCGTCCAATCTACCGTATACGGTGGCCTCATCGGCCATTACCGCCCATCGCGGTGTCCTTATTTCGAAGTTTCCCCGAAAATGAAAAATATCCCGCTCCGGCTCCTCCCAGACCTCGTCCGCCGAAACAAGAATCGTATTTTCGTCGGATATATTCAGTAGTCCCGCCGCTGCGCCATGCCCTGCATACAGGGCTATTATGGCAAGCGCTACAGTTCTCAGTTTCGTCATGACATAATCACATCCGACCCAGGGGTTGATTTTGCAACGATCGATATCGACCAACTCGCTGAGTCCATCAACATAAACTGCGGGAACACGAATATGCAGGTCGATCGCTATCTGTTGCGCGAAGTCAGTGTACCTTTTATCGGAGTGAGTAGCGCACTCCTGGTCATCTTTCTCACCTATAGCATGACGGTTTTCCTGGCCAAGGCCAGCAGCGGCCTGTTCAACCCTGGCGAAGTTGCCTATCTGACCTTTCTCAAATCCATCATTGCCCTGGAGGTGCTGTTGCCCCTCGGCATGTATTTGGGAATCATTCTCGGAATGGGTCGTCTTTACAGCGACTCGGAAATGTACGCATTGCAAGCCGCCGGGATAGGTGAGGTTCGCTTGTTGCGGCCGATTATCATTTTCGCCACCACCATCGCCATCGTCATCGGCCTGCTGTCAACAGTAGCGCGACCCTGGGCCTACCGGGAGGTATATGAAGTAGGGGCAGCTGCAGCTGCGTCCACCGAACTCGAACGCATCCGCGCTGGCCAATTTTACGTCGACGACAATGCGGGACGGACGATATTTATCCAGGGCATGTCGGAAGACCGTCGTCAATTGCAGGGAATTTTTATTCGCAGCCGCGATAATCAGGGCCTTCAGGTTACTTCGTCCGCCACCGGCTTTTTTGAGCCGTTTGCCACAGAGGACCATCATAAACTTGTGTTAGTCGATGCACAGGTTTACAAGACAACTGACAGTGGTCCAAACGTCCTGGGCCGCTTCAAGTCTCTTTCCCTTTTCTTGAAAATCGCCGACCCTAAACCCATTGGATATAAGGTCAAAGCTGAGTCCAGCCGGAATTTACGAAATTACCAGAACCCGAAAGAAAAGGCCGAATTCCAGTGGCGGTTGTCGACATCACTGTCGGCACTACTCCTTGCGTTGGTGGCCGTCCCGCTGAGTCGCTCACTCCCTCGTCGAGGGCGCTACGCAAAAACCTTGATCGCGTTGCTGGTTTACGCGTCATATTTGAATTTTCTTACAATGGCCAAGACCTGGGTAGAGCAGGAAAAGGTAGCTTCGATCTGGTGGGTGCCGGGACTGTTTGCACTGTTAGTAGTGATTTTTTATTCCCCCTGGCGAGTACTGGTAAGACGCCACAAAGCAAAGCAATCTCATGCCGATCGTTGATCGTTACATTGCACGTAACTTTTTAAGTGGGGCAGCGATAGTGCTCTTTATCCTGCTGTCATTATTCGGCCTTTTGACTCTGGCTGACGTATTGGAAGACGTTGGCAAAGGTGCTTTCACAACGATTGATGCGCTGACGGTAGTGGGTTATTCGCTACCCAAAATAATGCTGGATTTACTGCCAGTCACCGCATTATTGGGGGTCTTGATCGGCTTGGGGACGATGGCAAATCATCATGAATTGATTATCATTCGCGCTCTTGGCCCTCCTGTTGAACGCATCGTCTGGCCGCTCGTCGAAGTAATTCTTGCGGTCATTGCCTTCGTGTTTCTCGTACAGTTCTTTGTAGTACCAGAATTTGAGCTCAGCGCAGCGCGAGTTAGAGCAAAAACTACGCCACAAACGATTATTGCGAGTACCGACACCGAATTCTGGACTCGCAGCGGTAATCGGTTCATTCGCATAGGCAGGGTGATTCAACAAGGGGCATTGCGCGACGTCGAAATCTTTGAGCTTGGCGAAAACGGGATCCTGCGGGAACTCGTACAGGCATCAAGTGTTGAGGTATTAAGTGAAGGCCGATGGTTACTGATAGATGCTAAAACTACCAATCTTGAGCTTGCCGAAATCAAGCAAGAACATTCGACAAGTAAATTGTGGCAAAGCTCTTTGTCAGCACAACAGACATCGGCACTGATTGTACCAGTTGAAGCAATGGCCCCATTGGCTCTTTATCGATATATTCGTTTGCTAGATCAGAATAATCTCGATACGCATCGTTATCGTGTGATTTTTTGGCAACAATTGAGCATCCCGGTTGGCTTGTTAGCCATGTCGCTGCTCGGCATTCCTTTTTTAATGGGATCAGCCCGCCATGTCCATGCTGGTCAGCGGGTCGCGATCGGTGGGAGTATTGGCATACTTTTCTACCTTGCGGAGCAAATGATGGGACAGTTTGCCTTGTTGTATGATCTCAGCCCGGCGCCGGCGGCGTTAGCACCTGACATAATTCTGCTGATGTTGGCGCTTATATTCCTGCATCGAATCCGCTGAAGCCGCGTATAAATGCCAAACATCAAATGAACCAGAACCAGCATGTTCAACAGGTGATCGCCGAACGCAAGAAAATTCAGTCGATGAATGGAAATGGATACTAAACTGACAGAGGATAAATCTCTGCTTCGTCGCATCGGCAAGAATTTTGGGAAATTGTTGCGCGGACGGGGCGTGGCGGCCGTGCTGGAGTTGTTAACCGTCGCGTTACTCGCCAGATCGCTTTCGCCCACAAACTTTGGCCAAATAGTACTCATCCAGACCTATGTTCAGATGGTCCGAGGGGTATTCAACTTCAGATTGTTCGAAACAGTCGTGCGTTTCGGTGTCCCGGTGCACGATGCCAACAATATACATTCATTCAGACGACTGTTGCGATTGACACTTTTTATCGATATTGCAGCCAGCGGATTGTCTATCGTCGTCGCGATTCTCGCAGTG
>JAPUGL010000054.1 GCA_027292775.1 Gammaproteobacteria bacterium | reverse complement strand
GATGGCATGTGCGGTTTCGTCGGATACTTGTTTATGCTGGGTGACGCTGTGACCAAGGAAAATCTCACCATCATCTTCGCTATAAGTCAGCGGACCCATGCCATCCGACAAACCCCACTTCGTGACCATGTTGCGAGCCAGGGCGGTCGCCCGCTCTATGTCGTTGGCCGCGCCCGTGGTTACCGCGTCCTTGCCGAATATCATCGCCTCGGCAATGCGCCCGCCAAACAGGCTGGAAATCTGGCTTTCAAGACGGCGCTTGCTGAAACTATAGCGATCCTCTTCCGGCAGGAAAACGGTCACGCCCAGAGCCCGGCCTCGCGGGATGATCGTGACTTTATAAACCGGATCGTGATCGGGTACGCTCTACCCCAGAATGGCGTGTCCGGCATCGTGATATGCGGTGAGCTTGCGCTCGTCCTCGCTCATCACCATCGAGCGCCGCTCGGCGCCCATCATAATTTTATCCTTGGCTTTCTCGAACTGCTCCATGTCGACCGTCCGACAATTCGCGCGGGCGGCAAATAACGCGGCTTCATTGATCAGGTTCGCCAGATCGGCGCCCGAAAAGCCTGGCGTGCCCCTGGCGATGATTTTCGGGCGTACGTCATCGTCTATCGGCACTTTGCGCATATGTACCTTGAGAATCTGCTCGCGACCGCGAACGTCGGGAAGCGGAATCACAACCTGGCGATCAAATCGGCCGGGCCGGAGCAATGCCGGATCGAGCACATCGGGACGGTTGGTCGCGGCAATAACGATGACGCCTTCATTTCCTTCGAATCCGTCCATTTCGACGAGCAACTGATTCAGAGTCTGCTCGCGCTCATCGTGCCCGCCGCCCAGACCGGCGCCGCGATGACGGCCGACGGCGTCTATCTCATCGATAAAAATGATGCATGGCGCGGTTTTTTTCGCCTGTTCGAACATGTCGCGAACACGCGAAGCGCCGACTCCGACAAACATCTCGACAAAATCAGAGCCGGAAATTGTAAAAAACGGAACCTTAGCTTCGCCGGCGATGGCGCGTGCAAGCAATGTCTTACCGGTACCCGGCGCACCAACCATCAACACACCCTTGGGAATTTTTCCACCAAGGCGCTGATATTTTGACGGATCGCGCAGGAAATCCACGATCTCGCCGACCTCCTCCTTGGCCTCCTCGATACCTGCTACATCCGAAAAACTGATGCCGACCTGGTCTTCGCTAAGCAGGCGGGCGCGGCTTTTGCCAAATGACATCGCGCCGCGACCACTGCCGCCACCTTGCATCTGGCGCATGAAGTAGACCCAGACGCCAATCAGCAGGAGGATCGGGAAACTGGACAGGAATAATTCCATCAAAAGGGACTTGCGTTCGGGTGGCGCTCCCTTGATCTTCACGTTGTTATTGCGCAGGACTTCGATCAGCTCGGTATTTTCCGTTTCCGGATTGCTGGTCCAGAACTCACGCTGGCCGTCCCTGTAGGTCCCGGTGATTACCCTGGCATCGATCATGACCTCGAACACATTGCCGGCCTCGACATCATCGAGGAAGTCCGAGTAACCGACTTCGACAGCCTGCTGCTGTTTCGTGCTGAAGCTGTTGAACACCATGACCAGAACCATGGCGATGCTGACCCAAAGCAGTAACTGTTTCGTAAAATCGCTCAAATCAAGCCTCTGGGCCTGGTGGCCCGTTGCAGCCATTTCGGGCCGCATTCAATTAATTAGACCCTACTACAAGCCATAGTTTCCCGCCAGCAGATAGGTCTCACGGCTACGCGGTCTGGAGGCCTTGGGTTTCCTGACTTTCACCTTGCCAAAGCATTGTTTCACCGTGGCCACGTAGTCATCGAATCCCTGGCCGTGAAACAGTTTAACCAGCATGAAACCACCCGGTTTTATTACCTTGCGGGCCAGATCAAGCGTCAGCTCCGCCAGATAAATAACGCGGGGCTGATCGACAGCGCTCATACCGCTCATATTGGGGGCCATATCCGACATTACAAGATCGGCTTTACGGTCGCCGAGCCGATCCAGCAACTGGTCGAGAACGGCCTGCTCGGTGAAATCGCCCTGAATAAATTCGACATCCGGCAGAGAATCCATAATCAGCAGATCCAGCGCCAGAATCGACCCGCTTCCACCCAGCAGGCTGGTCGCATACTGGCTCCAGCCGCCAGGCGCCGCCCCCAGGTCGATAAGCGTCATTCCCGGCCGGATCAGTGTTTCCCTTTCATGGATTTCGCTGAGCTTGTAGACGGCGCGTGACCGCCAGCCTTCTTTCTGCGCCCGCAGGACGTATTCGTCCTTCAGATGCTCCTGTATCCAGCGGGAACTGCTTTTGCTGCGTTTCGCCATCCTCGCCCCTATAATCCCCGCATGTTAAATGAAGCACAAAAAAAATTTCTTCGCGGCCGCGCCCACAGTCTCAAGCCGGTGGTGTGGATTGGTGGCGGCGGGCTGAGTGAGACGGTTGCCGCGGAAATCGAGCAGGCACTGGTTAGCCATGAACTGGTAAAAACGCGAATCAGGGTCGTTGATCGCGATTCACGAAACCAAATTATTCAACGAATCTGCCGGGAACGCGACGCGGAACTCGTTCAGCGCATCGGCAAAACCGCGATTTTCTACCGTGCCAACCCGGATCTGACAGGCATTATTCTACCTGCCTGAAGCCGAGCGCCAAAGGGCCAATAGCCCGCAGAGGCTGGCCCCCAGGTACAATCCTGCAGCGACGCCGTGCCACATCGCAAAATCCGGCCCGCCGCTGCCATCCGCAATTCGCGATGCATCCATCAACGGCCGCGCGCCCCACTCCGCACCCGCCAGTAAGACAACACAAATAATCACCAGAATATTGTCCGGCCGAAAAATAGCATGGCGAATATCGCCGAAGAATTCAGGTAGCAAGATCAGGCCGGCGCAAATCAGGCTGAGCCAGGTTTCCGCGAAAAATAACTGGCCGGCTATTTCACCGGCGAGCCGGCGGTCATCCAATACCGCAAACAGCGTGGGTGCAGCCAGGTAGCCGACTGTCCACAGGCTGCCTACCCACAAGCTCAACACGACCCGGCGGGCAACGGGAAAGATTCGAAAATCAGACGTACCGCACCTTCGCAATTTCGTAAGAACAATCGCCGCCCGGCGTCCGGACATTGACAACATCGCCGGCTTCCTTGCCGATCAGTGCCCTGGCAATTGGCGACGTGTAGGACAGAAGGCCGGCACGGATATCAGCTTCGTCCTCGCCGACAATCCGGTAAACCGTTTTTTCGCCTTTATCTTCGTTTATAAGTTCGACTGTGGTTCCAAAAACGACGCGGCCTGAAACCGGGAGTTCAGTGACATCGATAATCTGCGCATGCGACAACTTGCCATCGATGTTTTTGATTCTGCCCTCGATAAATCCCTGTTGCTCCTTGGCCGCGTGGTATTCGGCATTCTCTTTCAGATCGCCATGGGCTCGCGCCTCCGCGATCGCCTTGATGATCCTCGGTCGGTCTTCGGACTTCAATTTTTTCAACTCTGCACGGAGCATTTCAGCGCCAATAACGGTCACCGGAACTTTACTCATGCGAGTACCTCCTGGTGCAGAGCCTGCAGGCAAAACACTTCGAGTTCGTGTTGATGATCCATGGCATCGCATGTCGCCCTGGC
>JAPUGL010000053.1 GCA_027292775.1 Gammaproteobacteria bacterium | reverse complement strand
CTGGCTTTGTTCCTGATGCTCGGGCTGGTTGCGATTATGGGCCTGTATCACGCGCTCCTCGGTTACCTGGTGGTCCGCGGGAGATTGCAGCGTGGTCCGCTCGGCTGGCTGGTCGGACTGCCATTGGCCTGGATCCTGATGGAATGGTGGCGTGGCTGGTTTCTCACCGGCTTTCCATGGCTTAGCCTGGGATACAGCCAGACCGATACCTGGCTGGGCGCGCTGGCACCGGTATTGGGTGTGTACGGGATCAGCCTTGCTGTGGCGATGGTCACCGGTGGGCTGTTGGCTCTGTTGCTGGGCCGGCGGCACGAGAAAATACTTGGCGCCGCGGTAATCGTTTTAATCTGGTCAGCCGCCGCCATGCTCGGGCGGGTTCAATGGACTGCGGATGCCGGTGACGAGTTGTCGGTCACACTCGTGCAGGCCTCGATTCCGCAGGAACAGAAATGGCTGCCCGAGATGCTAAAGCCGACCCAGGATTTGTATGTCTCGATGACCGATGGGCATTGGGACAGCGATCTCGTTATCTGGCCCGAGGCGGCCATTCCGGCGCTGATCGACGAGGTTGACGACTATCTGATGGCATTGCGCAAACGCATGCTGGAACAGGGCAATACGCTGTTGCTGGGTATCATCGATTTCGAACCCGACACCGGGGCATATCGTAATACGCTGCTCAGTCTCGGTCCGCAGGTAGAGCTTTATTACAAACGCCACCTGGTGCCATTCGGTGAATTTTTCCCTGTACCCGAGTTCGTCCGCCGCTGGATGCGCCTGCAAAACCTGCCCTACACGGATTTTAAAGCGGGGCGGTATGACCAGCCACCGCTGCAGGTCAACGGCTTCCTTGTAGCACCCAGCATTTGTTACGAGGATGCCTATGGTACCGAGCAACGGGTATTTTTTCCGGCGGCGGCGTTGCTGGTGAATGTCAGCAACGACGCCTGGTTTGGCGATACGATCGCGCCGCATCAGCACTTGCAGATCTCCCGCATGCGCGCGATGGAAGTGCGGCGTTTCATGCTCAGGGCGACCAACAACGGAATTTCCGCCGTGATCGGTTCGCGCGGCGAGCTGCTCGAAGTATCCCGACAATTTGTGCCGGCCGTTATTGACACCACGATTCAGCCGTTGTCCGGCGAAACCGCTTATGTGCGTTTCGGTAACTGGCCGCTGCTCGTGACCGGCCTGATCACCCTGATCGCGTTACTGCTGTACCGGCAAAACTGGCGCTCGCGATAGTGTCGCCGCAGCTTCGCCTACGGTATCCTTGCGCGTTCGACACAGCGGCCTGCCGGGAGCGTTAGGCGAAGAACCCATGGAAGAAAAATACCTGCCAAAACCGATCGAAGAAAAGGCCCAGGCCTGGTGGGACAAGCACGCGAGTTTTGCTGCTCGCGAAGATGCGGATGGCGAAAAATTCTATTGCCTGAGTATGTTTCCCTACCCCAGCGGACGGTTGCACATGGGACATGTCCGCAATTACACCATTGGCGATGTCATCAGCCGCTACCAGCGCATGCAGGGGCGCAACGTGATGCAACCGATCGGCTTCGACGCGTTCGGCATGCCGGCTGAAAACGCGGCGATACAGAACAAAGTGCCGCCCGCGAAATGGACTTACCAGAATATCGCCTACATGCAGGAACAGTTGCGCGAACTCGGTTTCGCCTATGACTGGAATCGCGAACTGGCAACCTGCAAGCCCGAATATTATCGCTGGGAGCAGTGGTTGTTCGTGCAACTGTATAAGAAGGATTTGGTATACAAGAAAAACGCGGTGGTCAACTGGGACCCGGTCGACCAGACCGTACTCGCCAATGAGCAAGTCATCGACGGCCGCGGCTGGCGATCGGGTGCGTTGGTCGAGCGCCGTGAAATCCCGCAGTGGTTCATGCGTATCACTGCGTATGCCGACGAGTTGCTTGAAGAACTCGATAACCTGGATACCTGGCCGGATGCGGTTCGCACGATGCAGCGGAATTGGATCGGACGTTCGGAAGGGCTGGATATCAGCTTCCCGGTCGAAGGCGTGGCAGAACCGCTTACCGTATTTACCACACGACCCGATACGCTGATGGGAGTCAGCTATATGGCGGTTGCGGCCGAGCACCCGCTGGCAATCAAGGCTGCGGCGGGCAATCCGGAACTGGCGGCATTCCTCGAGAAATGCCGCAGCAGCGTCACCGCCGAAGCCGATCTCGAGACCATGGAAAAAGAAGGCATGGCGCTGGGTATCGACGCGATCCACCCGGTCACCGGCAACAAGATCCCCGTCTGGACCGCCAACTTCGTCCTGATGACTTATGGCACGGGTGCGGTCATGGCGGTACCGGGCCACGATCACCGCGACTGGGATTTCGCCACGAAATACGGACTGCCGATCGTGCAGGTTATCGAGCCGGATGACGGCAGTGAAGTCGATCTTTCGACGGGCGCCAATATCGCTTATGGCACGCTGGTTAACTCGGACAGCTACACCGGCATGAGCAGTCAGCAGTCTTTCGACGCCATGGCTGTGCATTTTGAAAAGACCGGCATCGGTGGCCGGCGAACGAACTACCGGCTGCGCGACTGGGGTGTTTCCAGGCAAAGGTACTGGGGCGCGCCAATCCCGATGATTTACTGCGAAAAGTGCGGTGACGTGCCGGTGCCCGAAGACCAGTTACCGGTTGTACTGCCCGAAGACTTGGAAGTAACCGGCGAGGGTTCGCCGCTCCAGCACATGCCGGATTTTTACGAGGTTCGTTGTCCCGAATGCGGCGGCGATGCGAAGCGGGAAATCGATACCTTCGATACTTTCGTCGAGTCGTCCTGGTATTTCATCCGCTACGCCAGTCACGACTGTGATGACGCAATGCTGGACCAGCGTGCTGACTACTGGAGGCCGGTGGATCAATATATCGGCGGTATCGAACATGCGATTCTGCATCTGTTGTATGCCCGCTTTTTTCAGAAAGCCATGCGCGATCTCGGGCTGATAAAAAGCGGTGAGCCATTTGCCCGCTTGCTGACCCAGGGCATGGTGCTGAAAGATGGCGCCAAGATGTCCAAGGCCAAGGGCAACACGGTCGATCCACAGGGGATGATTGATCGATTTGGGGCCGACACGGTCCGATTGTTCATGATGTTCGCGTCGCCACCCGAACAATCAATGGACTGGTCGGACGAGGGGGTTCAGGGTGCTTTTCGTTTTCTCAAGCGCATGTGGAAGCTCGTGTACCTGCATGTCTGTGAAGGAACGGCAGAGGACCTGGATGTCGCATCATTGAATACCGAGCAAAAGGAACTCAGGCGGCAGACGCACGAAACGATTGCCAAGGTCGGTGACGCTATCGGCCGCCGCTTTACATTCAATACGGCAATTGCCGCGGTCATGGAACTACTCAACCATGTATCGAAATCAGAAGACCGCAGCGCCCAGGGCAGGGCGGTCAACCAGGAGGCGCTAGAGGCGGCTTGCTTGTTGTTGTCGCCGATCGTTCCGCATGTTTGCCACCAGCTCTGGCAGGAGCTAGGTCATGAGCAGGCAGTGGTCGACGTACGCTGGCCGGTTGTGGACGAGGAAGCCAGGGCGAAGGAAATGATGGAGATCGTGGTGCAGGTCAACGGCAAGCTAAGATCGCGGATTTCGGTAGCAGCCGATGCCGATCGCGAGCTTATCGGGCAGCTGGCGCTGGATGACAAGAATGTTCAGCGATTCGTCGGTGACAAAGAGGTTCGCAAGGTGATCGTCGTGCCGGGAAGATTGGTCAATGTCGTCGTTTAGCAGGCTGATTATCGGTTGCCTGTGCCTGATGCTGGCCGCATGCGGATACCAGCTTCAGCGCTACAATCAGCTGCCGGCAGAGATGCAGTTAACCTATTTGCAGGCTGGCGACCATCACAGCATTTTCTATCGCCAGTTGCGTCGCGCGCTGGACGACGCCGGCGTCACGCTTACCGACGGCCCGGGTCAGGCCACGGCAACACTGGTGATCAGAAATGACGATACCGGGCAGCGCCTGGTCACCGTTTCCGCGCAAAATCAGCCGCTCGAGTTCGAAGTGTTTTATGAAGTCAGTTTCCTGGTCAGGTCGAAAGACCGTGAGCTGCTGCCGATGCAGGATATATCGGTCATGCGGGATTACACCTATGACCAGACCATCGTGCTCGGGAAACGTCAGGAGGAGGAAATCCTGCGTGAGGCGCTGGTACGCGACCTGGTCAGGCGAGTGTTGCGTTCGCTCAATTCGATCGGCAATGGATCGACCTGATTGTTACCGATCAGGCTATATCGTTCACCTTGCGAATCTTGATGCGGATGTCGTGAGTGGCCTGCCCGAGCCGTATCGCATTCGTTTTGTCGGGGTGACAGCCATATCAGCGCGCGGTTATGATGAAACCCAGAAAGCCACTGGCTTGACCAGCATGGCGTGGAGACAGGATGCAGCCGCTGTGATGCCGGCAATGACAATAACCGCACAACCACTGATCCGCCTTGAGTGTCGCTTCGCCGCACCTGAGCGAGGCGCACAGAATCCTTAGTGACTACCAATAACAAGCACAGCCCCGAACAAATGGAACCCTTGCACCCTGTCTATCTGATCGCGGGGGACGACCCGCTGTTGGTCCAGGAAGCCGTTGATTCAATCAGACAGCGGGCTGCCGGCGCAATCCGCAAGACCTTTTTTGCAACCGATGATTTTGACTGGCAGGAACTGATTTCCAGTGGCGCCAACATGTCACTGTTTGGTGACCGGCAATTGATCGAGATGCACATCCCCGACGGCAGGCCCGGAGCGATCGGCAGTCGCGTACTCAGGGAGATCGCCGCTGATCCACCGGAACACGATATTCTCCTGGTTATCGCCTCCGGTGCGACTTACTCAGACTTGAAAAAGGCTGCCTGGGTCACCGCGTTAACCGCTGCGGGACACCGGATCGATGCCTGGACGCCAAAACCCGAGAAGATGCAGCAGTGGGTCCGCGATCGTATGCAGCGGGCCGGTCTGCAGCCGGATGCTGCGGCGGTGCGATTAATGGCGGATCGTGTCGAGGGAAACCTGGTGGCGGCGTCGCAGGAAATTCAAAAACTGTTGTTGTTGCGCGGGTCGGGTCCGGTTGACGAGAGAGCGGTCAGCGAGGCGGTGACCGACAGCGCCCGGTTCGATGTGTTCCAGCTGACCGGGGCCGCGCTGGCGGGCAAGGCGGATCGTGCCCTGCGGGTGCTGAATGGACTGAAAGAAGAGCACCTGGCGCCACAGATCGTGTGCTGGGCGTTGGCCCGCGACATCATCGATCTTTGCAAAATCGCGGGCGCACGACCGGGGACCAGGCCAGGAATGGCGCCTTTCAGGATCCGGCAGTTGCAACCGGGCGCGCGCCGGCTTGGCGTCGACAAGTGCAGGGACTTACTGATGGCGGTGACACGCGCCGATGCGATGTCCAAAGGTCAGCTCCCGGGCGACGCCTGGGCCGAGTTCGCCGCCATAGTCAGCACGATGGCCGGAAAACAGATCGGGATCGCGGCATGAACCCGATCGGGATTTTTGGCGGTACCTTCGACCCGATCCATTACGGGCACCTGCGTACGGCATTCGAGCTCGTCGAGGCTCTGCGCCTGACCGAACTTCGCTTTATGCTATGCGGCGTACCACCGCACCGTGAGGCGCCTGTCGCCAGTGCGGAGGATCGATTGGCCATGGTCAGGGCCGCGACCGAGGCACAACACGGCTTTGTCGTAGATGACCGCGAGATCCAGCGGGAGGGCCCATCCTACTCGGTCGATACACTTAGCGAATTGCGCGCCGAGTTTCCAGACCGCTCGCTGTGCCTGATCGTTGGAATGGATGTATTTCTCAGCTTGCCAAAGTGGTATCAGTGGCGCGAGATTCTTCACCTGGCCCACGTCGTCGTTGCACACCGGCCTGGCTGGCGCGCGCCGGGCTTGGGACCGCTGGGCGAATTGCTGGCTGATCGCGGTACCGCACGGGTCGGCGAGTTGCACGATTCGCTGGCCGGATCGATTTTCATACACGCAGTAACCCAACTGGAGATTTCTTCCTCCGGTATCAGAACGCTGGTCGCCGGTGGCGCTGACCCGCGTTTCCTGATGCCGGACGCCGTCCGGCAACTGATAGCGGATACCGGCTGTTATTTCGATTCAACGACAGAAGAAAACGATGGCTGAACAGATTTTGCAAAAACAGAGGAATTGCATGGAAACCAAAAACCTGATCGATCTTGCCGTAAAAGCGCTGGAAAACCTGAAAGCGCAGGACATCGAAGTCCTGGATGTCAGTGACATGACAACCATCACCGACGCCATGGTGATTGCCAGCGGAACATCCAATCGCCACGTGCGTTCGCTGGCCGACAACGTGGTCATTAAAGCCAAGGAAAGCGGGCACCAGCCCCTGGGCGTGGAAGGCGAACAACAAGGCGACTGGATTCTGGTCGATCTGAACGACGTGCTGGTACATGTGATGCTGCCGAAGACGAGAGACTTTTATAACCTGGAGAAACTCTGGAAAATCAGCGGCGCGGCCAGGCGTGCCGCTCAATCCAGTTCATAAAACCGACGCTGCGCCATGCGTCTGACATTCATTGCTGCCGGAACCCGAATGCCGGCGTGGGTCGATCAAGGTTACGAGGAGTATGCCCGCCGCCTGGGTAGCGACTGCCGTCTGCAACTCGTGGAAATTCCCCTGGGAAAGCGTACCCGGGGTTCCCCAAATGTCCAGGCCAAAGAGGACGAGGGTCAACGCATGCTCCGCCGGGTCGCGGCCGGCGATCGCGTGGTTGCCATGGAGGTATCGGGTAAATCGCTGGATACCGAGGGGCTGGCCCGTTGTCTCGAAGACTGGCGCCAGGACGGGCGCAATGTCGCGATGTTGATCGGCGGACCGGACGGGTTGTCCGCTGCCTGCCTGAATAAGGCCGAATTCAAGCTGTCCCTGTCCGCACTGACACTGCCTCATGGGATGGTTCGTGTGTTGCTGGCGGAGCAGATCTATCGAGCGTGGAGCTTGCTGCATAACCACCCCTATCATCGCGCCTGACAGGCGGCTTGCCACCTCCGCTGCGATGCCACAAACTGATTAAATGTCTGCCAAATATCTATACCTGGCTTCGCGGTCAGCGCGCCGCCAGCAACTGCTGAGACAGATCGGGGTGGAGTTTTCCTGCCGCGCAGCCGCTGTCGATGAATCTACCCGCGACGGCGAGAAACCCGCCGCCTATGTCGAGCGGCTGGCCACGGAAAAGGCGCAGGATGTTGCCGAAACGGTCGATCAGGTGAATTCCGTGGTGCTGGCTGCCGACACGGCGGTCGTTTTGGGTGGCCGGATTTTTGGCAAGCCGGCGGATCGGGAGGATGCCCGGAAAATGCTGCGGGCCTTATCCGGAAAAGATCACCAGGTTTTCACCGCGGTCGCCATGTCCTTTGATGGTAAGACAGATTCCCGGCTCAGCGTAAGCGAGGTGATGATTCGACCGCTCAGCGAGGCGATGATCGAGCGCTACTGGAAAACCGGGGAACCGGATGGCAAGGCAGGCGGTTACGCTATCCAAGGCTATGCCGCCGGTTTTATCGAAAGGCTTGCCGGCAGTTACAGCGGCGTGATGGGGTTGCCCCTATGCGAAACCGTGGAATTGCTTGAGCAGGCTGGCGTCGGCTGGGCTTTGCGACATGGGCCGTTGAATCGTGCTTAGCCCGCATATTTCACCAAGGCGGTATCCGCCGGGGTATAAGGAATGGAAGTTTCATCTATTTTGAGGCATTGGTCCGTTGTTTATTAATTACAGTTTGTGCGCCGTCGTCCACCTATCGCGGCCCTGGCTGGTTCTCGGACCGCTGAGCTTGGTCTTCACTCAACCCGTAGCTACGGCTATGGGTTTCGCTCCAGATTTGCCCTCAGCCGCCCGAGCCCTGACCCAGAATCCGCAATCCTTGGTGAAATATGTGGGCTAAAGAAATCCTGGTGAACGTCTCCCCACGCGAAATTCGTGCCGCCGTCGTCGAAAACGGCGTTGTGCAGGAAGTCTATATCGAGCGCGCCAGCCGCCGCGGGCTGATCGGCAATATTTACAAGGGGAAAGTCTCGCGGGTTCTGCCAGGTATGCAGGCGGCGTTCATCGACCTTGGTCTCCAGCGCACCGGGTTTCTGCATGTGTCGGATATCGCCAATAGCCGGCAGGATAACGGCGATGTGGAGGCGGAGGATATTCGCAGGCTGGTCAGCGAAGGCCAGGAGCTGCTGGTGCAAGTGCTGAAGGACCCGCTCGGCAGCAAGGGGGCGAGGATGACGACTTTCGTTACCTTTCCCTCGCGTTACCTGGTTTATATGCCGCGCAGCAACACTATCGGAATTTCGTCGCGGATCGAGAGCGAGGAAGAAAAACTGCGTCTGAGAGGGCTGCTCGAAACGATGACGGATGACCAGAAAAAAGGAGGGTTTATCGTCAGGACGGCAGCCGAGGGAGCGGATTTCGACGCCCTGCGCGCAGACATGATGTACCTGCATAGGCTTTGGGATGTCGTTGAAAAAAAATACGCACGCAGCGCCGCCGGAGAAATCGTGCATGCAGACCTCGGTCTGCCGCTGCGGATACTCCGCGACTTGCTTGGCGACGACATGGAACGCATACGCGTAGACTGTGCCGTCAGCCTGGTTGAGATGAAGGAATTCGCAACTACATTCATTCCCGAACTGGCGCCGCGTATCGAAGAGTACGCGGATGAACGGCCGATTTTCGAACTGCACAGCATCGAAGACGAAATCCAGCGGGCCCTTGGCCGTACTGTCCCGCTAAAATCCGGCGGTTACCTGGTGATCGATCAGACCGAGGCGATGACGACGATAGACGTCAACACCGGCGGCTATGTAGGTCATCGCAATCTCGAGGAGACGATCTACCGTACCAATCTCGAAGCCACGGTTGCGATTGCCCGGCAACTGCGGCTCAGAAATCTGGGCGGCATCATTATTCTCGATTTTATCGATATGGACGAGACGGAGCATCGCTCGCAGGTATTGCAGTCACTGGAGAAGTCCCTGGCCAGAGACCACGCGAGAAACAATATCAGTACGATCTCCGAGCTTGGCCTCGTCGAAATGACTCGCAAAAGGATTCGGGAGAGTCTTGAACATGTGCTTTGTTACTCTTGTCCAAGCTGTGACGGCCGTGGTTTTCTAAAAACACCGGAAACGATATGTTACGAGATATTCCGGGAAATACTGCGCCAGAACCGGCAATTCGATTTTCAGGAATTATTGGTGCTGGCATGCCCGGAAGTCATCGAGTTACTGGTCGACGAGGAATCGGCAAGCCTGGCAGAGCTGGAAGAACAGACCGGCAAGCCGATCCGGCTGCAAAGCGAATCGCTATTCGCGCAAGACCAGTTCGACGTCGTGTTGATGTGAGACCGTTATTTGCGCTATGACCCTGAGACGAAAAATATTCAGCTGGATTGCCTCACTGGTGGCAATATTGGTCATCGGCCTGGCTATATTGCTTGGCCTGTTCCGGCTCGCCGCGGCCCAGCTTCCCGAATATCGTGCCGAGCTAGAGGAGAAAGCCAGTATCGCCGTTGGCCTGCCCGTGCGTTTTGGTTCGGTGGACGCGCGCCTGCGGCTGAACGGGCCGGAGCTGATTTTCTCAGATGCACGTGTGCTGGATCCGGATAGCGGTGCGGTGCTGGTTCGCGCCGGAAGGGGCGGGGTCACGTTCGATCTGATCGCCCTGATCAGGGAAAGAAAGCTCAGTGCGGCCCGGGTATTTCTGGACCGTGCAAACATCACTCTGGAATTAACACGCGATGGCGTAATGCGAATCAAGGGCCTGGAAACGCCAGCCGCCGGTTCTGGAGATGGCCTGAGCGCGGCGGAATTTCCGGTCGGATTGTTCGAACTCACGCATACCGATTTTGTCATTGAAGACCTGAAATACGGGCTCGGGCCGTGGAGTTTCCGTGATGTCGAATTCCAGCTGCAAAATGACGGCCAGAACATCGTCATCAACGGAAAAGTCGAACTACCCGAGAATCTCGGTGAGTCGCTTTCCTTGCATGCAGAGCTGAACGATATCACTGCCGGTCAGGATATCCAGCAGTGGCAGGCGCATGTCCAGGCGACTCAGCTGAACCTTTCGAACTTGTCTGAACTGACGCCGGAGCGCTACCGGGTGATCGAGGAAGGCAGCGGAGACATAAATCTGCATATATTTGTCGACGGCGGTCAGTTGCAGCATGCCAGCGTTCGGCTGGACCTCGCCGATGCCAGAATATTTCTAGCACCGGAGTCTGTGGCATCGATTGCTTACGAGGCTATTGACGGCCGGTTCGAGTTGGACAGGCTCAGCAACGGTTGGTCGGCGACCGCCAAGGGTTTTCGAATTGAGCAGGCTGGCAGGATTTGGGAGAAAAGCGATATTCGACTCGATTACCTGGACCTGCCGGCGGCGGAATCCGGCGATGAGACGGGCATCGCGGGCCATGAAATCGACCTTAATGCCAGTTTTGTAGGCATCGAGGAACTCGCGGTGCTCGCGGGCTGGCTTCCCGATATGGAGATAAAAGATCGGCTGTTGGCGGTTCGGCCCGAAGGGCGCTTGCGCAACCTGTCGTTGAACTACAGCGATCGCGGCGAGGCAATGGGCGAGTACCGGTTCAGCACTGAATTTGAGGGCTTGGCGGCGTCGGCCCAGGGCGGCTTGCCGGGCGTGCGCGGTCTTTCGGGAACGCTTACCGCGGACAACAATGGCGGGACAGTCAGCCTGCACAGTCAAGGTCTGGAGGTGGTTGCTCCGCGGCTGTTTCGCGCTCCACTGCTGTTGGATTCTGCCGGTGGCGAGGTGGAGTGGCAGCGGCAGGCGGGGAGTCTGCGGGTTTCGGCAAGGGACCTGACGTTCTCCCACCAGACCATGCAAATGGTCACCACAGCGACTATCGACTGGCCGGAGAGCGGTGAGCCGCAGATTCAGTTGACCACGGACATCAGCGATCTGCATGTGTCATATATCCCGGGGATGCTGCCAACCGGCGTCATGAGCGAAAACCTTGTTCGTTGGCTGGATAGCGCATTACTGGACGGATACATCCCAGAGGCGAAGCTCGTAATCGATGGGCCGCTGCAAAAGATTCCCTTTCGGGATGGCGATGGTATTTTCAGCGCTGAGTTTCCGCTGCGGGACCTAAAACTTCAGTATGGCGATGACTGGCCTGTCGTCAGTGGCCTCAATCTGCAGGCCACATTTTCCGGATCCGAATTCAGTGCATATGGTGAGAGCGGCCAGGTATTAGGAACTCAGGTGCGGGCGATAACAACGCGGATCGACGACCTGTCCCTGCCTGTACTCGATATGCAGGCGAGCATCGGGGGCCGGATGGAAGACACCTGGCAGTTTGTTTTGCAAAGTCCCCTGGCGGATTTGCTGGGCGAACCAATGGAGTTGTTTTCCGTTTCCGGACAGAACGAGATCGACCTGAAGTTGCGGCTTAACTTGCGAGATGTCGCGGACCTTGAGGTCGGGCTGGGAATCGAAATCAATGACGGCACGATGGATATCGATGGTCTTGAACCGGGGTTTTCGAAAATCAACGGCAGCCTGCGCATAGACGACAAGCTGATCACCGCCGAACGGCTGGACGCGCGCTTCCTGGAATACCCGGTACAAATCAAAATCGAACCTCAGCTGACACCGAACAGAACGCTGGCAGTGATCAGCGTGGATGGACATATCGACGGTGAAGATTTCGCCCGCCTTGGCGTGCCACTGGCATCCTTGGCGAGCGGCACGGCCGCCTACCGTGCAAATGCGATCGTGGCAACCGGTGGCGGTGGTAATTTTCTCCTGCGAATCGAAAGCGATCTCGAAGGCCTGATCCTGGATTGGCCCGAGCCTTTGAAAAAATCCGTGGCGAGCAGATCGCTGCTGGTCTATTTGGAATTGCTGCCTGAAAGAATGATGGACCTGATGATCGAGTACGAGCCCGGGATAAGTGCCGCCTTGCGGCTGACGCACGAGCCAGATGAAGCATGGCAAATACTGACCGGGATGGTGACGACCGACGGTGGGGCTACATTGCCCGATGAACCGGGGCTAGTGGTCCGCGGATACCTGCCCCGCGCCAATCTGGGTGAATGGCTGAGCCTGAACGACTCAGACGAAGACGAGATCGAGTTCGAGTTGCAAACCATCCTGCGAGAAATCGATGTTTCGATCGGGCACGGTCGAGCCGTCGGCTTTGAGTTCGGCGCGGTGGGGCTGAATATGCTGCGCTCTGAGAAGGAGTGGTTGCTCGCGGTAACGGGCGAGTCGATAGAGGGGACCATGCGGATTCCATACCAGCTGACAGAATCGATCGTAACGGCCGATATGCAGCGTGTCTGGCTGACGGAAAAAGTCAGTGCAGAGGATGGGGGCGATAGTCGCCGGGTCGATCCCAGGAATATTCCAGGTGCGGATGTCGTCGTGGCTGACTTCAAGCTCACTGACATGCGGCTTGGAAAAGCGATCGCCAGCGCCAGGCGAAGCATCGCTGGAATCGTCGTAGATCACCTGGAGTTTGAAACGGAATCGATGAAAGGGACAGGCAATGCAAGCTGGTTGTATCTCGAAAGCGGCGAGGAAACGCAGTTGGATCTGGTGCTGGAGTCTGATGATCTTACCGCCGCCTTGGAAGACTTGAACATGATTCGTTCGATGCGCGGCAAGAAGGGCAACGTCAGTCTGCAAGTTTACTGGCCGGGCGCGCCCAACGATGATTTCCTTCCGGTGATATCCGGCAATATCAGCATGGATTTCCGTAACGGAGAACTCCGGGACCTGGAGCCGGGTGCCGGAAAACTGCTTGGTTTGCTGAGTATTACAGCTCTGCCCCGGCGCCTCGCACTGGATTTCAGCGACGTTTTCGCTTCGGGGTTGTCCTTCGACCGGCTTAGCGGGGATTACGTGCTGCGTGATGGCGATGCTTTTACCAATAACCTGACCCTGGACGGCCCGACTGCCAAGGCCGTTTTGGTGGGACGGTCCGGTCTTGCGACCCGGGATTACGACCAGACCGCGGTGGTTTCCGCCAGTATCGGCAACACGCTGCCGGTGGCCGGAGCGCTTGCCGGAGGACCGGCTGTTGGTGCCGCCGTCTGGTTGCTGTCAAAAATGTTCCAGAAACCGCTGGACGACCTGTCCCAGGGCTACTACCGGATCACCGGCAGTTGGGATGATCCGCTCATCGAACCGGTGAAAGCGGAATCCGAAGTCGCAGATGCATCCGTCAGCGAAAGTGGTTGATGCCGGGACTGGCGGGCGCATGAGCAAAATAGCGCTGATCCAGATGCGCAGCGTTGCAAAAGTCGCATGCAATCTTGAGGATGCGGCGACATACATATCACAGGCCGCGGTGCAAGGCGCCTCGCTGGCGGTGCTGCCCGAAAACTTCGCGCTGATGGCAAAAGAATCGCAGCGGCGCGATATCGCCGAGGCGGCCGGTGGTGGATCGTTGCAGGATTTCCTGGCGGAGCAGGCAAGAAAAAACTCGATCTGGCTGGTTGCTGGAACGATTCCACTGTTCGTCGATGACGATGAAGAAAGTCCACCGACGGCGAGTTGCCTTGTCATCGACTCCGACGGAGGCCAGGTCGCGCGCTACGACAAGATTTACCTTTTCGATGTGGGTATTCCCGGTCGGGAAGAGGCATACCATGAGTCATCCCATACCCATGCCGGCAGCCAGGTCGTTTGCGTGGATACGCCGGTAGGCAGGCTCGGCCTGGCAGTTTGTTATGATATCCGTTTCCCGGCGTTGTTCATGCAGCTAATGAAGCAGGGCATGGAAGTCTTGGCCCTGCCAGCCGCTTTTACCGCCGGGACCGGGAAGGCACACTGGGAAATACTGCTGCGGGCACGTGCGATCGAGAGCCTGTGTTATGTTGCCGCCGCCGCGCAGGGAGGTCGTCATGAGAACGGGCGGGAGACCTGGGGGCACAGTATGCTGGTAGACCCCTGGGGCGCCATTAACGGGGAGATGGAAAAGGATCCCGGCGTCCTGATTGCAGACATTAACATAGGCGATCTGGAAAGCATTCGGCAACGATTTCCGGTGCTGACACACAAACGGCTGGAAAATCAGGAAAGATGAGCGACAAGGCATTACAAATAGCGCGGGAGCGAATACTGGGGCCGTCGGGGCTGGAAGACAATCATTTGATCGGCTTGCTTGCCAGACTCAGTGGACCTGACATCGACTACTCCGACCTGTATTTCCAGCATTCACGACACGAATCCTGGGTGCTGGAGGACGGTATCGTCAAAGAGGGCACGCACAGTATCGACCAGGGTGTCGGCGTGCGCGCGGTCAGCGGCGAAAAAACCGGTTTCGCCTATTCCGACGAAATACTGTTGCCGGCGCTCACCCAGGCCTCTGATGCGGCAAGAGCGATCGCCAGATCAGGCGGGTCGGGAAAGGTCCAGGCATGGCAAAGCAGCGGCAAGCGGCAGCTATACTCGCCGGCGGACCCGGTCGATTCGCTCGAGGACAAGGATAAGATTGCGTTTCTGGAAGCGATCGACCGGACTACGAGGGCTATCGACCAAAGGGTTCAGCAGGTTATCGCCAGTATTTCCGGGTTGCACGAGCTTGTACTGGTCGTCGGCAGCGATGGCACCCTCAGCGCTGACATCAGACCGCTGGTGCGACTGAATATCTCCGTCATCCTGGAACAGGACGGGCAGAGAGAGCAAGGCTACGGCGGAATTGGCGGCCGTTACGATTACCGGCAATTATTCGCCGGTGCCGGGCCGGATAAGCTTGCGCACGACGTGGTCCGGCAGGCCAGTATGAATCTCGAGGCGAAACCCGCCCCCGCAGGCACCATGACCGTTGTGCTTGGTCCAGGCTGGCCGGGAGTCCTGTTGCATGAAGCGATAGGCCATGGGCTGGAAGGCGATTTCAACCGCAAGGGCACATCCGCTTTTTCCGGCCGTATCGGCGAGCGGGTCGCCAATGAGTTATGCACGGTTGTCGATGATGGCACCCTGGACGGGCGCCGGGGATCGCTGAATATGGATGACGAGGGCACTCCGACCCAGCGAAATATTCTCATTGAAAACGGCGTCCTGGTTTCCTATTTGCAGGACAAGCTGAATGCTCGCCTGATGGGCATGGAATCGACTGGAAACGGCCGGCGAGAATCGTACGCCCACGCTCCGATGCCCAGAATGACCAATACTTTCATGTTGCCGGGCCCGCACGAGCATGAAGAAATCATAGCATCGGTCGAAAAGGGTATTTATGCGTCGAACTTTGCAGGTGGCCAGGTGGATATCACATCCGGAAAATTTGTGTTCAGCGCGAACGAAGCCTGGTTGATCGAAAAAGGGCGCCTGACGACGCCGATCAAGGGAGCGACACTGATTGGCAACGGCCCCGATGTGTTGACGCGCGTCAGCATGGTCGGCAACAACCTGCAACTCGATGGCGGGGTCGGAGTTTGTGGCAAGGACGGGCAATCGATCCCGGTTGGCGTCGGACAGCCGACCTTGCGCATCGACGGTCTTACTGTCGGTGGTACCGGCTGAGCGGCCAGCTTATGTAAACAGGCACCCGATTCTGCTTTTTGTCGCTGTGCCTGAGTCCGGCAGACTGCTAGGATAAAAGACATGATGGAGACCGATCATGTGGCTGACTAAGCCTGTATACGAAATCTTGCCGTACTTTTATATGGCTGCTGGCGTCGTGTCGCTGGTGGCGTCTGCCTATATCAATTACTGGTATTGGCCGACAATCGGGCTGGTTATCGGTCTTGCCTGCCTGATTGCGGGCATGGTGGTCTGGCTCAAGCGCAAGGACTACCGTCGCAACGAGGAAGAATACGGCGGCGACTCACGCAAGCTCGACGAATCCTGATTCAGAAAAACAGACGGACCCGCGGTTCCCGGTAACTTGCAGGCTAATGCTTTTTCCGGTGGCTGGCGCGGCGCTCTTTGAAATAAGTGATCGTATGTTGGCCGAGGCCGATTATGTCCCCGGGCGCCAGCCTGTGCCGCCTGATTTTGCGTTTTCCGACAAACAGTCCGTTGGTGCTGTTGAGATCTTCGAGCAGCGATTTGCCATCCGCGCCAGTAATGATCTGCGCGTGGTGACTGGAGACGTACCTGCTGTCGATCTGCAAATCATTAGTGGTGGAACGGCCAATAAGCAGTTTGCCCATAAACAGTGGGAATTCGTTGGTGGTGCGGCCCTTGTATGCGATCGAAAGAACGCCATACCGCTTCGAATCGGGCTGGTTCAGAACCGGAACCATGATCGAATGTTCATCGGTCTCCGAGCTCGGTTCCTTCCAGTTCAGCTCCCTGGCTGCCGCCTCGATAGCGCCTTCGCTCACTGTGTCCCGATCCTGTGAGCCGGCACCGATCATCGCGGTGTCGCACAGCGTATTGATGAGCCGCGGGATGCCGCCGCTGTACCGATACACACTAACCAACGCCGCATCGGTAAATATTTCTGTATCTCCGGCACCTGCGACAGCGAGACGATGCAGGATATACGCGCAGGATTCCTCGCTATTCAATGAGCCGAGATCAAGGCGCAAGCGAACCAGCCCCTGGATTCCAGCCGCGTCCATTGTGTCGTTGAGTTCCGTGTGACCGCTGAGAATGATGCGCAATGCCTCGTATTTTTTTTTCTCGTCTACAAACAGGCGGCCGATTTCCTTGAGTACATTTTTGGACAGGTTTTGCGCCTCATCGATGATGATCAGTGGATTCTTCCCATCCGCCGCTTTTTCAGACAAGAACCGCGCAAACATGTCGAGCAACTGAATTTTCCTTTTTTTGAACGCTTTGAGACCAAACTCTGCCAGAAGAAGCTGTAGAAACTGAACTGGCGATAACTGGGTCTGGTTAATGCTTGCCAGGCAAACCTGATCGTCGAGGCGGCCGATAAAAGCATTTATCAGCGTGGTTTTCCCCACGCCGATCTCGCCGGTGATGGAAACGATGCCATTGGGGAAATCCCAGACCGACTCCATGTACGATCTGGCCCGCTCATGAAAGTTACTCAGGAAGAGAAAGTCAGGATCGGGACTGGGCTCGAATGGCTGTTGATTAAGCTTGAAGTTTTGAAGATACATGCCAGCTCCTGATCCAGATCCCTGCTCAGGCCGAATGTCGGTACCTGAGCAAGTATAGACCAAACTGGCTAATCGGGAATTCAGGCCGGGTCGGAGTGCGGGTCAGTGTTTCTTGCACCTTTTTCGGTCTGCTCGGTACGAAACCGATCCAGTGCATCGCGAATATCCGGATGCTTGTTCGCCATGATGGCGGCGGCAAACAACGCAGCATTCGCAGCACCGGCGGTGCCGATTGCCATGGTACCGACCGGGATGCCGGCGGGCATTTGAGCAATGGACAGCAAGGAATCCATGCCTTTAAGCGCCTTAGATTCCATAGGCACGCCGATAACCGGTAGCGGGCACTTGGCAGCGATAACGCCGGGCAGATGAGCCGCGCCGCCGGCGCCGGCGACGATTACTTCTACGCCTTCGGTACGCAAAGGTTCCAGGTATTCAAACAAGAGGTCGGGTGTGCGGTGAGCTGAAAAAACCTTCGCTTCGAACGGAATGCTTAACTGATTCAGGATATCGGTGCACCGGGACATGGCTTCCCAGTCCGATCTGGACCCCATAATCACGGACACTAATGGGTTCATTTTTGCCATCGGCGCATTCTACCAGTGCTATTGGCGGGGTGAAACCGCGAGTCTTTCAAACGCCTGTCTGCCTCTCAGCAGCCAGGACCGCGTGCAGAAATCGGTAGAGTCTTTTTTTTTCGGTGGCCAGCACAATTTCGCTACCGGCTTTTTGATGCTTCCTGATAATCTGCCGCAAATGCTGGCGGTCGCTGGCCGGGTATTTCTCGAGAAAACTTTCCAGCGCCGGGTTGCCCTCACTCAGCAAGCGGTCCCGCCAATTTTCGCTAAGCTTGTGTGTGTACTTTTCCGCCAGTCCTTCCTGTTCTATCGCCGCCAGAGCTTCGCGGATCGCGTCCGCATCGATCCGGCGCATCAGCTTGCCGATGTATTGCTTCTGCCGGTTGAGTGCGCCGAACTTGTGCATTTTTCTGGCGAGCATGACCGCTTCCCGCAACGCGTCCGGCATGGGAACGGACGACAACCGGGCTGCGGGTAATTCGAGTAACTGCTCGCCCATGGCTTGCAGTTCATGCATTTGCTTCTTTAGCGCCGTCTTGGATGGTACCGGTGTATCGGCACTGTCAACCGGCTCTTTGGGCTTCCTGCTCATGCCGACCGACTAGCGTGGTTCTTTGCGTTATTCAGCATGGCCAGGACATCGTCTATCTGCTCGTGGATAAAAAGTATCAACAGGTCACCTGGCTGCGCCCAGTCGAGCGCGGCGCTGACCGCTTCCGGCTCGGTTGCGAAATAGTCGAGCTGGTCATCGTCGGCACCGCATGCCAGCATCGCATTTTTTATCAGGCCGGCGACCTCACCGGTCGGTCTTCCCCTGGCGTATTCCGGCATTTCCTTGATGAATACTTTATCGAGCCCGATGTTCCACGCACTCGCCGCCAGCTCGCCGATCGCATCATCGCTGCGGTCGCCCGCTTGCCCGATCAGCATCAGCCGGCGTTTCGCCGGTCGCGCGCGGGCCAGGTCGAATATGGCGGCGATGCCATGCGGATTGTGCGCAAAGTCGACCAGCACATCCGCGCCGTCGATGACAAACAGATTGCAGCGTCCCGGGTTATCCTCGGGCCCGGTTTCGCGCAGGCCTTCGGCAATGGCTTCGCGTGGCAGACCCAGCGCGCTGGCCAGGCCGATGGCCCCCAACGCGTTCGCGATGTTGTGGCGAGCGGCGCCATCCATCGCCAACGGAATCTCGCCGGCTTCAAGGATCGGTATTTCTTGTCCGTTTTCAATCAGGACCAGATGCTGGTTCCTGAGTACGACCACGGTTCGCTTTAGCCTCACAGACTCTCGAATCAGAGGCAGGTCAGGATCCAGGCTAAACCAGGTAACCGGGAAGCGGGCGGACATACCGCGCGTTACCAGTTTTTCGTCTTCTGCGTTTAGTACCGCCGTGCCGCTATCGCCGAGTGCGCTCGTGACGATCCATTTGACGTCAGCCAGTTCATCAAGATCCATAACACCGAATTCACCCAGATGGTCTTCTGCGATGTTCGTGATCAATGCTGCATCTGCGCGGGCTACGCCCAGGCCACGTCTTAACAACCCGCCGCGCGCGGTTTCCAGGATGGCCATGCTGACCCGTCGATCGCGCAGCACGTTCCTTGCACCGCCAGGTCCCGACCAGTCGCCGCGATCCAGGATTTCATCACCGACCGCGATCCAGTCGGTCGAACTGACGCCGACAACTTGACCAGCAGCTTGCGCCATGCGGGTCAGGAAACGGACCGAAGTGGTTTTGCCATTGGTGCCGGTGACCAGGCCGAGCGGTATCTGCCCGAGGCGGTCCCAGTCCACGGCCGGTATTTGAGGCAATTGGTCCACCGGCCAGCTTTCCCCGTTGACGCCGAGACCCAGCGTCAATTCTTCGTCGTCACTGAGCCACGGCAGCCCGCGTTTTTCAGCCTCGGCGGCCAGCGCGATCAACTGCGGATTTCTTTCGTCGGCCAGCGCCTCTGCCAGCCGAGTTACGGCCTGCTCCATCGTCTCGGGGGTTTCGTCATCGGCGGTTTTCCCGGTGATGGCAGCCCAGGCCCAGTCATTGATTTCGGTTGTCGCGTACAGCGCGTCGACAGGTGAGCTTATCGCGACACTGGCGCCATCGGAGAAACGACGGACCTTGATCGATTCATTTTCCAGGCCAAGCAGGCCCATAATTTCCCGGACCTTGTCTTGCCAGGCTCGGATCAGCGTGTCCGCCTCGTCCGAACTCAGGCGCACATCCAGTACCGCGGCAGGTCGGTCCCAGACCAACCCCGGTCCAGTCAGGCGGCGTGAGTCCAAAACTTCCATGCAAACTAATCCGATTCCTCGGGTTCGCGGGCGATGCGAACGCCGCGCTCGTCGCGAATGATTTCCACGTCTTCCATCGAAAAATCACTCAATGCGGTTGCGGACAGATGGAATTGCACCGGTTTTTCGTCGTGCTCCGATTTTTCGCCCGAATCGAAATATATGATTTGCTTCCAGCAACGCTTGATGTTGTCGCCAAAAATAAATACCAGGTCTCCCGGTTGCGCCATGGCAAGCGCGTTATCGACCGCGGTTTTTTCGTCCTGAACGATCTCGATAGTTTTCTTGGCGACGCCGGATTTCAGCAGCATTTTTCTGAGCATGCCGGGCACCTCGTCGCGATCCCGGCCGCGCGCGTTATCGTCGGTTCTGAGTATGTAATGGTCGAAATGTCCGGCCGCGATCATGCCGATTTCGCCGATGTCCTGGTCCCGCCGGTCACCCGGCGCCGACAGCACCACTATCTTTTTGCCATCCACGTCGAAGCGATCGACCAGTTCACACATGGCTTTGACCGCTGCCGGGTTATGGCCGTAATCGAGAATTACCTTGAACGGATGCTCGTCATACAGGTTCATGCGTCCCGGGGCCTGGAAGAATGTCGTATCGAAAGTTCGCAGTCCGTGGCGGATATTTTCCAGGCTGATGTCCAGACTATAGGCCAGCGCGGCGGCAAACATCGCGTTCTGCACATTGTGCAGCGCCCGTCCTTCAAGGGTCGCCGGGATCAAGTGGGTCCACAACAGCGGTATGTGATTGCCGTGGTCATAGATCGTGATCATGTGGCCGTTGAACCCTTCCTCGAGCACCACGGCGCGCCCTGCAGCGCGAATGTGCTCCTTGACCAGCTGGTGGCCCGGATTCATGGTCACGTAACACAGGTGCTCAGCCTCCGTGTAGTCGGCCATGCGCAAGCAATGCTCGTCGTCGGCGTTGAGCACCGCGGTACCGGTTGCGGTTTCTATCGGCACCCGCTTGACGAGGGCCAGTTCTTCGACGGTTTCGATGCCACGGAGGCCCAGGTGATCGGCCGTCACGTTCAGGCAAGCAGCGACATCGCAGTGACTGAAGCCCAGGCCCCGCCTGAGCATGCCGCCGCGCGCGGTTTCCAGTACCGCCGCATCGACCGAAGGGTCGCGCAGGATCATACCGGCGGATACCGGTCCGGTCATATCGCCTTCCACGGTCAGGCGGCCATCGATATAGACGCCGTCGGTGGAGGACAGGCCAACCGTATGGCCCGCCAGTTTCATGATGTGCGCCAGCATGCGCGAAGTCGTGGTCTTGCCGTTGGTGCCGGTTACCGTCGCCATGGGTATCGTCGATGGCGCTCCGTCCGGGAACAACATGTCGATGACCGGTCCCGCCACATCTCGTGGAGTGCCCTCACTGGGCGCAACATGCATTCGAAATCCGGGGCCGGCGTTGACTTCGCATATAGCGCCGCCGGTGACCCGCCATGATTCCGAGATATCGGATGTCAGGAAGTCGACGCCACCGATGTCCAGGCCGACCGCGGCTACCGTGCGGATAGCCATTTCACGATTGTCCGGATGAATGATGTCAGTGACATCGATGGCGGTGCCACCGGTCGACAGGTTTGCGGTCGAACGCAGGTACACGACTTCGCCCTCGGCAGGAACGGTGTCCCGTGTGTAACCCAGCTTCGATAGCAGGCGTTCGGCCTGATGGTCAAATTCGAGACGGGTCAATACCTTTTCATGGCCCACGCCGCGGCGCGGATCGCTGTTGATCTCGTCGACCAGCTCCGTAATCGTATTCTTGCCGTTGCCGACAACGTTTCCCGGGACTCTTTTGGCGGCGGCGACCAATTCGCCGTTGACCACGAGGATTCGGTGGTCGAATCCGCTGACAAAACTTTCGACCAGTACCGTGCGGCCGTGCTCGCGCGCCTTCTCAAAAGCGGCGTCCACCTCTTCCGGCGTTTTCAGATTTATGGAAACGCCGCGACCGTGGTTCGCGTTCAATGGCTTGAGTACGACCGGGTACGCGATGCGCTCGGCGGCGCGGCGGGCCTGCCGCGAGTTGTACACGAGGTTTTGCTTCGGGACAGGCAGGCCCAGGTCACCCAATATCGCATTGGTTTCTTCCTTGTCCGAGGCCAGTTCGACTGCGATGTTGCCGGTGGCGCTGGTGGTCGTCGCCTGAATGCGTTTCTGGTACTTACCGTGACCGAGTTGGATCAGGCTGTAACGGTTCAGGCGTATCCACGGAATATTCCTTTCCT
>JAPUGL010000052.1 GCA_027292775.1 Gammaproteobacteria bacterium | reverse complement strand
CTGCATGCGGGCGGTTGGTGATGATATTCGTTAGCTTAGTCGCGCCGGACCCCGTCCCGGCCGTTGCCAGGACACAGCATGCTTGACGGTCAGGCGCCAGGAGAAGGCTGCCTGCCTTTCCTGCCAGGCTGATGCACGTCTCCGTACTCATATTGCCAGTCATTTTGCCGCTGTTTTTCTGGGGCTGTTATCACTACTACAAAGATCGTTACCTGCCGGAGCCGGTAGGCCACCTGCTGTTCGCGTTTGCCCTTGGCGTCGGGTCGTTCTACCTTGGAATGCTGATGTACCGGGGACTGGGCCTCGTGAATCTTCGCTTTGATGCCTATTTGCTGGCTGAGACGAACCTGCCGGGCCTATTCGCCTATGCGGTGCTGGTCATTGGCCTCGTCGAGGAACTCGCCAAACTGATTCCGTTCCTGCTGATCATCATCCACTTCAAGGAGTTCGACGAGCCAATCGACGGCATCATCTACGCATCGTTCATTGCCCTGGGATTTTCTGCTGTCGAAAATATTCAGTATTTACAATATCTTACAAGTCTGGAAGCCCTCGCCAGGGGATTTGCGGGGCCCGTGGTCCACATCGTATTTGCGTCGATCTGGGGCTATTACGTCGGCAGAGCCTACTTGTGCCGGCGCGCCCTCGGCCGCACGCTGATTGCCGCCCTCGCCGGCGCCGCGTTCTTGCACGGCAGCTACGATTTTGTGGTGATCGCGATGCCAGCGCCGGCCCTGCCGCTTGCCGCGTCGCTGATCGTGGGTATCTGGGTGTGGCGCCTACTGCTGATTCGTGACCTGCATGCATTACCTGCGGGACCCTGCCCGGAGGATGATGAGGTAAGTGGGGATTAAGCAGGCGTTAGCAACGTGCACGCCGCCCTGGTGCCTGCAACCGGGGTTTGCGGCTTACTCGGCGTGGTCGTAAGGGTTACAGGAATACTTGCCCGAAGCGGCCAGCTCTTCCGGATCTTCGAGACTCAGTTCGGTTTGCCCTTGCTGCAGGAGCTTTTCACACTGCTTCTGAATCAGGGACAAACTCAGCGAAATGTTGGTCTGAGATAAGGGACTGTCCGTACTGTGTTTTCTGTCCATGGTGTTTCTGCCGTGCCAATTTGTCGCTGTCGGGCGACATTCATTACTGTCGCAGTATAGAGACAGTCCGGCCGCCAAAATATGACATGGATCACATTTTTTCGACTACTAGCCTTATAATTCAATATCTTATGTAACATGCGTAAGGTAGATTAACGCGTGGCGCATCGCGTTATCGAACCGCAAAAGAAAAGGCCCGCAATGCGGGCCTTTTCAGAACCAGGCTTTCGCCTTCCTACGGTTTGATGCGATCTATGATCGTCATGACGATCACAGTACATGCCCCCGCATTTGCCAGAGAACTCAGACTGGCAAGGATATCGGTCAGGTAACCGCCGACAACCGGAATCGGGCTTAATGCACCGTGAACCAGGGCCAGGGTTAACGTAAAGAGCATGTAGTTAATGCGCCTGTCCTCCTCCACGAACCAGCCTACAACCAGGCCTAGAACCGCAATGACTACCGCCGACTGCGGTATCGCAACAAGAGCGGCCACTACAGCAAACAAGATCGCTACCAACCTAACGATTTTTGCGAGATCCATTTTTATTCCCCTATGATGATTTTCTTTTTCTGGTTTTTTTGCTGCACGTTTTGACCGTGCTTTGTTTGGACGGCGACAGTCTAGCAGCTATCGCCGCTTGAAGAGAAATCCTTCAAAAACAGTCAGTTAGACAATGCCCGGCCGGAAAAAACAGACCAGGTGTAAAAAATATTTTCCCGCTTCGGAACTAATACCTGACGAGTGCCGAGCCCCAGGTGAATCCGGCACCGAATGCCTCGAACAGCAATAACTCGCCGCGTTGGACGCGACCGTCCCTGACGGCCACATCGAGCGCCAGTGGAATCGATGCGCTCGATGTATTGGCGTGTTCGTCAACCGTCACAACGACCCGCTCCATAGGCAGGCCCAGCCTTTTCGCCGTCGCTGCGATGATCCGCAGGTTGGCCTGGTGAGGAATAAGCCAGGCGATATCACGGTTTTCTATCTTGTTGGCAGCGAGCGTCTCGCGAGCGATCTCCCCCAGGACGGCGACCGCCTTCCTGAACACCTCGTGACCTTTCATGTGAATGTAGGCGCTTTCCCGGCGAACCTGGTCGAATCCGGACGAGATGCCCGCCGGTACCTGTAAGAGATCTTCGTACTGGCCATCAGCATGGATGTGCGTGGAAATGACGCCAGGCGCTTCTGCCGCCCGCAGCACGACGGCGCCGGCGCCGTCACCGAACAACACGCAGGTGGACCGGTCAGTCCAGTCGAGAATGCGCGAATAGGTTTCTGATCCGATCAGCAGAGCGCATCTGGCGCCCCCGGTACGAATGAACCGGTCCGCGATATCCAGCGAGTATATAAACCCGGAACAGGCCGCATGCACGTCAAACGCCGGTATGTTCCGGATCTCCAGCTGGCGCTGCACGATACACGCGGTGCTCGGAAAGACCTTGTCGGGCGTGGTCGTGGAGACGATGATCAGGTCGATGTCACGGGTCTCGATGCCTGCTGCCTCTATCGCCTTACGGGCGGCGGCGACCGCCATGTCAGAGGTGGTTTCACCATCTGCTGCAATATGCCGCCGTTTTATTCCCGAGCGCTCCCGTATCCATTCGTCGGTGGTGTCGACGATCTTTTCGAACTCCTTGTTTTCCATGACCCGTTCGGGCAGATAGCCACCGGTTCCCGCGATCGTCGAATATGTCATCAGGAGGGAGTCCTTATTGGGTGGCGTCAACCAGGAGCGGCTGTGCGCTTAGCGCCGAATGAAATCAGCCAGTTCGCGAATTGTCGGATAGTCGAAGAGATCGCTGATATCTACTTTGCCTGGATGACGCTCATCTATGGCCAGCACGATTTCCGTTAGTGTAAGAGAACTGACGCCAACTTCAAACAAATTGTCGTCGGGGCCGATCTTCCGTTCTTTCGAAAAATCGCGGCAAATCAACTCGATCTCCCTCACCAGCGGGTCCTCATCAAGATCATTCCCGGCATCTGATGCGTCAGACAAGGTGCGAACCTCGTCATTAAATTCGCCATCAAGATACGCGTTAGCCAGCTTTACGCGCTGCACCTTGCCGCTGGTGGTCTTGGGTATGCGCGTTACCGGGATCACATGGTCGACCTCGAGACCCGCGTGTTCACCCACGAGGTCGCGAACTGCACTCGCCAGTGCCTTGAACGATTCGACATCCTGCCGATACAACAGAAAGACCAATAGTTCC
>JAPUGL010000051.1 GCA_027292775.1 Gammaproteobacteria bacterium | reverse complement strand
CTGAAGCAGGTCAGGAAAGACCTCAACGATCAGCAGCGCATCCTCGAAGAAGACATCTTCCAGCGGATCGAGAAAATGCTGCTGGCCAAATTCGCGGATGGCGGTCCGAACAAGCTCAAAAAGGGCAGCAAGATCACCAAGGCCTACATCGAGGATTTATCGCGCGACCAGTGGTTCGAGATTCGATTACACAACGACGATGCGGCCAGCAAGCTGGCCCGTGCCAAGGAACGTCTCGAGGAACAGCGCCAGGAGTTTGATCGCCGTTTCGAAGAGAAAAAGCAGAAGATTACTGCAGGTGACGACCTGGCTCCGGGCGTGCTCAAGATGGTCAAGGTTTATCTTGCCGTCAAGCGTCGCATCCAGCCGGGTGACAAGATGGCTGGCCGACATGGCAACAAGGGAGTCATCTCGACCATCGTACCGGTCGAAGACATGCCTTATCTGGAAGATGGCACGCCGGTCGACATCGTGCTGAACCCGCTGGGTGTTCCATCGCGTATGAACGTCGGCCAGGTGCTGGAAACGCATCTGGGCTGGGCGGCTAAGGGACTCGGTCGAAAAATCGCGGCGATGCTGGATCAGCAACGGCCGATAGCCGAGCTCCGGAAATACCTGCACGAGATTTATAACACCACCGGTGGCCGGCAGGAGGATCTAAAGTCCTTCAGCGACGATGAGTTGTTTGAACTGGCGGGTAATTTGCGCGATGGCGTGCCGATGGCAACGCCGGTATTTGATGGCGCGGCCGAGAGCGAGATCAACAACATGCTGGAACTCGCCGATCTAGCCACCGACGGGCAGAGCATTCTTTACGATGGCCGTACCGGTGAGCGGTTCGACCGCCCCGTTACCGTGGGATATATGTACATGCTCAAGCTCAACCACCTCGTTGACGACAAGATGCATGCGCGCTCAACCGGACCGTATAGCCTCGTTACCCAGCAGCCGCTGGGTGGCAAGGCGCAGTTCGGTGGCCAGCGCTTCGGCGAGATGGAGGTCTGGGCGCTTGAAGCCTATGGCGCATCCTACACGCTGCAGGAAATGCTGACGGTCAAGTCGGATGACGTGCAGGGCCGCACGCGTATGTACAAAAACATTGTTGATGGCACGCACATGATGGATGCGGGCATGCCCGAGTCCTTTAACGTGCTGGTGAAGGAAATTCGCTCGCTGGGCATCAACATTGAACTTGAGCAGGATTGAGCCAATGAGAGATTTACTGAGATTTGCGAAGCAGCTGACCCCGAACGACGATTTCGATGCGATTCGCATCGGGCTGGCGTCGCCGGAAATGATCCGTTCCTGGTCCTGGGGTGAAGTCAAAAAACCTGAGACCATCAATTACAGAACTTTCAAGCCGGAACGCGATGGCTTGTTCTGCGCCAAGATTTTCGGTCCGACCAAGGATTACGAATGCCTATGCGGAAAGTACAAGCGTCTGAAGCATCGAGGCGTAGTCTGCGAAAAATGCGGTGTCGAGGTCGTACAGTCCAAGGTGCGCCGCGAGCGAATGGGGCACATCGAACTGGCCAGTCCCGTCGCGCACATCTGGTTCTTGAAATCATTGCCGTCGCGTATCGGCCTGATGCTGGATATGACGCTGCGCGAAATCGAGCGCATCCTTTATTTCGAGGCCTTTGTCGTTATCGATCCCGGCATGACGCCGCTGGAACGCGGGCAATTGCTCTCGGATGAAGCCTATCTGGAAACCATCGAACAATATGGCGACGACTTCGATGCCAGGATGGGCGCTGAAGCGGTTTATGAATTGCTGCAGAGCCTGGACCTCAATGCCGAGGTCGCGAAAGTCCGGGAGGACATGGGTGCCACCGGTTCGGAGACCAAACTCAAGCGGCTGTCCAAGAGACTGAAGCTGTTGGAATCGTTCATCGAATCGGGCAACCACCCGAAGTGGATGGTGTTGACCGTTCTGCCCGTATTGCCGCCGGATCTGCGTCCGCTGGTACCGCTCGACGGCGGTCGCTTTGCGACTTCTGATCTGAACGATCTGTACCGCCGCGTCATTAACCGCAACAATCGCCTGCGCCGGCTGCTGGAACTGAACGCGCCGGATATCATCGTGCGTAACGAAAAGCGCATGTTGCAGGAATCGGTCGATGCCCTGCTCGATAACGGCAGACGCGGTCGTGCGATCACCGGCACCAACAAGCGCCCGCTGAAATCTCTAGCCGACATGATCAAAGGCAAGCAAGGGCGGTTTCGTCAGAATCTGCTCGGCAAGCGAGTGGACTACTCCGGTCGTTCGGTCATCGTGGTCGGACCTACGCTGAAACTGCACCAGTGCGGGCTGCCAAAGAAAATGGCGCTCGAGCTGTTCAAGCCCTTTATTTTCAGTCAGTTACAGTTGCGTGGCGAAGCGGCGACGATCAAATCCGCGAAGCGCCTGGTCGAACGCGAAGGTCCGGAAGTCTGGGACATCCTCGAAGAGGTAATTCGCGAGCACCCGGTCATGCTCAACCGTGCGCCGACGCTGCATCGTCTCGGTATCCAGGCGTTCGAGCCGGTGCTGGTCGAAGGCAAGGCGATCCAGCTTCATCCGCTGGTTTGTACGGCCTTCAATGCCGACTTCGATGGCGATCAGATGGCGGTTCATGTGCCCTTGTCGATCGAGGCGCAACTTGAAGCGCGCGCGCTGATGATGGCATCGAATAATATTCTTTCGCCGGCCAATGGCGACCCGATCATTGTGCCCTCCCAGGATGTCGTGCTCGGTCTTTACTATATGTCGCGGGAGCGCGTGACCGCGCGCGGTGAGGGCAGCATTTTTGCCGACGTCGCCGAAGTTCATCGTGCCTACGAGAATAGGCACGTTGAGCTGCATGCCAAGATCAAGGTCCGGATAAAGGAAACGGTACTCGACGACGACGGGGAGAAAACGGCAACCTACACGGTTTACGATACCACCGTGGGGCGCGCCCTGCTCAGCGACATATTGCCCGAGGGGCTGCCATTCGAAATCGTTAATCAGACGATGGACAAGAAGGCGATTTCGCGAGTGATCAACGCTTGCTACCGTGATGTCGGTCTGAAAGAGACGGTCGTATTCGCCGATCGCCTGATGTACACCGGATTTCACTACGCAACGCGTGCAGGCATATCCATCTGCGCGAACGACATGGTTGTGCCGGATGAAAAGACGGAGATTCTGTCGGCGGCCGAAGCCGAGGTCAAGGAAATCCAGGATCAGTACTCCTCCGGCCTGCTGACCGATGGCGAGCGCTATAACAAGGTCGTGGATATCTGGTCGCGTACCAATGACCAGGTGGCCAAGGCGATGATGGACGAATTGGGAAGCGAAATTGTGGTCAACGCCGAAGGCAAGGAGGTCCACCAGGATTCCTTTAACTCGATTTATATGATGGCAGACTCGGGCGCCCGTGGATCGGCGGCGCAGATCAGGCAGCTTGCCGGCATGCGTGGACTGATGGCCAAACCGGATGGCTCGATTATCGAGGCGCCGATTACTGCGAATTTCCGGGAAGGTCTGGACGTCCTGCAGTACTTCATCTCCACTCACGGCGCTCGCAAGGGTCTGGCTGACACCGCGCTGAAAACCGCGAACTCGGGATACCTGACAAGACGCCTGGTCGATGTTGCGCAGGACCTGGTCGTCACAGAGGAAGATTGTGGAACCACGGCCGGTCTGATAATGACTCCGCTGGTCGAAGGCGGCGATGTGGTCGAACCGCTGAGCGAACGGGTGCTGGGCAGAGTCCTGGTCGAGGACGTCAGCAAACCGGGAAGCAAAAAAGAGGTGGTCGCGACGGCCGGCACCCTGCTGGATGAGCAATGGGTGGATAAGTTGGAGGAGAACCAGATCGATTCCGTGATGGTACGCTCGCCGATTGCCTGTAAAACCCTGTATGGAGTCTGCGCTAGCTGTTATGGACGCGATCTGGGTCGTGGCAGCCAGATCAACATCGGCGAAGCTGTCGGTGTGATTGCCGCGCAGTCGATCGGTGAACCCGGTACGCAGTTGACTATGCGGACCTTTCATATTGGTGGCGCCGCGTCACGTGCCGCGGCGGTCAACAGTGTCGAGATCAAGAGCAAGGGCACGGCGCACTTGCGTCACATCAAGACTGTGCAGCATGCCAAGGGGCATCTGGTCGCGGTATCGCGCTCAGGCGAGCTTGGCGTCATGGACGAGTATGGTCGCGAGCGCGAGCGTTACAAGATCCCGTACGGCGCGATGATTTCGATCCGCGACGGAGCGAAAGTCGAGCCAGGGCAGATGGTCGCGACCTGGGATCCGCACACCCACCCTGTCGTCACCGAAGTGAACGGGTACATCCGCTTCGAGGACTTTGAAGATGGCGTGGCCGTCAGCCGGCAGGTCGATGAGTTTACCGGCCTGACCAGCATCGAGGTGCTGGATGCCAAGCAGCGTACGGCGGTAGGTCGCGACCTGCGTCCGACCGTCACGCTGATGGACAAGAAGGGCAAGGACGCCAAACCGGTCTGCTTTGCGAATACCGATATTCCCGCCGTGTACGCATTGCCAGCGGGAGCGCTGGTCAACAAGGAAGACGGCGCCAAGGTATCTGTCGGTGATGTGCTTGCGAGGATTCCGCAGGAAACATCGAAGACCCGTGATATTACCGGTGGTCTGCCGCGCGTGGCCGATCTTTTCGAGGCGCGCAAGCCGAAAGAAGCGTCGATCCTGGCCGAACATACCGGTACGGTTAGTTTTGGCAAGGAAACCAAGGGCAAGCGCCGCCTCGTGATCACCGATGAAAGCGGCGAATCACACGAGGAGTTGATCCCGAAATGGCGGCACCTGAACGTGTTCGAAGGCGAGCAGGTCGAACGCGGCGAGGAAATTGCCGATGGCGAGCCCAATCCACACGACATCCTGCGCTTGCAGGGAGTCGAACCGCTGGCTGATTACCTGGTCCGCGAAATCCAGGACGTTTATCGGCTGCAGGGCGTGAAAATCAACGACAAGCACATCGAGGTGATCATTCGCCAGATGCTGCGCAAGGTTGAGATTTCGGATATGGGCGATACCCGCCTGTTAAAGGGCGAACAACTGGATCGTGCCAGGCTGATCAAGCTGAACCGGGACATGGAACGCCAGGGCAAGAAGCAGGCCGAGTTCATACCGGTGTTGCTGGGCATCACCAAGGCCTCGCTGGCTACCGAGTCGTTCATTTCGGCGGCCTCTTTCCAGGAAACGACCAGGGTTCTGACCGAGGCAGCCGTTCGCGGCCTGCGCGACGATCTCCGGGGCCTGAAAGAGAACGTGATCGTCGGACGACTGATACCCGCCGGTACCGGCATGTCGTATCACACCAACCGGCGGCGTTCGAAGGCTGAGGCGCTGGCGGATCAGCTAATCCAGATCCCCTCAAAAGATGAGGCCGAGGCAGAAGCTGCTACGGCGGACGCGGCGCTCGCTGTCGAAGGAGCGGTCCAGGCGGAGGCGCCGGGCGCTGTCGAAGAAGCGGTCCAGGCGGAGGTCGTGGAGACGGCTGCGCCGGTTGTCATCGAGGAGGCCGAAAAGGCGGCGGACGGAAAGGCCTGAGGTCGGCAGGAAGCCGGTTCCGCGGGCTTGGAAAATCGGGGGTTTTCGCCCGACTTTGCTTGACACCCGGGGGGCCGGTTCATAAAATTCCCGCTCTTAACCAGGCAGGTCGGCTGGGGCTGGCTTGTGCGCTTGTTTTAGGGATTTCGCGAGCCGCCGATTTAGGCGGCTCGCTGTTTCTCCGCGTTGAGATTTTCGGTTTGGGAAACCAGCTGAGTACATTTTCGAGGTGCGCCAGAAGGCGCGTCAAATAAAGAGAAAGAGCATGGCGACAGTAAATCAATTGGTCCGCAAACCGCGCAAAAAGCGGGTTGCCAAAAGCACGGTTCCGGCTCTCGAAGCCAGTCCGCAAAAGCGTGGCGTTTGTACGCGTGTCTATACGACAACGCCGAAGAAGCCGAACTCGGCTTTGCGGAAAGTGGCTCGTGTCCGCCTGACCAACGGTTTTGAAGTAACCAGTTACATCGTTGGCGAAGGGCACAACCTGCAGGAGCACTCGGTAGTCCTGATTCGTGGTGGCCGGGTCAAGGATCTGCCGGGTGTTCGTTATCACACGATCCGGGGAACG
>JAPUGL010000050.1 GCA_027292775.1 Gammaproteobacteria bacterium | reverse complement strand
GATCGATGAAGTCATTATTGTCAACATCGCCAGTACCGAGGAGTACGACCACCAGACGCAGATGCTCACCAGCGATGAGAATATCGTCTCTATCGAGTTATCCGTACAGTACCGGCGAAGCGATTCCAAAGCCTGGGCGTTCAATGTCAGAAATCCGGGACTGTCTCTTTCCGAAGTCAGCCAGAGCGCGATACGTGAAGTGGTTGGCACCAGCACCGCGCAAAAAGTCATGGGATTCGGCCGGACTGAAATCGTGAGCAGAACCAAGCTGCTGTTGCAGAAAACGCTGGATCAGTATGAAACCGGAATAGAGATCATGGTCGTAAACCTGGTAAACGCTACGCCGCCGGCCCAGGTCCAAGCAGCGGTGGATGACGCGACCCGAGCGGGCGAAGACCAGGAACGTATGATCCTCGAAGCGGAATCCTATGAGAACGACATCCTGCCTCGTGCGCGCGGCGAGGCGGTCAGGCAAATTCAGGATGCCGAAGGACACAAGGCCCGCGTGGTGGCAGATGCCGAAGGTGAAACCAGTCGCTTCCTCGCGCTGCTGGCCGAGTATCACCGGGCGCCGGAGGTGACCAGGAAACGGCTTTACCTGGAAACGATTCAGGAAGTTTACGGATCGGTGAGTAAGGTGTTTCTCGATGCAGCCGGCAGTGGAAACCTGCTATACCTGCCTGTAGACAAACTCCTGGAGAGGCATCGTCAGGGCGTGAGCGGCTCGGTCAACATCGGCTTGGCGGCCGAAAGCGGCAGTCAGGCTTCGCAGCGGGATGGTGAACGAGCTAGCGGGAGGACAAGGCGATGAATTTCAAAGGAATTGGCAGTGTCATCGTTTTGCTGGTAGTTGCTCTGGTCGCCAGCATGTCTTTGTTTACGGTCACGGAAACTGAACTGGCACTGAGGTTCCGCTTCGGTGAAATTATTCAAGCCGACCATGAGCCGGGCCTGCATTTCAAGTGGCCGATCGACAACGTGATAAAATTCGAAAAACGTCTGATGACGGTCGACAAACGGCCGGAGCGGTTCTTGACCGGCGGCACGAAGTACGTGCTGGTCGATTTCTTCGTTAAATGGCGCATTATCGACGTCGCTCTTTTTTATCGGGCTACGGGTGGCAGTGAGCCGGTTGCGGTTACGCGCCTGCTATCGATCATTACCGACGGCCTGCGCAAGGCCGTTGCCGAAAGAAGTATTCAACAACTTGTTTCCGCCGATCGAGCTGATTTTATGGATGCCATGCTGATCTCCACTACGAAAGTTGCGGCGGAACTGGGCATCCAGTTAATCGATGTTCGCGTCAAGCGTATCGATCTCCCGGATGAAGTCAGCGGGTCCGTGTTCGAGCGCATGCGGCAGGAGAGAGTCCGTATCGCCAAGCAACTCAGGGCCGAAGGCGCGCAACGGTCCGAGGAAATCAAATCAAATGCCGATCGCGAAAGGACCATATTGCTGGCCGATGCTTACAAGCAGTCGGAAATCACCCGTGGTGAGGGAGACGCCGAGGCCGCTTCGATTTATGCCAATGCTTATAATCAGGATGTGGAATTTTATTCTTTTCACCGCAGTCTGCAAGCGTATCGCTCAGCTTTCAGAGGATCCAACGACCTGCTGGTCCTGGACCCGGATAGCGAGTTTTTCGAATATCTGAAATCAGCCAGCGGCAAGCAATAAGCCTCGGATTCATTCAGGAACTGACAAATGCAATGGTCGGATTTGCTGACAGCGTTCGCGCTGGTCTTGGTAATCGAGGGTCTGTTGCCGTTTGCCAACCCAAAATCGGCGCAACGGCTATACCAGCAGTTATCGGCCACTCCGATAGAGTTCTTAAGACGCGTCGGCCTGATCAGTATCGTCGTGGGTCTGTTGATTCTCTACCTGGTGAGATAAAAGGCATGCCGTGATGCCATGGACAAGCTAATGGGCAAAAATATCGTTGTCATTGGCACCCAATGGGGCGACGAAGGCAAGGGAAAAATTGTCGACCTGTTGACAGAGCGCGCGGCGGCTGTGGTTCGTTTCCAGGGGGGCCACAATGCGGGTCATACGCTGGTTATCAATGGCGATAAAACTGTATTGCACCTGGTTCCGTCCGGTATTTTGCGGGAAAACGTGCAATGCCTGATCGGTAACGGTGTGGTGGTGTCTTTGCCGGCCTTGTTTTCAGAGATCGACGAACTGGTGGCGCGCGGCGTTCCGGTAGTCGAGCGATTAAAAATAAGTCCGGCCTGCCCGTTGATCCTGCCGTCGCATATCAAGCTCGATCATGCCCGCGAACGGGCGCGTGGAAAAAACGCGATCGGCACGACCGGCCGCGGTATAGGCCCCGCATACGAGGACAAGGTCGCACGACGTGCGGTCCGGGTTGCCGATTTGCTTGACCAGCAGCAGCTCTCCGAAAATCTTGAGGTGTTACTCGATTACCACAACTTTGTTCTTTGCCATTACCTGAACAGCGAGGCCGTCGATTACGCCGAGACACTCGATGAATGCCTGTCTTTGGGAGAGAGAGCCAGGCCCATGATTGCCGATGTGACAGCCATACTCGGGGACATGCAGGATCGGGGAGACGACATCATGTTCGAGGGCGCGCAAGGCGCGTTGCTCGATGTGGATATGGGAACATACCCTTTTGTTACCTCCTCGAACACGACGGCCGGGGGCGCGGCTACCGGAACCGGTATTGGTCCGCGTTACATCGATTATGTACTGGGGGTCGTAAAGGCATACACGACACGAGTGGGTTCAGGCCCCTTCCCGACGGAGTTGTTCGATGCGACGGGTGAGCACCTGGGCCGGGCCGGTGACGAGTTCGGCGCTACCACAGGACGCCCGAGACGCTGCGGCTGGTTCGATGCGGTTGCATTGCGACGCTCGATTCTAAACAACAGTGTATCTGGCCTGTGTGTTACCAAACTGGATGTGCTGGATGGCCTGGAAATAGTACGGGTCTGCGTAGGCTATGAGATCGACGGTCAAGAAGTGACCAGCCCGCCATGCAGCGCAGAGAGTTTCGAGCGCTGTAAGCCGGTATATAAGGAATTACCAGGCTGGCAGGAGAGTACGGCAGGCGTTACCGAGTATTCGGAACTACCCGAGAACGCCAGGAATTACCTCGAAGTGATCCAGGCAATGGTGTCGGCGCCTGTGGACATCATTTCGACCGGTCCCGAACGCGACCAGACCATCATTCTCCGCCATCCTTTTGACTAGATAGTAACGGGTCTTCCTCCCCGGCCTTCTGATCGCCGGGTGATTCCTTTGCTACCGTTCCTCCCGGTTCAGGGCCCATCATGATCGCGATCCATTGAGTCTGTTCGCTGCTCGACAAGATGATCCGCGCGATCATTGTTAATGGCACGGACAACAACATGCCGACCGGACCGAGCACCCAGCCCCAGAAGACCAAAGACAGAAAAATGATCAGCGGCGATATACCCAGCGTGCGGCCGAGCAGTCTTGGCTCCAGCACGCTACCCAACAAAATGTTCACGGCGAGGTACCCGCCCGCGGTCAGAATTGCGCTGCTGACCCCCAGTTGCACAATCGCCAGAAGCACGGCCGGCACTGCAGCGATGATCGAGCCGATGTTGGGTACGAAATTGAAAAAGAACGCAAGCAGACCCCAAAGCAACGGGTAATCCACGCCCAATATGGTCAACCAGATGATGATCAGGATTGCGGTCACCAGACTGATCAGGCTCTTCAGACCGACATATTTGTTTATGCTGGCGCTGACGCCTTCAAATGCGCTCACCGCTCCTTGCGGCCCCGGGAACGCAATATGTAATTTGGTGGCAAATCCCCCGGCCTCCAGCAGCATGAAAGTAACCGTCAACAGGATCAAAAAGGCGTTGGTCAGCACCGATCCCAGACCTGCCAATACACCGGCCGCAAGACTCATGGCCCGGCCTGGATTCAGCAGATCCTGAAGGTTTTCAGTCGACACATCCAGGCCCAGACGATCAATCAGGCTGACGAGACCGCTCGAAATCTCCGCCAGTCGCGCCTGGTACAAAGGCAGATCGCGCGAAAAATCACCGATCGACCGGCTAACGACGGCGCCCAGGCCGATACCAACAACGACGATAATCGCGACCACGGCGAGTAAGGCGAGCCAGTTCGGTACGCCGTGATTGCGCAGCCAGAACATCGGTGGGGCTGCGATAACGGCAAGGAAAAGCGACAACAGGAATGGAACCAGGATCGGGCTCGCGGCTTTCATCCCGGCCACGACCACGATAAACGCGGCGAGCATAAGCATCGTGTGGAATCGAGATTCTGAATTACCCATGGCTGGCCTTTGCGTTCATTGGCGAGGTCTCGGCCTGCGCGGCAGACCGTATCACAATGTCATGCGAATCATACGCAGCCCAGGCGGATGGGGACAGCCCGCGAGGTACTGGCGAACGAAAATTCAACACGCAAGTTTGCTCAAAGCGGATTGTTAGCCTGGCCCCAATCCCAGACCCAACAGGAATCGACCCATGAATAGATCAAGGCTTCCTTAGGTATCCGTCTCTCTCGCAGGCGGTGGCTTATCGTCGGTATTTCGTCCGAGTGGAAGCCTATTTCTGTCACCGGTCAACGAGTCAAATGCGCTTCTCATGATCCAGGCCTGGGCCGCGGGGATGCTGTCATATTGCCCTGGGTCTCGAGCCGTCGTGGCTTCAAACAGAGTCCTTTCGAGAAAGCGGCTTGCGATCTTGCATCGGTCCTTGAGCCGGTAGAGCATCTGATAGCTCGCCCCTTCGTAAATCCGGTAACAGGCCAGCGGGTCTCCCTGGTTGTAAACGACGGCACCGGATCTGATCGCGTTGTTTATTACTGAATCTATTAATGATAAATCGTCGCTGCTGCACTGTGCCTCCAAACCTGGGCGCATTTCGTCCAGTTCTGTTTTCAGATTGGCAATCCGCTCCCGCACTTTTTTCAGATCTTGTTCCGCGGCCCGGTTTGTGGTGGCTGCAATCATCGTTTGCAAAACATTTGCCGGGATTGCCAGGTGTACCGGCCGACCTGACCGCACGACCGATGTCAGCATGCCAATGACCTCTCCGTCCATATTCAGAACAGGGCCGCCATTCATGCCTGGGCTAAAATCATTGGAGATTTGTAGTAGCCCATTATTAGCACGATGCCTGATCCGCGAAACGATTTTTCCCTGGGACAAAGTGACGTTGACGCCCTTGGGACTGCCAATCGCAATGATTTCTTCACCAATTCTTGCCGACTGGGCCTCGCCAGGATAAAGCGGTGGCGGAACGCCGGCACCACGTAGCAGGGCGACACCCCAGCTTAAATCGGTCAGCGCAATCAACTCCAGATTCTCGGTCCGTTCGTCCGCCATCAACATTTCGATACGCACGGTCCCATCAAGAATTTTCAAATTCGTGACGATCAGGCCGTCGTCGGACACAGCGAATCCACTGCCAATGTCTCGCAGTCCGCCATTGGCTCCGTATGCCAAGAGAGTCACGACCGATGGTCTCGCGTTGTCGAGAATCTTCCACAATGCGTCGTCAATCTCGCCGGCTTCCGGCTGTTGCGCGGATAATGACGAAGCGAGAAAAAGCAACGACATAAGCCTGGCAAGAAAGGAAAAACTTTCTGAAATTTGTCGTGTCATTCCGTATGTCCTGGTTGCGGACCCTCGTTCGACAACAATCTGAGCCGTGAATTCATCTGACGACCTTGATTATATTGCCCGGTACCGGCTCCCCGTCCGGATAGGTCCTGTTTAGCAGACGCAGTTGATCCTCAGCATGCGAACCGATTACCGAATTTTCCGCCAGACTCGCAAAGCTTGATTCCTCGTCGGCGGAAAGCAGTGATATGACGGGTAGTCTCGCCGCGCGAAAATCCGCTGCGTCCATCCGGTCGAAACTGAAAATGGCTTTTATGAATTCCGGATCAGCAGTAATTTCGTGGCGATCGTTTCTACCGGCTCCGGCGAAAATAAATCCGATTCTTCTTTTTGTGTCTGCAATAAATGCGTAACGCACTGGCCTATTGCCATAAACCGACTCAGACAAACCGGAAGTTGCGAGAAACGAAGGCAATCCATCGATCGTCGTATTGCTGGAATCTCGGATATTTCTGGCGCCCACGTTCAGGCGAAGAACGGTTTTTGGCACGACGCGTTTATCGATCGCCAATGCACTGAAATACAAGGCCGCATTGCCATCCGGCGAAGTCGCGATGATTCTGTCATCGAAATCACGAATGGCCCAGCCCTCCGGGAACGCGACTTTGACACCGAGATTACGGTTATAAAATATGTTCTTCCGAATGACGCGATTTCTACTGGATTCGCCAAAAACCAAGCCGTTTATATGGCTTAGATAGGTTTCCGCGTTGACCACGGCATTGGGGCTGACCTGCAGTCTGTCAGCCGCCCCGACGACCTCGTGCAGCCTGGTGTCGTTATCGGGATGGGTGGCAAAAATACCGTGATAGACTTGTGCATCGCGGCCTTCCTGACGCGCTCTTTCGACTTCAAATATCTCCTTCTGTTTCATCACGCGGAGTACATCAATGATGGATTCCGGGTCATAGCCGGCTTTTGCCAGGTATTCAGCTCCCAACCCGTCAGCCTGCAACTCGGCCTTCCTGCCGAAGCCACTCAACATCGCGCCGCCGATGTAACTGGTCAGCGCACTCCCCGATTGATATGGAGTAAATATCCCGGCGACCGCAGAAAGTACGCCGACTATCGATGATTTTCCGTGCTGGCGTACGGCATGGCGAGCGGTGACGTGAGCGATTTCATGCCCGATGATGGCGGCAAGTTCCGCCTCCGTATTCAGATAAGCCATAATTCCGCGAGTGATATAAATATAGCCACCGGGCGTCGCAAATGCGTTGACCTGGTCATCGTCAAGAACGGTAAAACGGTACTCTATGCTTGGCCGGTGACTGACAGCGGCCAGTTTCTGGCCAATGTCGTTGACATAGTTTTGCAATCTCTGGTCTTGATAAATGCCATATTGCTTGATTATCTGCGGGTGTAACTGGGCGCCTAGTTCCAGCTCCTTTTCCTCGGACATCAGGACAAAATCGGAACCACCGGTCGGATTGGATGCGCAAGATGCCAGCAACAAACCCGCCAACGCCCCCAGTAACGCCAGGCAAGTGGAATTATGTATGCTTCCTTTTGTCGATTTTCTAATCATGATTAGCGTCTACTGTATTTGGACCGTTGCGAGTGTGATCTGTTGCGAACGCCGATCTTCTAACCACGAAACTATACCGGCGTGGGCTGCCCATCAAGTGGTAGCCGCAGTTTGTTCCTGGTGCAGGCCAGACTCCGGTGATTCTGACGCAATGGTGTATCATTTGCCTCTTGGGAACTGGGTAGTGTAAAAAAAGAGGATGCCACCGAGCAGGGCGCTGTTCATGATGTCGCGCCGCAGCATAAGCGACTCTGAACTTTTGCGGTGCTCGGCGGGTCACTTTAGTTAGCGGGTGAAATACACCCGCCAGCGATCAACTGGAAAAGTCGAAAGCGAGGTCAAGGTAGTGGAGAGAATATTGAAATTGGTATCAACGTTGACCATTTGCGCAATTGCGGTGTTTGTTACAGGTTGTGCGACCAGCACGGTCCCGTTCGAACCGACAGTGAAACAGGAAGTTGCCGCGGAGAAGCAGGTTGAAACTGTGACTCGGGAAATCACGGGTTCGCGCCTCAAGCGTACCGTTGACCCGGACAATCCGAATGCGAACACGTTATCCCCGGTGGGAGTCATGACCGATGAGGAGCTGAGCCGGCATCGGACGCTTGAAGATGCGATCGGGACTATGATAAACATGCGAGGCGGACCTAGCGGAAGATAAACCCTGTTTCTTGATCTTTTTTGACCAAGAGGCGATAAGCATGAAGTCATCGGGGGCGGTTTTTCCCTGACCCCGCAGCCGCCGGATTCCTGTACTCGTCTTCATTTGAGAGGCACTCGGCTGTTAAGTGATTTTCGCGACAAAAACAGAATTTTTATCTTTATCGGTATCGCGACTGGCACTCGCCGTCTTTTTTCTCCTCCTGCCCGCGTATGCCCATGCCCAGGACGAGCCCCAGGCAGATCCGGTATCCACAGAAGCGGTCGACTCGGTCGATCAGGCACCTGCGGAAGTAAAGGTGTTTGCAGAATCAATACAAAGCACCCCGCAAACACCGCCCGACCCCGTGCTGGATTCTTCACCGGCAGCAGACCAGGCAGCATCGAATTCCGACGATGAAGAGGACGGCATCGTTGTGTCGTCCATTCCCCAGCCGGAAAATCTTGCCACCGACGAGTTAATCGACGAATCGCAGAAAATGGCTGTCGGCGAACGTTATCCCGAAGCGTTGGAATACGCGTTGTTCGCAGTTGAGCAGGAAGATAGCCCGGAAGACCCATATAACCCGGCCTTGATCGGGCCCGTGATCAATCTGGCGGACATCCAGGAAAAATTGCAACTTGACCGGGAGGCGCAAGAGTCCATCGGGCGCGCCATAGACCTGATCGAAAGGGATGGCGGTATCTATGATGCCCGGCTGGTAGAGGCGATTAACGACGCGGGTCGCCTGTTGCAAAAAAATGGCGAACATGAAAAGGCGATCGACTTGTTTCATCGTTCGCAGCATATCAGC
>JAPUGL010000005.1 GCA_027292775.1 Gammaproteobacteria bacterium | reverse complement strand
GGAATGCAATATTGGTAAGTAACCCCAGAACTACCGAAGCAAAGACTATTGAAATTCGCTTCATAGCGTCACCCCCTATATTTTCGCTTCATATGCGAAGCAAATCCTATATTAGGACAATAATGCTCATCTTGTACAGTGACAGGCCTTACGAGCCGATGGCCACACGGGGTTGACTCCAATTTCTCGGACACATTGGAAAGGGGTCCATACCGGTCACATGGTTTACGCCTTATACCGGAGACATAGGTAACACTTTTGCACTTAAGACACATTTTGTGCAGCTGGCCCAGGCTTTCTTCAAAACCTGGCAGCACCAACCTCATGGCTGATCAGTGAGTTCCACTACGATACGACTCTCAGATTTACCGTAGTGCACCAGTAACTCCCAACAACCGGCGCTCGGGTATACAACCCCACTGGACCGAAAGGAATACTTGTGCAACGCATCTGGCTCGATCCCGCCCGGCATCATCTGCTGCGTGTCAGCGTTGGCGATGACGAGCCGATCGGATAAATCTGCGCTGCCAGGCAATCTAAACAGTGCCTGGCCGTCGCCATCGAGTTTCCTACCTTCAACGGTCAAATCGCCCGGGTTATCCCTTGCCAATATCCAGGCGGTCTTGACGGCGGCGTCCGGACCTGGCCAGCGGCCGTAGGATCCATCCACAACCCACACCGGATAGGCGCCTGCAGCCGGCGCTATTGCGGAAACAATCTCTAGTTTTGGCGTAGCTGGACAGCTCGTGTCCGCGAGTTGTGCTGTTCCGCCGGTGGTAATCAACAGCGTCATTGTGAGCAATGAAAACACTTTCGCGGATTGCCACACTGTCTTGTCTCCCAATATACGAAGCTAATCAGCGCCGTCAGGCGTCCGGTTGAGCGCCTTTTCCAGGTGGTTTTCAACCGGCATCAGCCAAGCTCGCGTTTTTCGCCTGCCAGGGCTCGCCAGTTGGCCCGAATGGCCCCATATTGTTCGGCGGATAACAGTCCGGCCGTAACATTGTCATTGTTCTGGGTCCAGCGGCCGGGATTGGTAGTACCGACAATGGCCGTATGCACGCCGGGCGTGCTGGTCAGGAAACGCAGCGCCATGCCAGCGGCGCCTTCCGGTCCGGGGTCGGCGAGTGCATCGCCTTTGAAGAACGGGTAATCCAGCGGTTTTATGAGATCCCAGTATTCTGCGTACCACTCCCATTCGGGCCGTTCCGGAAATCGCCAGACGGCATTGCCAATGGGGCGCTTTGCGATCACACCGATGTCCCGTTTCTGAGCCAATGGCAGCAGATCGTCGATAGCGTTCTGCTCAAAGACATTGAGCGTGAGTTGCACAACATCGAACTCGTTCGACTCGATGGCATAACGGACCCGCTCACCGCTTCCGGCGTAGGCCAGGAACCGGGTCTTGCCGACTTGGCGGGCTTTTTTCAGTGCTTCGATAACCTCACCAGCCCGGAGTATCTCCACCGAGCAGCCGTGCAAATGAACGATATCCAGGTGATCCGTCTTGAGTCGCTTCAAGCTTCGATCGATGGTTCGATGTATAGACGCCGAGGACCAGTCACTGCCTTGCCCGAAATGACCATTCTCGTGGCCGACTTTGGAACTCAGCACGTATTCGTCACGTCGTGATCCGATCGCGTTGCCGATCAGAATCTCGGCATGGTTTTTGTCAGGATGTCCGTAACACTCGGCTGTATCAATGATGTTCAGGCCCCTATCCAGGGCCTGGTTGAGCAACTGGCCTACACGTTGTTGTTCGGTACTGGCCAGCCCGATGGACAAACTACCGAACCCGACGACAGACACTTGCAGATTGGTGCGCCCGAGACGGCGGTATTCGACGCTTTTGCGCATGGCTCCGAAAACCGGCACGGCGGGCATCATCAACCCTGCAGCACCTGCTGCCAATAGTTTAAGCGTTTCCCGTCGGGTCAAGTGCATTTTCATGGCAGCACCCCCCAGCTATACGATAGTGAGGCGTCGGCGACCAAGAGGTCCGAGTTAGTCATTCATATCGAGTGACTTGGCCTGGTTGGCGACTCTATCGTAGACCGCTGACTACCTGGCGAGTTCCTTAAGCACAACGCCGACAGGGACGAACCGCGCGTGGAGGTGAACGAAAGTCAGTCGTGTCTGTAGCGAATTGGCGGGCAAGCCGCAACCAGCGAGTGCCGGAAAATTGTCGTGATCATTTCGGACCGGTTATGACTTGTTAGACGCTTATGTCCGCGGGCGTCTCCAGTTATTTCAACAATAACAATTACTTTTAGATGCCCAATCGCCCTCCAAAGGCAGGGGTTACAGGTTTGACGAAACGCGCTTGTCTAGGCGTCGTTGCCCTTCGCGGCCAGGTACAAGGCAGTCATCAGCATCAGGAGTTGAAACTCCATACCGCCATTCATGACGCTGAAGCCGTTCTTTGCATGGACCATCACGATGGCGCCGATCATGACGACGATGACAATCAAGGCGCCGAGACGGGTGAGTATCTCCTTGCCGAATGCGCCGGCGATCAACAACACTCCAGCAGCGATTTCACTAAGAGCCAGGACCCAGATGGCGGCGACGGGCATGCCCATCATCGGTTCCACGATCGGAAATTTACCCCAACCATGATAAAGGAAGGTCGCGGCCAGCGACAGGCGCAGGCCCCAGTGTACATAGGGAGCCAAGCTACTCAGGAAGTTCATAACCCTTTCCTCTTCGTTGTTATTGAGACGGAAGCGTACAGCAATCCGCGGGATATATCGCCGATTCGGCGGTTATCCGCGCAATCTGCTATGGTTTGATCAGACTATATTCAGTCTGACCGTGGCTATAGTGCAGACATCAATATCGGCACAGTGGCGAGATATGAAGCACCCTGCGATGGCAAAGAAACCCTTGTTGATGACAATACTAATCATCGGTATTGGTTTTTTGAGCCTGCTCAGCAACTCAACTCTTGCCGCACCGACAGTTGCGGACTTTGCGGAATTGCCGATGTTTACCGATCTCGAAATTTCTCCTGGCGGCAAATTTTTGGCTGCGCGCGTCAACAACCAAAATATATATACAGTCGCTATATTCGATATCAGCGCGCAGAAGATAGTTCCTGTTTTCAAATTTTCGAAAAATGAGGAAAGATCGATTCCCTGGTTTGAATGGGTAACGCCCGAGCACCTCCTGGTCAGCTTGCTGTTCATGAGTGACCGCGGCCGCAATATCAAGACGCACGAAACCAGGCTGATTGTCGTCAACACCACCAGCGCAGACATGACTGCCTTGTTCCGCGAGCGGCGTCGAACGCGATTGTCTCGCACACCACTGGGAGAACTGCCTGTTCAATATCAGGACGACATTGTTTCCTTGCGATAGTGAATGCGCGTTCCCGCAATCCCGCTGTCATCGAGACGACGGCGGGTTGCCGAGGGTAGTTTTGCGATCAACCCCGAGAAGTTGTCGAGGAGCTTTGTGGCGAGCCGGTAGTGCTTCCTGGAATCCGGGAATGCGCGGATAAAGCACAAACCGGCGTGTAATTTCTTTAACTGCTTTGCTGAAATGCGGCGGGAGATCTTGAAGGCTTTCAGCAGGCGAAGTTTTTCACCAGACTGCGCCGCGCCATAGCGATTGCGCAGTTCAAATAGCCTGTCAGTAATCTCGTTTGTGGTAGGCAAAGCAATATCTCGCGGGAACATATACCGAGATGAAATATTGCGCTTCGGAGAGTAGAGGGTCGATAAGTAATTGCCGCAGCATACGCCCGCCAAGCCGGCGCAGGCAAAACCTTCGCCAGGGTGTTCGGTGTTGCTAGAAGTAATGAATCACTGGCATCGCACCGAATCGGCCAGCGGCTGGCACACTGGCGGCCAGCCGTTTTCTCGCCAGAACTCTATAAGATGGATTTTTTCCAGTAATCCGGCGAAACGCGGGTCCGAACGTATCCGGCCGGCCTCGGGCAGCAATGTATATACGTATGGCAGGCGTTGATCGTCAATGTGATTGGCTGCAAGCGCGAAAAACCCGTCTGGCTGACCCAGTAATGCATAGCGAAAAAACAGATCACCATCTGTGGCGGTACCGTCGGATTGCGCTGACTTTAGCGCCTCGAGAGCTTGCGGAATCTTGTCCGGATCCTGCATGGCGTCAGTAAATCGTTCAATCCACGAGCTGTCTTTGCCCGCCTCTTGATATGCCCGGACCAGTTTTTTGGCCGCCTGTTCAAATTCTCCGCGACGCAGCCTGACGACAAAACTCATGTGATCATCGAACAAGCCGGCGTAACCGTATTCCTTTGCAGCGGCACTATGTTTCAAAGCCAGCTCATTGTATTCGCTTCCCGACAGCACGTAATTGAATGCAAGCACAACATTGACAGCCGGGGATGCGCGGTCAATTTTGTGCGCTTGTTGCGCTGCTATCAGTGCATCCGCACCAAAAAGCACGTCGTTCAGATAGTTTGAGTGCCACTGGTTGATCGTTGCATTGTTTTTGTCCAGCTCGAGAGCACGTTTGAACTGTGGCGCAGCAATCTTCCAGCGCCAGCGCCGCATATTCATATAGCCCAGCACACCATGAGGACCACCCGCAGATGGTTCCAGTTCGATTGCGCGGGTTGCGTGCGCGGTCGCAACAGCATAGGCTTCGATTGCCGATTCGTCCGTGTATTCGGGCAAAATGGCGTAGGCCGTCGCGATAGATTCGTAGGCTCGCGCAAATTCGGGATCCATCGTTATGGCCTTGGTAAACAGATCTATGCTCCGCCGAATAGCCTGTTCGCCACGCAATAGAAGCTGGTGCTGTCCCTGCAAAAACAGATCGTAAGCATCGATGTTTTCTGTCGGAGTGTACGGGTGGGCTGGCGCAATAGATTGGCCTGCCCCTAGCAAGTTTGAAAGCTCGTGGACGATGCTGTTGGCCAGTTCGTCTTGAATGGCAAATATATCGGTGAGTTCTCGATCGTAGGTTTGAGACCAAAGATGAAACCCACGGTCGGCATCTATCAATTGGGCGGTTATTCTTACGCTGTTGCCGGACTTGCGAACGCTGCCTTCGACAATATTTCGTACGCCTAGTTTTGCTGCGATTTCGGAGATTGGCAGGTCCTTCCCTTTAAAGAAAAACGACGAAGTTCTGGCTGCAACGCTAAGTTCCTCAAGCTTTGCCAAACGGTCAAGAAGTTCTTCAGTGATGCCGTCACTGAAGTACTCGTTACCGGGGTCGTCACTCATGTTGACGAATGGAAGCACGGCTACAGAATTCACAGGTGCGGCCTGAACGAATTCCCGGACGGTAGATTGTGAGGGTAGTTCAACGACTTTTCTGAACATTCCGAGGCCAATGATTACGACAACTACTAGCAATGCAGTGATGGTGAAATAATCGGACCGGTTTAGTGACAGATCAGACATGTCGGATCGGCCGCCGCTTTTTGGACTGGCTCGTGTGATACCTTTTGCGCTGACTTCATATCGCCAGATAAAAAATATCGTGACCGGGTAACCGAGAATAGCAGCGAATAAAACAAACCGTAATGCCGTTTCGGGTATGCCAAAGGCGACGAATCCAACGCCGAAGATCTGCAGCAACAGCCATGTCCCGACTATATGTGCAACGGTCGCTCGAAAAACGCGGCGACGGCGCAGATACATCAGGAATCTGACAAGCCTTGATGGCATTCCGATCCTTCGATTTGGCGCAAGGAAAATGAAGTCTAGACAATGGCAAGGGCTAATGCCATTTTCTGTGAGTCAGAAAAACGCAGTTTGGGGTAATTCGGAAATCAGGAGCCCAAATCCTCCAGTCTGGTGCGGAGGGTGAAAAATCGTCTAGACTGGGAGGTAACAGGCAAAGGCCTGAGTTTGGGATCACCACCGCAAGGGGAGAAGCGAGAATGAAAAAAAAAGCCAAAACGTTAATCAGCGGAGTTATTGTTGCCACGATTGTCCTGTTCGTCGGACCAGTCGGCGGTCAGGAACCCGATCCAGCGGTCTGTGTTGATGCGGACGGTAATGAGGTTGCATGTGAAACAGAGTCACCAATTGTTGCCAAACCCGTTGATGGTACGAGAATAGATTCAGCCGATGGTACGGGAATAGATTCCGCCGATGGTACGGGAATTGATTCCGCCGATGGCACGGGAATAGATTCCGCCGATGGCACCGGAATAGCGTCAGGATCTGACCCGGATGACGGTTAGCCAGGCCTGAATTGATTAGATAACAGCGACGCCGGCGCGGGTCCGGTTCGGCCGGCGCCGCGCTGGCGGCTCGATATAAAATCGGCACGTTTGCCGGCAGGAGACCGCCGGCATCGTGCTGCCCGTCGTGCGGGCTAAAGGTTTTTCTCGTAACGGATATAGGGCACGCGGCCGTAGATGTCATGCAGCTGATCGCTGTAAAAGGGAAAAAAAACGGTAACGGCGGCGGAACCCGGTCAAAGATGTTACGTGCCCCGATAACCAACCTGCCGGCCCCAGGCGTATCTCAGTCGAACTGCAGACGACAGGTGACGAAGGAACCGATCCATCGATTTGAATATGTTGTAATTGACTGACGCCGGCCCGCAATTCACAATAGCAATGTCTCCGACCGCTTTAATCCTTCGATAATTAACGGATTTTGCGGCGCACAACTATTGATTCACATTGTTGCGGGCTTTTCGTGCCTTTCAAAAATGACACTGACATGGCATCGTGAGCGCTGCGGAGCCGTGTCCATTTTTTGATGTCGTGATTAAGCAAATAGTCTAAAATTCGGTTCCCCTTGAAATGAAAGGATCAGCGTATGGAAATCATTTATCCGATGTTTGCGATGTTTTCGTTAACTATTTTTGTAGTTTTTCGTATGGCCTACTTGCGCTTTACCGCTGCCAAAAGCGGGCAAATTAATCCGCGATATTTCAAAAGTTACACCGGTTACGAAGAGCCCGAGAATCTGCGGGTGATCTCGCGCCATGTGATCAATCTTTACGAAATGCCGGTACTTTTTTATGTGGCCGGCATGCTGATACTGCAGACCGGCCAGACTGGTGTCTTGACGCTCTCGCTGGCGTGGGCCTATGTGGGGCTACGTTATATCCACAGCTCTATACACCTGACCAGCAACAAGGTGATGCACCGCTTTCGCGTTTTCGTTCTTGGCTGTTTGGTGCTGATTGCGCTGTGGCTGACGCTGATTGTCAGGCTGATGACAGCGGCTTAGCCAATATTATCCGGGTTCTTTTTTCGGCCTTAGCTAACAGAAACCGGGAGCAGCTATGTCTCGCCTGACCGGTTTTTTACAGCAGTGGCAAACAAAAACACCCGCTTCAGGCGGCGGGCGTTTTCCTCTTTTAGCAGCGTCTGTTCAGTTTCGCGCGCTTTTTTCCTGCGCCGCCAGGTCGTCCATCAGCGCGATCAGGTTTTCATAGCCGCCGGCCTTGTCGGCGCCCGATACGTACTTGCCATTGATGACCACTGCCGGCACGCCGCTGATCTGGTAACGCCGGGTCAGCTTGTCTGCCTGGCGAACCCTGGAATCCACTTCGAAGGAGTTGAAAGCCTTGAGAAAATCTTCCTCGCTGATACCGAATCCGGAGAAGAACTTGGCAAGCCGATCCGGTGTGTTCAGCGGATTTCGGTTGGTGTGAAATTCGCGGAAAAACGGTATCGAGATTTGCTCCGCAATACCCAGTTGTACCGCCGCGTAATAGGCGCGTGAATGTTCGCGCGCCAGCGGGTTGAAATTC
>JAPUGL010000049.1 GCA_027292775.1 Gammaproteobacteria bacterium | reverse complement strand
GATCGGTCAGTCTCATGTCTTCATTGCCGGTGATGTCAACGACGATCGCCCGCTGCTCCATGAGGCATCCGATGAAGGGCGCATTGCCGGCGATAACGCCGGGCGATATCCGGAGATAAAAAAGGGCTTAAGACGTTCGCCGCTGAGCATCGTTTTTACCGATCCACAGATTGCCATGGTGGGCAGCCGCTACGGCGAGTTATCGGACCAAGACATTGTAGTTGGCGAAGTCTCCTTTGAAGATCAGGGTCGCAGCCGCGTGATGCTCAAAAATCAAGGCTTGCTGCGGATCTACGCAGATCCGGATGATGGGCGATTCCTGGGCGCTGAAATGTTTGGCCCGCGTGCCGAACACCTTGGCCATCTTCTGGCCTGGGCGCACCAGTCAAACATGACCGTCGAGCAAATGCTCGAGATGCCTTTCTATCACCCGGTTATCGAGGAAGGACTGCGCACCGCCTTGCGTGATGCACGAGCACAACTTCGCCAGCGCGTGCTGCGGGTGGCGTAAGTCCAAATAGAGGGTCGTCATAAGTTACCGGACGAAAAGCAGGGTCGCCACGGTCCGTAGCACGTCTTGTCGCCCCCCGCTTATCTGTGCTTAACAATATCGAACGCCTTCATTTGGTAAGTCAGCGTTGAAGGCTTCATCCCCAGGAGCTCCGCAGCACCGTCCGGACCCCAGATCTTCCAATCTGCGTGCCTCAGCGCTGCAGCTATGTTCGCTTTCTCGAGGTCCTTGAATTCTGCGATGGTCATGAATTCCGGCAACTCGGCGGCGGATTGCTCGGTGGACATTGATGTCTCTGCGCTTACATTTGGCATGGCAAGATCCAGCCTGAGACGGCCGCCGGTGGATGAGATCACTGCGCGTTCAATGACATTCTTCAACTCGCGGATATTTCCAGGCCAATCATGTTGTTTCAGGGCAGATAGCTGTTTCTGCGTCATTCGCAATGGTTCGCGCCCGAGTTCCCGACAAATTTGTTCCAGGAAACGAAATGCAAGCGGTGCAACATCATTCAGTCGATCGCGAAGCGGCGGCACTTCCACCGGAAAAACACTGAGACGATAAAAGAGATCTTCTCGAAATCGCCCGGCCTTTATTTCGTCCATTAAATCCCGATTGGTAGCCGCAACGACACGCACATCCACACTGACTGTCTTATCGTCCCCAACACGCTCGAATTCGCCTTCCTGAAGCGCCCGCAACAGTTTCCCCTGCTGGGACATCGGAATCTCACCCACTTCGTCAAGAAACAGGGTGCCACCGTCCGCAAGCTGAAGGCGGCCGACCCTATCCTGGTGGGCACCTGTAAAGGCACCGCGTACGTGGCCAAAAAACTCGCTTTCGAACAAGTCCTTCGGGATTGACGCACAATTTACTTTCACCAATGGCTTGTCGGCACGATCGCTTTTCGTATGGATCGCCCTGGCAATCATCTCCTTGCCCACGCCGGACTCGCCAAGGATCAAGACGCTGGCCGTCGTCCGGGCAACCGCCTCTATTTGCGCGAGCGTGCGCTTCAGTGCCTGGCTCTCACCGATGATTTCGCCAAAATTGACGGTTACATTGATTTCGTCGCGAAGATAGTCGCGCTCTTGTTCGAGCTGCTCCTTCAAGCCCTTGATTTCCTCATAGGCTGCTTCGCGCTGGCGCTCGATTTCCTTGCGCTTTGAGATGTCACGGAAAACAACCACTGCGCCGGTGGGCCTGCCATCCTGCATTATTGGCGTACTCGTATACTCGACAGGAATGGCAGATCCGTCTGCATGCCAGAACACCTCACTATCGACCCTGTGAACCTCACCGTCTTTTAATGCCGCGTAAATCGGACATTCCTCACGAGGGTATGACGAACCATCAACATGCGAATGATGGTGCATATCATGAGCCAATCGACCATGTACATCATCAATTTGCCAGCCCAGGATTTCGGTAGTGGCGGCATTACCGAAGGTTGTTCTGCCCGCACTATCCAGCCCGTATATGCCCTCCCCCGCTGCGTCGAGGATCAGCTGGTGCACTGTCTGTAGCTGCGAAAATTCCGCAAGTGTTCGATCGAATTCACCAATATCCGTGGCAACTACCATTAAGAGCGGGTTCTCGTTGTCAGCGTCCTGAAACCGCCACGCCGCCATCCGTGCCTGAATCGTTCCATCCGCCGTCAACAAGCCGACTTTGGCGTCAACTATCGCGCTACCGTCGCGGACCACAGCCCTCAATTGATCGAGCGACACCGAATCGTCCGCAGGATCAAACAATTCTGCTGCCGATATAGGCACCTGAGCCGTCGGTGGTAATGCAAGCCGGTCTCGCCATGCTTTGCTCAGGTCCCGGCAAACAAGTGCTTCGTCCAAAACCAATAGCAGTGACGGTGAATCTTGAAATAGCCGTCTGAAATTCTTGCTCATCGTCTTCATTCCCTCAGGTTCTTGAGGATTAGACCACAGTTTTCTGATGACCTCAAGTTCTTGCGGTACATGTATAGCCGTAAGCCATTGTATTCATTGACTTTCAATAGTTGGCACGGTTTCTGCAATACAAGTACCAAACAACACACCCTTTTTACCTAACGGAGACCAGCGATGATGCACGAGCAAACACAATACGAGATTGAGAACAGCATCATCGTTCTGGGACTCGCTTACGCATCGTTGTTGATCAGCATGATCGCCTGGATCGCATGATCCGACTGATCACGTCCTCGCCATGGATTACTGCCCAGGCTGCGGAAGGCGACGGCCACGAAATCGATACCGACACCGGAGAAACGACATGTTAAGTAAATTCGACCCGACCGTAATTACCGCAACCGATATGAGGATCGCTCTGGATGAAAACTTTCCCGCTTCAAACTACGGCGCGATACCTGTCATCGACCAGTACGACGCACTGGAAGCATATCTCGCTTTCGAAGACGGCACGCTGGCAGAAGCACCTCAGGCACTTGCTGCCTACGTTACCCATCAGCAACATGCCGCCGTTTGAGGAGTCCAGACTATGCAGCGACCTCCTCTCCCACCATTTGACCGCGAATCCGCTTTGGCAAAAGTCAAGGCAGCCGAAAACGCCTGGAATTCACGCGATCCGGAGAAAGTGGCGCAGGCTTATACAGTCGATTCCGTTTGGCGAAATCGCGATGAATTTTTCCAGGGCCGTGAAGCAATCGAAGACTTTCTAAAAAGGAAGTGGTCAAAAGAGCTTCACTACCGTCTGATGAAAGAGCTTTGGGCTTATTCCGGCAACCGCATCTCGGTGCGCTTTGAGTATGAGTGGCAACACTCTAAAACCGGTTGCTGGTTTCGCACGCACGGCAATGAGCACTGGGAATTCGACGCGGACGGTTACATGAATCGTCGCGACATGAGTGCAAACGATATTCCGATTACAGCCGAGGAACGGCGAATCGGTATTTGAAAAAACAAACCTGAACCAATGGAGAGAACCATGAAAGCACATTTTACCATACTCGCTGTAGTTCTTGCAGCAATCGGCACAACGACAACCATCAACGCAGCGCTGCCGGATCCCGGCATGGAGATCGATAGAGCCCGTACGGCGCTGGTCATTACCGACCCACAAAACGATTTCCTGAGCCCGAAGGGCGTTACCTGGGGGGTCGTCGGCAAGAGCGTTACCGAAAACAACA
>JAPUGL010000048.1 GCA_027292775.1 Gammaproteobacteria bacterium | reverse complement strand
CCTGACAAGCTACAGGCAGATTGACAAGTATTTAGCGCGTGCATTAAAGTGCGCGCCTCATTTCGTGGCGCATCGCGCCAGGCCTGCCTGCCCAGGTGGCGGAATTGGTAGACGCGCGGCGTTCAGGTCGCCGTGTCCTTACGGATGTGCGAGTTCGAGTCTCGCCCTGGGCACCAATCTCTCTTTTTGCTTCTTTTTCTCTTACTCGGAAAAGAAAAACCAGGTAGCCAAGCGTCCGGTAATCTGTCCACGCAGTGGACGGCAGGTTCAATCGGCGGCGAATTTATCCGCAAACCAGCCCAGCGCGATACCGCCGGCGAGAAAAAAGAACAGGGATTCCAGCGTCCACCAACCCCAGATCTCATAGGGAAGATTGAATATGCCGGACCAACCTAGATTCATGGTTACGCCGATCAGAAACAGGACCAAACCGTACTTGGCGCCTTGAAGCCAACCATCACCGCCAAAGGATGAGCGGACCACGCCATATACGCCCGCAATGATAAATGACCCGATCAGGCCGGTGGCGATCCAGAGCGGCATCAGCGCCGCCACATTGGGTGGCTCCTCGTTCAGTTCCGGTCGCCAGAACTGTGCGTGAAGATTGTACGCCTCCTCCAGCACGCCCTGGTGAATCAACGGGCCGCTAATCATTCCGACTAAAAAAGCCGCGGCATAATAAACAATGCCCCCACAAAAATCAGTTTCCAGTTCATCTTGACTCTCCCAGCTTTTCTCCCCGCACAAGCATAGAAAGCCTGTGAGGAAATACCTTATCGGATGCCGGGGCGGCCGGACCGGCCGCTCCTGCGATTGTTCGTTTCGCCATCGCTCTTTGCTAGAATACTGCCTGTATCAGTCATTGTCGCGAGGAATCTGGATGCGCGCAGAAAAACTATTGGCAATATTGCTCCTGATCGCTTCCCTGGGAGCCTGCACCGGCGAGGCGCCGGGTCCTAAATTGCTGGTCACGCCAGTCGAATCGCCCGCCGCCGCCGGAAGCGCCGAGCAGCATTTGCAGGCCGGTCCGGATGGCACGGTTGTTTTGAGCTGGCTCGAATCATCCGACGGCAAAGCTGCATTGCGCTACTCGGTGTATGAAGATCAGTCCTGGACCCGGCCGCAGACCGTGGCAAGCGGTGATGACTGGTTTGTAAACTGGGCGGATTTTCCATCAGTAACCCGCATCAATAGCGATCTTTGGGCAGCCCATTGGCTGCAGAAAAAGCCGGGCGGGACCTACGCATATGACGTGAAAATGGCTTTTTCTGGCGATGGCGTGGTCTGGCGACCGGCAGTCAGCCCGCACGATGACGGCACCCCGACCGAGCACGGCTTTGTCAGCATGATCGCATTGGGCAATACCCTCGGCGCGGTCTGGCTGGACGGCCGGAATACCGCTCCGGGGGAGACCCACAGTACGAGCCAGATGCCCGCCGAGTCTGCCCATAACGGTATGTCTCTGCGCTGGGCCACGATCGATGGCAGCGGTCAGGTCCTCGAATCGACCGAACTGGATTCACTTGTCTGTGATTGCTGCCAGACCGACCTGGCGATTCTGAGCGATGGCGTAGCGGTGGTTTATCGCGACCGGGATGAGAACGAGAATCGCGACATAAGCATAATCCGGCTGACCGAGAGCGGCTGGAGCGAACCCGCTTTGGTGGCGAAAGACGGCTGGCAAATCGCCGGCTGTCCGGTCAACGGACCGGCGATAGACAGTCGGCGCGACAAGCTGGTGGTCGCCTGGTTCACAGGTGCCGGCAATATCAGGCAAATCAGGCTGGCGTTTTCCGACGACGGTGGCGAGCATTTCTCCGAATCTGTAACTGTCAGCAGCGGTATGGCGCTGGGTCGCGTGGATGTCAGTTGGGTGGCCGATGGTCTTGCCGTGATCAGTTGGCTCGATGAACTGGATACCCGAACGGCCGCTCTGAAAATCAGAACCGTGGCTCGCGATGGAACCCTCGGTGAACCGTTGGAAATCGCCTTGACCGGAAGCCAGCGTTCGTCCGGCTTCCCGCATATGCTGCGCGCGGGGAGCGATTTGTTGTTCGCGTGGACTGAAACTGGCGAACAGTTGCGTGTGCTTACGGCAAGCTTGCCACTGGCAGAATTTTTGGCCGAGTAATGCCGGTGAAATCTCGCGGCGGCAGTTCGAATATGGTGCCGAGGACAGTCTGCATAGTCAGGCTCTCGGCGCTTGGCGATTGTTGTCACACTTTGCCTGTCATTCGTACGCTGCAGGATGCATGGCCGGATACCCGAATCACCTGGATCATAGGCAGTACAGAATTCGGCCTGCTTGGCAGCATCCCGGATATCGAATTTCTTGTTCTGGATAAATCTAAAGGTTTCAATGCTTTACGCGAGCTTCGTCGAACGCTTCGAAATAGGCGATTCGATCTGTTATTGCACATGCATCCGTCCATGCGAGCCAATCTGGCAAGCCTGCAGGTAACGGCCGATCGGCGTCTGGGCTTTGACAGAGACAGGGCAAGAGATCTGCAATGGGTTTTTTGCAATGAGCAGATCGAGGCACATAACCGGCAGCACGTTATGGAATCGTTGTTCGGGTTCGCCGAGAAACTGGGTGTCGTGCAGCGATCCATACGCTGGGATATACCCCTGTCCGATCAGGATTTCGAGTTTGCAAGCCAGCATACTCCCGCGGACCGTCCGTTCGTGGTGATCTCCGCGTGCAGCAGCCTGATGCGCGGCCGCCGGATAAACTACCGCAACTGGCTGCCAGAACGATATGCGGCCGTTGCCGATCACGCCGCCGATCACTGGCAAGTCGGCGTGCTTTTGACCGGCGGGGATTCAAAGGAGGAGAAAGCGATCGCCGCAAATATCGTCGGCCACTGCAGGAATCAGCCGGTCAATCTGGTCGGCAAGACCAATCTTCGCCAGCTGCTGGCGATCCTGAGCAAGGCAAGCGCCTTGATCTGTCCGGATTCCGGGCCTGGTCATATGGCAACGGCGGTCGGTACGCCAGTCATCGGCCTGTTCGCATCGACCAACCCGGACCGTGCGGCGCCATACCTCAGTAGGGAGTGGTTAATCAACGAATATCCTGGCGCACTGCATGCGGAATCCGGGCTCTCGGTTACGGATGCAAAATGGGGCAAGAGAATTCATTCCCCGAAGGCAATGGACCGAATACGGGTAGAGCAGGTTACGGCGACACTGGACCGATTGCTGTCAGACTGACATTCAGGTTCGGTGATCAGGCAGGCCCACAAATGTGCCCCCGTTTTGTTCGCACATCAGGCGCATTAACGTAGCAAACCTGATCCCCGTGGTTTGCAGATTGGTCGGCCTGATGAATTGAACCGGGAAACCGACCGCATTGATCCGAACCAGTCTTTTCCCGTCGCGGCCCTCCCGATTGATCTGGGAGACCGTATGCAGCACCGCGTCGATAGAACGACCGGTAAATTCATCGCCAAAAACGTACAGGCTGATCTTCTTATCGGGAGAATAGAAGGTTGAGATCGCCTTTGTGATGCCTTCGACAGGACTCGAATTGCTGAACGCGGTCCAGGTGCGCAACCGGTCAAGGATTGCGCGGCGTCTCCCCGGTGTATCGGGAATCCATTTACCAGCATAGCGGCTGAACATGAACTGCCCCATATCGTTCATGACTTGTATGCCCTTGACCCGCGGATAAATCTCCAGCGTTTCGCGAAACTTTTCCAGCATCAGGGGCCAGGCATAGTTATACATGCTGCCCGAGGTGTCGATAATGAAAATGATGTACTCGCTATCGACCGGGATTCCGCCGATTATGTTGTTGTCTTTTATCTCGCTGTATTGAGCCAACAAACGGCGCATTTCCGCGGTAAGGGACTGCCTCGCATCGGCCAACTTGCCCTGGATAATATTGTTTAACTCGGCATCCTGGCGGGATGCGGAAAACTGCCCCTGGATTCGTGACAATTCTGCCTGCAGGCGTGCAATGCGTTGCCGCGCGACCGATAACTGGTCCTCGCGTGAAATCATCTCGCGGTTGAGGATGCTGGTCTCGCCACGAATATCGTAAAGCTGGCGTTGCTTTTCTTCGAGCACCCCTGCGAGTTCAATCGCAGTTTCTTCAATGATGACCGGCTCAAACACTTTTGTCAGGATCAGCATCAGGATAACTGCGCCAAATCCGCAAGCGATGACGTCAAGAAATGCGAGGCTGGCTCCTTCTATGTGTCTGCGACTACGCATACGGGTTCTCCTACGGCCAATCTCGCGATGGACTCAGAAATGATCCGCTGGTCACCTGTGCCAGTTGCCAGTATTCGGAAGCGGCAGCCGGGTCGCCCTCCATCGGAAACAATACGACATTGACCGGAATATTGGAGGGCAGGATTCTCAATGCGCGCCTGAACAATCGTTCCCGCTGTCTGCCGGTGATGGTGCCCTGCGCCTTGATATTTTCGCCCTGGGTCGGCAGGCCATCGACCAGCAGGAATACGTTGTCGGGACGCGGGCTCAGCGAGTTAATCACCTGAAAGGCCGCATGCAGGCTGGTGCCTTTTTCTGGCACGACATGACGCAGGCGCTCTACTGCGCGGTTAAGATCACTGCCGTCTCCCGCGGCCAGCCAGCGGCCGCGTGTCCCTTCGATCAGCGGTGTCGCGGTAGTGTTAAAGGTATAAACCTGGAACTCACTGCCGGGCGGTATCTGTGCCGTCAGCCAGTCCACCGTTCTGACCGCCCTTCGCCATTTTTTCGCAGCGAGTTTTTGTTCCGTGCGCATGTTTCTTCGCCGGATAACATTGACGATAGTGTCGTCGAGCATGCTCGCCGAAGCATCGAGAAGAATCAGCACCCGTTTTCCGCCCATCCGCATTCCGGTCAGATACTGACGGTTTCCTTCGCCGATGAAAGAGCGAACATTTTCGCCTTTCTGCGCGTCCTCTTCGATACCCCCTTCTAGCCGGCGGCGTTCTTCTTCCTTTGCCCGCAGATCCGTTTTCAATTTGTTGATGCTGTCTTCTCTCGCGAGGGTGTCCTGGTCGAGTCTTGCGAGTTCCACGCGAATTCTTTCCAGGTCCTGCTCGATGGTATTCGCAAGACCATCGGTAGCAGCGTGCTCCTGTTGCAGAATCTTGACGGTGTTCCTGACCTCGACAAGATAATCGTCACCCTCAAGGATCTGTTCTTCGAGCCGCGCCACCTCTGACAACAAATCGATATTGACCTCAATTTTGTTCCTTTCGGAGGAGTGATTGATGATCAGGAAGACCAGAACGACCGCCCCAAAACCGCAGGACATAACATCCAGGAAGGACAGACTAAATACATTGATCGCTCTCTTCCGGCGCGCCACGTTATTTGCTCAGGCCAATCAATTGTGCGGTTTCGCCTGGAGAGCCCATGCGAATGACATCACCCAGGACCAGATCCGCGGAACCATTAACCGCTCTGTCGTTTACGAAGGTCCCGTAACTTGAGTGATCCTCGACTGTCGTCCGCTCTTTTACCTGCTTTATCGTGCAATGCTTTCGGGACACGCCATCCAGCATGCCGACCAGCGTGATTGTTCTGCCATCCGATTTTGGGTCTGCACCGAGCACCAGCGATCCCTTGCCAAGCGGATAGGCTCGCGCACGATACAGAAGATGGCTTGGCAGCAGATCATGCGCCACGGGGGCATTCTCGCTCGAAGATCCAGCAGATAACGGCAGGCTGGTCAGAAAAGTGACGTCCTGAGTATCCGGCTCGTTCGTATATACGCCGGACTTGGCGAGCGCCCCGCGTGCTGCTGCATTTTCATCCAGCCATTTGAGCTCAAGGCCAGCGATCAGGGCGAGGCTGTCTTTCAGGCCAGGGAAATCAGCCAGGCGGTGACTGAGCGCAAGTATGCCCTTGGCGCGGGGCCTGATCTGCTGGACGATTTGCGGATAGACGGACAAACTCGCCGGCAAAAGCTGATCGCCGGCCAACTGCACGGTATAGGTTTTGTCACCCGCGTCCATTTCCAGGGCCGCGCTCCCGCTGGATTCGATCTCCGCCAGCCAGCCACCGAGCTTGTTGAATAGTTGTTGCTCGGTCTCTGCCTTGTGCATGGGGTCGAAGCGGGTCTGGCGAATGAAAACGTCGGCAATAATATTGGCCCAGGCGTCCCGGATCGCCGAAAGTCCCGTTTCGCAGACGACGAATACACCCGACCGCGAAAGCTGCGGACCACCCTGCATTTCGGTCAGTACGAATTTTCCCTGCTGCAGGTCGAGATGCAGGCACGGTAGGAGCGGTTCCAAAGATACGCCAGCTGCAACCGCACTATCGATCATCCCCCTGACTGGAATTTTCAAATCCGCGGTAATCCCGAGTAACAGACCCATCTGCTCCTGATTCCAGGTGCCTGGAACCACGATAAGCAGGCCGCTGTCGGCGCGTCCTGCCAACTTATGCCAGATGTGTTCGAGATGCGCGTGCGCCAAATCCGCATTGGTTTGAAAACGACCGGATGGGTTTGCCAGTTTCTCTTGATTGAGACGGCTCCAGAATCGGCTGTTTGTCCACAAGGGCCTGAGCCTGGACCTTTGAAACGCCTCTTTGCCGACCGCAATTTTGTTGCCATTCAGTACCGCACAGGCCGGGCTGGACAACAGCGTTTTCCCGCCATCGCTAACGGCCAGGCCGATATCGTTTATATCCAGTACAAGTTCAGACAATGACTTCCCCTGGTTTAACGAACCTGCAGGTAACGGATCAGATTCTCATCGACATAATTCTGCGAATCGAGAACCAGCCGCTCCTGTGCTTCCTGTAACTGATGCAGCAGAAACATCACAACGATGCTGATAACGAGCGCGACGAAAGTTGAATTGAAGGCGATGCCAAGCGACTGGGTTACGCCGCTAATATCGCCAGCAACCGCCTCGTTAGCCCGGCCCAGCGCCTGCCCGATACCGCGTACGGTACCGATAAAACCGACCGACGGAATTGCCCATGCGAGATATCGCACCATGGATAACTCGGTGTCCATCCGTTCGTACTCCGTATCGCAAATAATTTTTACCGCCGTGGAAACATCCTGAATACTTCTTGTTGAGCGGAACCGGTGCAAGGCGGTCAGCAAGGCGCGTGGCAAGAGCCGGCGCTGCTGCTCAGGGTCCATCGCCTGCAGCGATCTGGCGTATTCGCGGGTATCTTCTGGCAGGATGTTCATGCCATCGCCGACGTCAACGAGATTCTCGAAAACAAAGTTGCGCTCCTTGCTGGTTTCCAGGGCCTTGTAACCCATCAAGGCGAATGCCCAAAGCATCAGAATGAAACAGGTTTCCTGTTCGAAATCCCTGATGATGACGTAAAGGGACCGTTCTGGAACGAAGTTCGGATCCTGCTCCATCAGGATTTCCCGCTCCAGCAGTATGGCGTCTGCCTGCGGCCTGACCATCGACACATAGATCGCATGCACGATGATTACCGCGACAATCAGGGAAAATACCTGGTAAAGAAATTCAATTGGTAATCGTCGTTTCATGTCTGCCTCTGGCCTGATCAGATATCTACCGGATAGGAAATGGACAAGTCGCTGGACACTTCTTCGCTGGGCACAAAACTATCCAGATCATCAATCGTTTGCGGAGCATCTCGCTCGATTTCTGATTCCTCGGGAGCGGGCGATTCCCCGGCAAGATCGGACGGAGTCAGATCCTGATTTTCCTGCCCCGGCGATGGCTCGGCATTTTCATCCTGCGCGGCAAGCTGCGGCGCAAAAAGAAATTGTGCCGATACCAATGCCACGCAGATTAATTTCCAGACCCTTTTATTCATCTTCCAAAACTCCGATTATTCGAGATACCGTGCCAGTCGAAATCCGAGGTCGTGTCGGGAATCGCTCCCGTAATCCCGATAACCGACCCGCAACTCGCTAATGCTGGCCGATGTCCAGCTTGATCCTCTGACGACATGATACTCCCCACTGGCCGGTCCGAGCGGATCGACAGTAAGCTGCCCGACCACCAGTGGGTCCGCAGAATAGTTGTCATGCGCCCATTCGGCGACATTACCCGCCAGGTCATAAAACCCTGCCACGTTGGCATCGAAATGGCCCACCGGCGCGGTTGCAAGATACTTGTCATCGTATGTCGCGATTACCGCAGATAAAACCGATCTCGCAGAGACATCGGCGAAGTTGCCCGAGCCATCTTTAGGCGGCAGCGCGTCTCCCCACGGATACATGATCCTGTCGCCGTCATTCGACAATCGCTGCATGAATGCCCACTCGGCTTCGCTCGGCAGGCGGTATCCGGTATTCATCGGACTGACCGCCACCATTTTGTTGTCCTTTTTTATATATGCTGCCGGTAACCCGTCCTTTTCGCTGAGCCAGTTACAAAATTTTGCGGCATCCTGCCAACTTATCTGGACAACCGGATGGGTGCCCTGGTTCAAACTGGTAGTTTTCACTGCGCCCGACTTATGCTCCGGTTGGAACCGGCGATAATCCGCATTAGTGACCTCGTGTGTGCCGAGGTAGTATGCTCGCGTCAGTTTCACCGGATGTTGTATTTCGTTGGCGCGTCGGCCTTTCTGGCGACGTGGAGCACCCATATTCACGTTTCCTCCGCGCACCAGCTTTAGCGGCTGACCGAGACCGGTCTTTATCGTCGTCGGTATCGCGTCCCAGCGCTCCTGCTCCAGCGTCTTCAGTCGGGCTATCAGCTGTTGTTCAAAGCCCGGTCTGGGCGTGACCCTGGCGTAATATGGCGCATAGCCAGGTTTGGAAAACTCGACCAGGTGAGGCAACGCAGACAACTGAAGCTGCAGGTTGGTTTGGCCCCGATCGGTTCCGTCTATTTTTATCGTAGCGCCGGCGGGCTCACTGCGAATATCCACCATACCGAGCAATGCACGCAAATTGACCAGGACGCTGGCATCCTGATCGGAGCGTACGGATATGCTGCGTGCCGCTTTCGCATAACCAGACAAGCTAAAGCTCAACCTGTATTCCTTGTCCGGGGCCAGTGCAATATTCAACGGCGTACGTCCGCGATATCGCGAATTAATGGTGACGCTTGCGCCCGGCGGTTCAGTGCGTATGACCACTTTGCCATCTGACTTGGCCAGTGTTACCGGAATCCGCTGATGTTCGCCAGCGACTATCCTGACGTTTTCCTGCCAGGTTTTGAATCCGGCCTTGCTGATTTTCAGTTGTCGTGAGCCTTGCAGCATTTCCACCGACAGTGGCGTGTTGCCAATTTCCTTATCGTCCACAGATACGCGGGCATCGGCGGGCGTCGTGATGAGTTCTACATTTGCCCAGGCCGGTTCCAGATTAACAGTAATCACTTTTCGGTTACCGCCACCGTCAACCTGAACCGTTTCGCGGTGATCCAAAAACCGATCCGCAGTGACCAGCAGTTCATGGTCACCGGGATGCAAGGCCAGTTCGGTCAATGGCGTCCGACCGATCGGGATCCCGTCGACTTGCACCGATGCGGAGGCGTCCGGTTCGCTCAGAATCTCAAAAAGGTCGGGTAATCGAGTCAACTGGAAAGTTACTTCCTGATTTGCCCTCCGTTCAACCTGAAAGGTCTCCTGAATCGCGAAATATTCCGATTTTTTTATGCTGATCCGGGCCTCCCCGGGCAGAAGCAGGTAACGGCCCCCGAGTTCAAGACTGACCCATTCGCCATCCACTTCGATGCTGTCAGGTGCTGGATCGACTACGACGCGGACCGCCGTTGCCGAAAACATAAAACCAGCGACAAGGCCCAGCAGTACGAAGACACCTGCGATTACAAGCGGCAACACAGCTATCCGTTTTTTTCTGACGGCGGTATCCGCGCTTTTAACGTACTGTCCAGGCGAGATTTTCTTTCCGGTATCGTCCGCTGCGGGTAGCCGGATTTCATCGCCGATGCCCTCGTCTCCAGCGTTCGCCAACAGCAACCAGATCTTTTCCTCTTGCGCTTCGTTGCTGCCAGGCGGATGGGTTGCGTTTTCGTCCGTGGCCTGCTGGTACAAGACTCCACCACGACCGTCCGCGGCAAAATTCAAAACCATATCGCCTGCGCGGAGTCGGTCCCCGTTCTTTAGAACAACCGCCTTGGTCAGCTTTGCGCCATTGCGAAACACCGGAACTGCAGCAGAATCCACATTGACCTGGACCTGCCCGGCCGTTACCGAAAACCTCGCCAGCAATGCTTTTTCGTCCGCCGGCGCGCTGCTGACTATCCCGATCCGACCGGAATCATCGAGAACCAGAAACAATTCGGAAAAACCAGCTTCCTTGTCGCCTTTGGTCGTCAAATCTTTTCCTCACAACGTATCAGTACCGGCTCCGGTGGAATGCCAGGAAGGACTACCAATTGCAGCCGGACATCACGATAACCATCGCGAGTACCGATCAGCGTGTACTTGCCCGGTACCAGCCGCACGGTGTGATCGGCAAATGTGCCGATCTTGCCAATCCGGTAAATAAATACTTCTGTCATTTGATCAGACACCAGGTTTACCCTGACGGGAATTCGTGAAACCTGCAGCTGGAGCTGTAGTTGGATCAATTGCGCCTGCAAACGTGGTCCCGGATTGGGCAGCAAGCGAGCCTGTTCGAGGAATCCCAGAGCCGCTTCGTAAACGTTGTCCTCTCCCAGCCGCTCGGGTTGAGCCACGTACAGCGCAAATTCATCGTCGAAACGAATCATTTTCTGTGCATGTGCATCTCCATCGCGGGCGAAAACGAGATTCGGATCCAGCCTTAAGGCGGACTGAAAATCTTTGAGCGCAAGCGGCCACTGCTCAACGGCGACGTGTGTTTCCGCTTGCGCCCGCAACCGGGAAATTCCCGCCAGATTTATCGCCTGATCGACCTGATCAAGCCCGTCTTTGGCCTCCTCCGAACCCGGTTGCATCCTGAGAGCGGATTGAAATGCGGCGCGGGCTTGTTTTAGTTGGTTGTCCGCAAGACTGGCGAATCCGGTTGACATCAGTCTTGCGTAGCTTCGCCTGGCCATTTCCCGGTTCAGTTGCCCTAACGCCGTCTTCGCTGGCTGCCATCCGGCGTCAATGGCAAGCAATTCCTGGTAGGTCTTTCTCGCTCCGGGCAAATCGCCAGCCGAGGCCTTTGCCTCGGCTTCCGCCATCAGCGATAAAACCTGCTCGATTGTGGACGATCGGCTGAGACCCTGTTGAGCGTCTCGGCTGCCAGGATCGATCGCCGCGGCCAATTCAAAATGCTGTCGCGCCGCCTCGGGATCGCCATCCAGCAAAGCCTGTTCGCCGGCCTCCAGCGCAGCACTCATCACCCCGGATACCTGCCCAGTCAAGCGGTCGAAATCATCCAGCGCCGTTCGATAGGCATCCAGTGCACTGACATAGTCGGCGTCCCGGAACATGATATCGGCGCTACGAGCCAGTTCCACGGCCGTATTAAATTCATCGGCGGCCCACAAACCGACTCCACGGTCTTCCAGGGCAATCTGCTTGCGTAGCAACTGTGCCACGAGGCGCTCTGCTTCCTCGCGGTCTCGTGCCGCCTGCGCCTCTTCGTAGGGTGCCAGCCGGGTATCGTCAGGGGATGCAGTATCGACAAATGCTGCCGCGGGCTGCTCCTCGGCGATTACATCGGCTGGCAACTGAATGTCAACCCGGCTGTCCGGCAAACGCTTCGCGACTTGATTGGGCAGGTAGAGGAACACCACCGCAGCAATGAGCAACAACAAGGCCATCAGAAGACCGGCCAGCCAGGATTTTTTCTGCTGATCACCCGGAACTGTCCGTGGCCGCGACCCATCGGGCCCTTTGTGCCGATGTCGAATCGCGACAATTTTGTCAGTGGCAATGCCTGCGCCGCCCAATTCACCCGGCGGCCGTGTGGTTGTCGAACCGGCTCCAATGATGTCAGCAAGCAGTTCCCGAACCTCACCGATCGAGCCTGGCCGGTCCACTGGATCCCTGGCCAGAATACGCATCACCAACTCCACAAGACCGTCCGGCGGTGGGTAATCCGTTTTTGGCGGCGGTGGCACCTCCCCGGCAATTTTCTTGTCTGGCTCCGCATAAAAAGGCGGCTTCCCGGACATTAAGGCGTAGAGCATCGCGCCGACAGCATAAATATCGTCACCGATCGAACCTGGCTGTCCATCAAGCTGCTGGGGACTGGCCGAATACGGTGATCCGCCAGGATATGCATCGTCCTTCTTTCCGATAATCCCGCTGATACCAAAGTCGCTCAGCCTGACCTCACCGTCTTCGGTGTACAACACGTTGCTGAGCTTGATATCCCGATGCACCATGCCGGCCTGGTGTGCGTACTCGAGGGCATCCAGCACCGGTAGCAAGACCGGCAGCCAGACTTCATGATGCCGGCCCGCCAATGCCTCCAGGCTGTCGCCCTCGACATATTCCATGGAGATATAGTGGATGTCGCCATCGCTGTGGAATTCATAAACCCGAACGATGTTGGGATGCACTAGTTGGCGGGTCAGGCTACATTCGATCTGCAGCAATTCAATCATGGCCGGATTTTCGGCCAGTGCGGGACTAAGGATTTTCAGCGCTACATCGCGCGAATGGTGGTCGTCACTGGCCAGCCAGACTTCGCCCATCCCACCCTGCCCCAAAGGAGCGATAAGGGTAAAGCGGCGAGATAAATGCTGTCCCTTTTTATATTCCTGCATTGTGTGGAAGTCTGCCTAAGGCCGAATACCGCCCGGATTCAGGGCCGCATCCTGTTCTTCCACAATAATACCCGTTTCTGCAGCATAGATATCCCGGAGAATGACTCTCCATTCGTCGAATTGCGCATCCACTGTCCCGGTCAGTTCAACCGTCTGGCCTTCGACTTCGACAACCATCGGCGCGACCTGCGCTTCCATGGACTCGCCCAACTCTTTCATCGCTTCAAAATGAAGTTTCGATTCCTTGGCCCTGTCCATGCCGCTTTTGAAAACGGCTACTCCGCCAATCACGCCACTGGCGCCTGCTATTCTGGCCGCCTGCGTGTCCGATTTACTATCCACCATAATGCCACCGATAATCATCGCCGCGCCGGCGAGCATCCGGTTTCTTGCGGCAGCCTTCAGCTCGCGCAACGCCTGCGCTTCCTCGAAGGTGAATTTTCTCCAATCCGCGTACGGCTGATCCATCTGCCGGTACATGCCGGCGTAGTACTCGTCCAGCGTATCAATGTACATATATTCTCGCTGCCGGATACGCATCATCCTGGCAACCATGGGATCGTCCACCGATGGCAGCCTGCGAACCTCGTATTGTCCCTTGCGCTCTTCAAGATAATCGCCAAAAACCTCGGCCGACAGATCACCAGCAAACCTGAGCTCGGCGACACGACGGATATTTTCAAGCTGGCCAACCGTCATCTTCTGGCGAATAGCCAGCAGATCGTTGGCGACCGAATTATAAAGATCGAGAAACGGGTCGCCACGAGACGGGACATAATCCTTGTAGGCATATTTGCTCGCCCGATCTTCGTACTTCTTGTCCAGCCACTGATGCCCGGTCGCATCGACAACAGTAACCCTGAGTTTGAGTATTTCCCCATCGGACGAGAGTATTTCGCTAAACACCATCAGATCGGTACCCTTTGAGGCCTTTGGCAATACCCTGACCGCACCCCAGTTCCCGGCATCTTCCAGTACCCGCTTCATCTGGTACGCCATGTAGCGGGCTTC
>JAPUGL010000047.1 GCA_027292775.1 Gammaproteobacteria bacterium | reverse complement strand
AACGGTACGCCTCTGAACTGGGGATCGCGCTGATCGCACCGGATACCAGCCCGCGAGACACGGGAACGGCGGGTGAGGAGGATGACTGGGACTTCGGCAGCGGAGCGGGCTTTTACGTCAATGCCACGCGCCTTCCCTGGTCGCGGCATTTTCAAATGTTTGACTACGTGACGAAAGACCTGCCGGAGGCAATCGCCGCGAATCTTCCACTGGACAGCGGGCGTCTGTCGGTCAGCGGTCACTCGATGGGCGGCCACGGCGCGTTAATCCTGGCGCTGAAAAACCCGGGCATGTTCAAGTCGGTTTCGGCTTTCTCGCCGATCTGCGCGCCGGCGAAGTGTCCATGGGGAATCAAGGCCTTCACAGGTTATCTTGGCGAGGACCAGACGCGCTGGCGACAATATGACGCCAGCGAATTGATAGGCCAGGCCAGCGAAAAACTGCCTTTATTGATCGACCTCGGAGCGGCGGACGAGTATCTCGAGGAACAATTATTGCCAGACCTCCTGGAGGTCGCCTGTGTCGAGCACGACTACCCACTGAAACTGCGTATTCATCCAGGTTACGACCACAGCTACAACTTTGTTGCCAGTTTTATCGGCGACCATCTCAAGTATCATGCCAGCGCGCTGGCCACCTGAGAGACAAAGCTGATCGACAGACGGACAAATGCACCCGGTCAATGAAACACGAGAATGAAACTCAGGGAACCGGGGCCGGCAACCACGGGCCGAGCCTGGCGCTGGCCGCCGGCTCGGAATGCGCCGTTGCAGCTGCCCGCCAGATTGCGGAATTGGGGGGCAACGCTGTCGACGCAGCCATAGCTGCTGTCCTGGTCACTGCTACAACCGAACCCGGCGTCGTCGCTTTGGGCGGCGGCGCCTACCTGACAATCTGGCCGCAGGACGGCCTCCCGGTCACAATCGACGGCAATGTGGAGATGCCTGGCCGCGACGGTATTCCTCCGTCACCCGATCTGGACTCCGTACACATGGAGTATGGCGGCGGTGTGACGACCCTGGTTGGCAACGCCTCGATCGGGACGCCAGGCGCGATAGCTGCCTGCGGCCGCGCCCGAGACCGGTTTGGCACCCTGCCTTGGCAAACCCTGTTGCAGCCGGCGATAGAAACCGCAAGAAACGGTTTTCCGCTGAGTATGGCCTGCTGGTCATATCTTCAATATGCGGCCGAACCCATTTTTTCCCGTAGCCAGGAAGGACGGAAGCTATTGCTGGACGCCGATGGCGGGATCAAACCAGCCGGCGGCAGAATCTGCCGTCCCGAGCTCGCCGACAGCCTTGAGATCATCGCCTGCGAGGGGCCTGACAGCCTTTATACCGGCGGCCTCGGTCGAAGGATCGCCCGGGACATCATCGACTCCGGCGGAATACTGAGCGAAACCGACCTGGCTTGTTACGAGGCTATTGAACGAAATCCTGTCACGGTGGAACTTAATGGCTGGAAGATCGCGGGCAACCCGCCGCCGGCCGCCGGCGGAACCAGCCTGGCGGCAATGCTGCTGTTGCTTGGAAAAAATGTCGAGACTGGCCGTGATCGCCGATCGGCGCTCGTGGATGTTCAGCGGGAAGTAATGCAACTCAGAGAACGGATGGCAGACCTGGTCGATCCAGGGCCTGAAGCATTCGCTTACCTCGAAAAAACCGCGCGGGGAATATCGGCGCCAAACACTGTACATGTATCCGCCGTCGACAGAAGCGGCTTGGCATGCGCGGTTACCTGGTCGGCGGGTTACGGGAGTGGCCTGATGCCGGGTGGCGCGGGAATCTGGATGAACAATTGCCTGGGCGAAATCGAGCTCAACTGTCGCGGCATCCTGGCCGATCCGCCCGGCACTCGAGTACCTTCGAATATGGCGCCGACGATTGCCAGAAACAATAATGACAGCATAATCGCGATTGGGTCACCGGGCGCTGAAAGGATTACCACGGCATTGCTGTACACGCTTTACTACGTAATTTTCGAATCACTGCCACTTGCAGAAGCAATAGAAAAACCGAGGGCACATGTCGAAAAATCTGCCGCGGGCCTGTCGATAGCCTGCGAACCAGGCGTTATACACGGTGAGACCGATCTGCTGCTGAGACACTTCGAAAAACCTGACATGTTTTTCGGCGGCGTAACCGCTGCGGGCCGCTTGGCGGATGGCAGCCTGATCGCGGCAGCCGACCACCGGCGTACCGGAGCGACGCTGGTCTGTTAATGGCCGCAGGCTAAATGATAAATGAGCGGATCAGGCTGGCCGATCAGCGTCGGTTCTGAGAACATCCGCCATCCAACAAATTATCAGGTTCCCGATCATGCACGACGAAAATAAGCAGTCTCTTCCCGAATCGCTGCCGGAAAATCCGATGCAGACCGTGGATGACTGGCTCAATTTCGCGAAAAAAAATGCGGCACGACCCAATCCGGACGCGATGATCCTGGCGACTTGCGGACGATCCGGATTACCTTCCTCCCGCGTAGTCCTGTGCCGGGGACTGGTAACAGATCCGGGTTACCTGGTTTTTTTCACCAATTACCTTTCGAAGAAAGGACGTGAACTTGTTGACAATTCCAAAGCGTCCGCCGTTTTCCATTGGGACCAGCTTCACCGGCAAATTCGAATCGAAGGGCAAATAACGAAATCGCCGAAATCGGAATCCGACGAATATTTTGCGGCGCGTCCATGGCCGCGCCAGCTGAGCGCCTGGGCCAGCCACCAGAGCGAGCCCATAGGATCAATGGATGACATGCAGAAAAAAGTCGCCCGGACAGCAAAAAAACTGGGGCTCGATCTGGCCAAGCTGGAGTCCGGCGGACTGGCGCCCGCAGACATCCCCAGGCCTGAATACTGGGGCGGTTACCGTCTCTGGATTTCCAGCGTCGAGCTGTGGGCCGAAGGCGCAAACAGAATCCACGACCGCGGATTGTGGACCCGCGATCTGAACATGGATGACGATAGCGGTATCCAGACAGGGCCCTGGCAATCGACCCGGTTGCAACCCTGAATTTTTTAGCCTAATCGTCCGTCTTTGACACTTCGGCCAGAAATTCCAGCACGATTTTATTCAGCGCCTCGGCCTGATCCACAGGGGTCGCATGGCGACTATCGCGGATCACCTCCAGGCGTGCATTCGGAATTTGCTCAACATAGCGGCGTTTTTCCTCAACCGGGGTGTAGTCCTGATCCGCGCTGATCATCAGCACCGGCATCGTCAGCACGGCGAGCCTGTCCACGACCGACCAGCCCGCGACCGCCTTCAGCGCTTCCACGTATGACTTCCTGTCATTGCGCGCATAGCGTTCGGACATTTTCTCGGCGACAACACGGTGCTCTTCTTTTGGCAACAGCCGTTTGGTCACCATGCTGGCCAGCGGTTGCATTCCGAACAGACTGACGATCAATAGCCGCACGTAGTATTCCAGACGCTTGGCCACAGTATCCAGGACAAAACTGGGCAGGCTGTTGAGAATGATCAAACTGCTGATACGTCGTGGCATTTCCGTGCCCATCTGGAAGGCAACGGCCCCGCCCATCGAATGGCCAAGCACATGGCATCTGTCGATGCCCAGGTAATCAAGCAGCCCAAATATGTCGTCGGCATACTCGGCGATGCTATGGGGCTGTGTCAGTTTGTCGCTGCGGCCAAAGCCGGCGAGATCCGGCGCAAGAACCTTGTAACGAGACGAAAACGCGAGCACCTGCGCATCCCAGTCTAGTGCGCTGGATCCTAGACCATGCAGCAGCAGTAACGGCTCGCCATCGCCGTTTGTTTCATAGTGAAGCGAATGGCTGCCTATGCGCACAACCGGCATTACGCACCCCCGTGTGACCAGAGTCGAATTATCGTCAATAATGACAAGACAGTGGAGCAGACGGCAAGCATGAAAAAATTACTGGAATGCGAAAACCTGGACGTTGTTGTCGCCGATCGCTGCCTTGTGCGACGGCTGGATTTCGATTTATGTGCAGGGCAAATGACTTGCCTGCTTGGCGAGAACGGAACCGGAAAGACATCGACTTTGCACACACTGGCAGGACTGCTGCCAATCCCATCAGGGCGGGTTCTGGTGGCCGGCAAGTCGCTGGATCACTGGAAACGCCGAGGACTGGCCCGGAAACTTGGCTTGCTGATGCAGGACAACGAAGACGCTTTCCCGGCCAGCGTCCTGGAAACGGCGCTGATCGGGCGTCACCCGCATCTCGGTCTGTTCGCATGGGAATCCAGGGAGGATGTATTGCTGGCCGAGAGCGCGTTGACCCAACTGGGTCTCGGCGGGCTGGAAAAAAGACAGGTCGAAACTCTATCCGGCGGCGAAAGAAGGCGCCTGGCGATTGCCACATTGTGGATCCAGGATACGAATATCCTGTTGCTTGACGAACCGATAAATCATCTCGACCCACGCCACCAGTTACAGATATTGCGCCAGCTTCGGCAATTGGCGGATCAGGGGAAAACCGTGCTGGCGAGCCTGCACGATATCAACCTGGCCAAAAGATTTTTCGACCGTGCATTGCTGCTCAGTGGAGACGGCAACTGGCAATCCGGGCCGACCCGAGAAGTGTTGAATGCAGACAACCTGCAGCGGATTTTTCACACCCGATTCAGTTCAATATCACACGCCGGTGGCGACTACCTGGTCGCGAATTAGGCCCGTTTCGATATCAGGGACGCGAATTTCGCCCTGCATATAGACCGCCGCCTGTCCCGCGATACCCACCCGGTCGCCTCGCATCGTGCACCTCAGAGATCCTCCCCGTGCCGATATTTGCCTGGCCTCGAGGCGGTCCTTGCCAAGCCGGTCTGACCAGTACGGTGTCAGCGTGCAATGCGCAGACCCGGTGACCGGGTCTTCATTTATCCCTGCCTGGGGCGCAAAAAACCGCGAGACAAAATCGACATCGCTGCCCGGAGCGGTCACGATGACACCAAACTTGTCAAGTTCCATCATGCTTGCGAAATCCGGTTTCAGGTCCCTGACCTGCTGCTCGGATTCAAAGACCGCAAAATAATAATCGGACTGCCTGATTTCCACGGGTTCGCATCCAAGACTCCTGGTTAGCGCCGGCATTGCGTTGACTTCAACGCCCGGGTCAGCGGGGAAATCCAGTTCATACCAACCTTGCTCATAAGTAACGCCGAGCGTCCCGCTGGCCGATTCGAAACTGACCCGATCGCGGCCCGGCTCGAGGAATTCCCGAATCACCACCGCCGATGCCAACGTCGCGTGACCGCACAATGGCACCTCAAAAGCGGGTGTAAACCAGCGAATGCGATACTCGCCGTCGTTACCTACCAGGAACGCGGTTTCGGACAAATTGTTTTCTCTTGCAATACTCAGCATCAATTGCTCAGGCAACATTTCCGTCAATGGACAGATCGCCGCCGGATTGCCTCTGAGCAACTGGTCGCTAAAAGCGTCCACCTGGAAAATCGGCAGTTTCATAAATACTCCTTTACCGTGTCGTGCATGGTTCCATTACTTGCCAGGACCGTCGTCGTTTTCAGCCCGATTGATTGAAGATCAAGGTCGGTGAAGCGGCCGCCGGCTTCCTCCACAATCACGCAAAGCGCGGCAATATCGACGATATTGACATCCGACTCGACGACTACATCGATACGGCCGGACGCAAGCAAATGATAATGATAAAAATCACCATAACCGCGGCTGCGATTCACTTTGGTCAGCAGTGTGCCATAGCCTGGCCAGCGCTCGCCCGCCGCCAGACTGGCGATGTTACCCGACGACAAGGTGGCCTTTGAAAGCTCATCGCAATCGCTGACCGTGATTCGCTCGCCATTGAGATACGCGCCCAGGCCCCTGGCGGCCCAGGCCTGCTCGCCAAACCATGGCGCATTGGAAACGCCAACCACCAGCTCGTTTTTGAAACTCAACGCGATCTGGGTAGAGAAAAACGGGTAGTGTCGGATAAAGCTCTTGGTGCCATCGATCGGGTCCACCAGCCAGAGGAAATCGCCGCTGCCGCTGCGCCCTGTCTCTTCACCATAAAATCCGTGGTCCGGATAGCGTTCGCTGATGATGCTGCGAATCACTTGCTCCGCACCGGTGTCGGCCTCGGTCACCGGCGTCTGATCGGGCTTGGCCCTTATTTCGAGTACGCGGCCGTAATAACCGCTGATGACTTTCGCGGCGGCATCGGCTGCCAAACGCGCTGTCTCAAGATATTCACTGAACATCACGCGCATCCGCAACAGCAAAAAATACATTCTATATCAGCCGAGCCATTGATTGGCGGATGACGACCGGGCATAACTTGACAGCCTCGATGACCAAACATAAAGTTCCCGCACCATCAGGTGCAGGCAGCATGGCTGCCCGGGAAGCCGGTGCGCTGATCGAAAGATTCAGTCATTCCGGCACTGCCCCCGCAACGGTGATCGAGTAAAGCTTCATCATCACGGTTAGTCCGTGAATCCACTGCGAATACGCGGGAAGGAGATGAAGACGGCGTAAATGCCGCTCGTCAGTCCGGAGACCGACCCGATGGACCATCTACCGACGCCGCGGAAGGCACAGCGTCAATGGGTCAGTTCTCCCACTGCTCCTCCACGGACCGGTATTTATCTGGTCTCAATCACCCGCGGGTGCGTGGTAAGGAGCCAACAATGAGAGCTGCATTTTTTTTCGCCGCAGTGGCGATAATATTCCCCCAGACCGTTCATGCCTGTTGCGATGACGATAAGGCACGCCTTCAGCAAATCGTGGTGACAGCCACCAGGGAAAAACAGTCCCTTGAACGCACACTGGCGCCGGTTCTGGTTATCGATCGCGATGAAATTGAACTCAGTCTGGCAAGGGATCTCGCCGACCTGCTGCGTTTTCATGCCGGGCTGGAAATCTCGCGTAACGGTGGCACCGGACAAACAACATCTTTGTTCGTGCGCGGCACGGACAGCAATCATGTTCTGGTCATGATCGATGGCATAAAGATCAATCCGGGCACTATCGGTGGCGCGGCAATCCAGAACATTCGCCCGGACATGATTCAACGCATCGAAGTCGTCAAAGGGCCACGCTCCAGTCTGTACGGCTCCGATGCAATTGGCGGAGTGATCAACGTGATCACCCGGAAAGCGGACGGCCAAATGGAATTTACCGCCGGCGCCGGTCGTTATGGGACCTTCGACCGCAGCGCGACAGTTAGCTGGCAGGCCGACGGCAACGCGCTGTATGCGTCCCTGAGCCGCTTCAATACCGATGGCTTCCCCGTGAAGACCGGCAGCAGCGTCGATCGTGGCTATGACAACAACAGCACGCGCCTGAAGGCCAACACCCGTCTGGGAAATATGAATCTGGAATTCTCCTTCTGGCGGGCCAGTGGAACCAGCGAATATCTGGATTTTTTCGCGATGCCGCTAAGCCAGGACTATCGCAACGAGACATTGTCGTTAGGTCTCGGATTTTCCGCCGCTGAAAACTGGAGCAGCCGCATCACTTTGGCGCAGATTTCAGACGACATAGAACAAAATGACAACATGGACTACGTGCGCACCGACCGGACCACACTGGACTGGTTTAACAGCATTTCCCTCGGTGATAAGCAACTGGTCTCGGCCGGAATATTTTTATCGAGGGAAAATACCGAAAGTATTTCCTTTGGTACCGGCTTCGATCGTAACCGGGACGACCAGGCTTTCTATCTGCAAGATCAGTTCGACTGGGACAAGCACCAGTTGTTGCTGGCCATGCGTTATGGAGATTTTGAGAGTTTTGGCGGAATCAGCACCTGGAATTTCGACTACGGATACCTGGCCACAGATGCACTGATGCTGACCGCTTCCCTGGGTACCGGGTTCAGGGCGCCGGATGCCACTGACCTTTTCGGGTTCGGTGGCAACCCTGATCTCCTCGCCGAGGAATCCAGGAATATCGAACTGGGTCTGCGCTGGCAATTCACCGACCACACCAGTCTTTCGGTGCAAGCTTTCGATAACGAGATAGACAACCTGATCCAGTACGTGGTCACCGACCCGGCAACATTTGCCGGGGAGAACAGGAATGTTGCGAAAGCCAGAATCACTGGAATCGAAATGACCTGGCATTTTCAGAATGACGGCTGGGATCTGCGCAGCGGCCTGGTTTTCCAGAACCCGAAAAACATTACTGACGGCCAACAGTTGCTGCGCCGCTCGAAACGAAGCCTGACCGTGGGATTAACAAGGCATCTACGGTCGCTGGATATTGGCTTTAATGTGCTGGCCACAGACCAGAGAAAGGATTTTGGCTTCCCTGCGCCGGTCGACATCGGCGGCTACACGCTGCTCAATTTTCACAGCCGGTATAACATCGGCAAACACTGGCAGTTGAGATTGAAAGTGGAAAACCTGCTCGATCGCGAATACCAGACAGCGGCCGGATTTAACAGCTCTGAACGGGCTGCCTATATGGCGGTAAACTACCTGCTACCGGCGAAATAAAACCGGAGAAACGGGGGGAAGAGCCGATGGGACATCGTCTGAGCAAGATCTATACCCGAACCGGCGACAAGGGCGAGACCGGACTCGGCGATGGCGAGCGCGTCAGCAAGGATCACCTGCGTATAGAGACCATCGGTTGTGTCGACGAAACCAACAGCGCCATCGGCGTCGTGCTCGCGACCATCGGATTACCGGACCCGGTCGTCGATTGCCTGGTCGATGTACAGCATGACCTGTTCGATCTGGGCGGAGAACTTTGTATTCCCGGTCACGCGGCGGTAACGAGTGAGTTTGTTGATCGTCTGGAAACTCAGCTCGATCAATTCAACAACAACCTGCCGGCCTTGAAGGAATTCATTCTGCCGGGCGGCGGGCCTGCGGCCGCGGCCTGCCACCTCGCTCGTACCATTTGCCGGCGCGCCGAGCGCCGCGTCGTCAGCCTGTCCGCGTTGGAGAAAAATGTCCGGCCGGAGGCGACACAGTACCTGAACCGTTTATCCGATCTGCTTTTTGTGATTGCGCGGCTGCTGGCCCGCCACGAGCGGGGCAGCGAAGTACTCTGGAATCGCGACCGGGCCTAGCCCATATATCACCAGGGATAGCGGATTCGGGGTGACACGTGACCTAGTCAGCCTGCTTGATTTTCCGGCGCGCCTGATCGAGCAGACGGCACATCCGAGCCGTTCCATCCGCCAACCGAAGACCGGCCCGGGCCAACAGTGATGCGTCCACCAGGAATAGATTTTCGAGCCTGACTGCGGCGACCGCAGGATAATCCAGCCAGATATCCAGGGGGTTCCCGTTGCCGGTATCAGCGGACAGGATCACCTGCGGGTTGCGCAGCAATACAGCCTCCATGCTGACAACCGGAGCCAGACTGTCCAGATCGGCAAAAACGTTTATGCCACCACACAGCGAAATTACCTCGCTGATGACTTGATTCCGGCCGACCGTAAAAAGGGGCCGCTTCGCGATCTGGTAGAAAACACGGATCGGCGCTTTTCGCTGATTCTCAGCCCGCAGGAGGTCGATTTTCGCGAGATATTGATCCGCCGCACGCCTGGCCCGCTCTTCCTGACCGGTTATCTCGCCGATACGGCGAAGCTGGACAGCAACCGATCCCAGCCCGGCTGCCGCCAGTTCGAGCACCTGATAACCATCACCACGAAGTGCGTCGATCAAAGTCTGTGGATTGCCGCCTGGCCAGACGAGTATCAGATCCGGACGCAAGGCTGCCAGTTTTTCCCAATCAATTCTGAATGCGTCGCCGATTCTTGCGATGCTCAACGCCTGTGGCGGATAGTCACTGAATTCGACGGTTCCGACCAACAGATCGCCGGCGCCGGCAGCGAATACCAGTTCAGCAAGATGCGGGGACAGGGTAACAATACGGCCTGGCTTTTCGAACTCTGCGCGTTGACGGATCTGGGCTATCGTTTCCGGGCCGGTAATCGCCAGAATTACGGCCCCGACCAGAACGGACAACAGGGTCTTCATGCAGTGTTCAGACCGCCCAGCCAAGCAGCGTCAGAACGGCAATCGCGAAAACCCATACAAATAGTGCTCTTTGTACCAGCCGGATCGCAGCACGGGCGCTGCGTACCTGTGGGTCCTCATCCGAGAGGTCGCCGCGAATCTCTTCGAGCGCCCCCTGACCGACCGCAGCAAGCAACTCTTTCGTTTTGATGTCGTAACGTAACTTGCCCCGCTTGGTTTTGGCGTAGGCACGCCATGCAGAAAACGCACCGTCAAAACTTCCTGCAATCGCATAACCAATCGCCAGCAATCGGGATGGGATCCATATCAACAGCCCGTGTATCCAGAAAATGGAATCACCCGCGACGGTGGCTTCGTCGTTTTTTTCCCGCAGGCGCGCAGCCTCGAATGAGCTGCGCCTGCGAAACAGGTCGGTGACGCGAAACATCCAGGCACCGACCGGCCCGAGAACCATGAACCAGAACACGACGGCAAAAATCCGATTGACCGCCTGAAAAAGAACAGCCTCTTCGACAGCAAGTTCCCTCTCGCCCGGATCGCGCGGAAAATTGCTTTCCGTCAGTGCCTTGGCGCTACGGCTGGTTTCTTCTTCATCCCCTTTTCCGCGCGCGTCGCAAAAACCCTGGACATCCTCCTGGAGATCGCGGGGCCCTAACGAAAAAATCAGCAGCAGGATAGCAAACAATAAATAGGGTAAATCATTCAAAAAATCGCGAAAGGTGATGGCGACAGCCAATATCGGCAACACCGGAATGAGAATCATGGCGATAACGGCGAAGGCTTGCAGCCAGGCGTTCATATCGCGCGACCGCGCGAGACCCCAGTCGAAGTAGGCATCCAGCCAGCGCGGCTCACGAAGATGCAACAAATGGGTAACCAGCCGTTCCAGGAAAAGTCCGATGATTAATGCGATCAGGTTCATATCGTCTGTGACTCATTCTCCGGATTCTGCAAAAAACGACCGAGCAGATTCCATTCGAAACCGGGGCCAGGATCCAGTTTTCGGCCGGGCGCAATATCGCTGTGACCGGTAATCTTTTTCGTAGTCAGATAAGGATAGACTTTGCAAAGTGTCTTAACAACCTGGCACAGGCGCTGGTACTGGGCCATTTCAAAGGATCCTTCATCCGTCCCTTCCAGCTCTATACCGATAGAAAAATCATTACAGGCCACCCGACCGCAATACGCCGACTCGCCGGCATGCCAGGCTCTCAGGTGGAAGGGCACGAACTGAACCAACTCACCATCTCTCCTTATCAACAGGTGTGCGGAAAGTTTTTGCCGGCAGATTTCGCGAAAATATGGGTGCTCATCAGGCGGCAAATTGTTGGTGAACAGCTTTTCTATCCATGGTCCGCCAAAACTCCCGGGCGGCAGGCTGATGCAATGAATCACGATCAACTCAGGCTGGCAGTCGGGGGGCCGATCGTCACAATTGGGTGAAGCGACATGTCTCGCCTCATCCAGTAATCCGGTTTTCGGGTTGATTTCCATGTGCACAGCCTGTCGTTTCTCCTGTATGCAAGTTTGCCACAGCTTGAACCGCTTGAGACGCGCGGCGACAATCAAAAGTCATTGACAGGTCAGTCAGCAACGGTGGATTGAACGAGTGAGACTCAAGCGGATATATCACAGTCAGCCACTGGATGGTGCGCGCCAGGCGACGCTCGGCGAATCGGCGAGCCGGCATCTGATTCGTGTCCTCAGGCTAAGGCCCGGGGAGGAATTGATCGTTTTTGACGGCTGCGGCGGAGAATATCCTGCCAGGATCGATAAGATAACGAACGGCCAGGTCGAAGTGACGCTGTCTGAGCCTCGCCACCCGATAAGGGAATCGCCGGTCGACATCACGCTGGCCCAGGGGCTGGTCAGGGGAGAACGCATGGACCTGGTCCTGCAAAAAGCGACCGAGCTTGGGGTCAGCCGAATCGTCCCGGTGGCGATGGAACGCTGCGTAACCAAGCTCAGCCCGAAGAGGCTGGAAAAAAGAATGCAACATTGGCAGGGCGTGGTTATCGGCGCCTGCGAGCAGTGTGGCCGCACCGTTTTGCCCGTGCTTGAGCCTGTGCGAAGCAGCGCCGAGCTCATCGAGAACAGTACCGAAAGCGAATACTCGTTGCGCCTGCTGTTGCAAACAGATTCAGAAACCCGGATCAATGACATCGAGCAGCCTTCAGGCCGCCGAATTCTCTTGTGGGTCGGACCGGAAGGCGGATTTGGCAATGCTGAAGCTGCGTCGGCGATCGCAACAGGATTCCGCAGCCTGCGTCTGGGCCCCCGGGTTTTGCGCACCGAGACTGCTGGCCTGGTCGGTCTGAGCCTGTTGCAGACCCGGTTCGGAGACCTGGCGCAATAGGCCGCTAATGGCGGCGAATCCTGCGCTCAGGATCCCACTGCATCGAGGATCATCTCTTCCAGCTTTTCGAGATCCGGAATCAGGGGATGTTCATTGACCATTCGAATCTGGCAAAGGATCGGCAATCCGGCATTTTTTTTCTCATCGGGCTCGGTACTGAGAACTCCCGGGTTGACTCTAACCAACTGCGGGAAACCCTGACTTACGATGCCGAAGAAGCGGCCCGGCAACACGCTGCTGGTCGCGTGAAAAATAACGATTCTACTGCGCCGGCCCGCTTCAGGAATATTGTCGCCGCAGCAACCTTCGAAAGAAATTGTTGGCACCAGTCGACCATCCCAGCGCATGCCCCCCAGGTACCATGCGAAATTCGAGCCGTTGCTTTCTGGTTCCGAAAATCCGACGACTTCTGCAACACAAGCGCGTGGAACCAACAGACGTCTTTCCACCAAGGGAATCAGAAGGCTGTATAGCTCCTGGCCTGTCTCGCTCATTTGCCCTATTTCGCAACCAGCGGCTCGATGGAATCCAGCAGTTGGCTCTCCTGGTATGGCTTGCCAAGATAGTCATTGACGCCCAGTTCGATCGCTCTGGCCCGGTGTTTTTCGCCTGTACGCGAAGTAATCATAACGATGGGAATTTTGGCCAGGCGGTCGTCATTACGAATTCTGGACGCAAGCTCATAGCCATCCATTCGCGGCATTTCGATATCCAGCAATATAATGTCCGGCGTGTGTTCCTGCAGCAAAGCCTCCGCATCGATACCATCCCTGGCAGTAATAACCCGCATACCGTTACGCTCCAGGAGTCTTTGGGTAACGCGGCGAACAGTAATCGAATCATCAACCACCAGAACAAATGTACGGGTATCTTCTTTCGGTGCGATCGGTTGCGGACGCCGGCGCGCGGCATCCGAGCGGACCAGCCCACCGAGATCGAGAATTAATGCGACGCTGCCGTCGCCGAGTATGGTGCCGCCCGATATGCCCGAAATACCAGCAACCTGAGGCCCGACCGATTTGACGACGATTTCGCGGCTGCCGAGCAGCTCGTCGGCCACCAGCGCCGTCGAATGCGAGCCCGCCCGAACCAGGATAATCGACACCGACAATTCTTCGTCGGTAAAACCGGTCGAATGACCGCCTGTAAAATGAGCGAGGTGACGCAAGCGGTACTGTCGTCCTCCATACTCGAATTCGGGGTCTTCCTGTTCGAGTAATTCGTTAACCTGATGACGCGGCATCCGGGCAATTCCTTCCACCGTCGGCAGTGGCAAGGCATAGAACTCGTCACCCACCCTGACCACCATGGCCTGCGTGATCGCCAGCGTGAACGGCAATCGGATAACGAATCCGGCACCGACGCCAGGCGTAGATTCCGCATGTACAGACCCGCCCAGCCGTTCCACTTCCGTGGAAACTACGTCGAGCCCGACGCCGCGGCCGGCTGTCTGTGTCACTTCGCTGGCGGTGGAAAACCCGGGGCGGAATATCATCTGCAATACTTGCTCGGATGGCATGGATTCGCTTGCATCGAGCAACCCGCTGGCTATCGATTTCTTTCTGATCTTTTCGGCATCGATTCCGGCGCCGTCATCGGAGACCCGGATCATCATTTCCGAACCTTCCCGTTTCAGGGCAATACATATGTCGCCGGTCACGGGTTTGCCGGCCGCCTTGCGCGCTGACTCATCCTCGATTCCGTGAACCACGGAATTGCGAAGTATATGTTCAAGCGGTTGCAACATGCGTTCGAGCACCTGCCGGTCAAGTTCACCGCTGGCGCCTTCGAGTCTTAACTCGGCTTTTTTATTCGCTTCATTGGCTGTCTGGCGCACTATCCTGTCCAGCCGTTTTTCATACCGACTAAAAGGAACCATGCGGGTCTGCATCAGGCTGCTTTGCAAATCCGCGGTTAGTCGGGCCTGTTGCGACAACAGGGAATCCGATTCCAAAAATAAATTCTCGAGCAAATCCTTGATACTGGAGACGTCGTTGACAGACTCGGCCAAGGCCCTGCTCAATTGCTGGATCATTGAATAGCGGTCAAGTTCCAGAGGGTCGAAATCACTGGACGCCGAGTCCTTCTGATGGCGATGCAGAATCTGGGTCTCGGTTTCCAGTTCCATATTGCGCAACTGAGCCCGCAGACGCGTTATCGTGCGCGACAATTCCGCGAGGTGAAAATCGTTCGACCGCATTTGCTGATCAAGGCGCGACCGATAGATGCTTATTTCGCCGGCAAGATTTAACATCTCGTCGAGCTGATCCGCCTCTACGCGCGTGTATTCCTGGCGATCCGGCGATTCCTTCCGCATCGGCGCTGGCGATGCTGGCTGGAGGACAGGAGCTGCGGATAAATCCTTCTCCTCCGGTGGCTCTGCGACAGTTTCCTCGACGGTGGCTCGCATGGTTTCCGCGGGCTGATCTTTTACGGCTTTTGCCCGGGGACCGGATGCGCCAGGCTGTACGCTTGCCGGGCGCACCGACTCGTCGTCCGAAATCTCTTTTGCATGCCGGACCTCGGGCTGCTTGCCTTGCTCACGCTGTGTGGACACCTGCGCCGCTTTTTCCCTGGTATCACTGCCGGCAACGACCATCAAGCCGGCGATCCGTTGTTCCAGATCTTGTCTGGATGCCACTTGTTGTCCAAAGCTCACGGTCTCGCGCATCGCATGCAAGCCATCCATAGAGGCTTGCAGAATTTTCGCCACCGAGTCGCTGAAGCTCAGTCGATCCTGGCCAATCATATCCAGCAGGGATTCAGTCTCGTGGCTGAGATCTCCCATCGCCGGTATGCCCGCCATGCGTGCGCCGCCCTTGAGCGTGTGCAGGCATCGTTTCAGTTCCGCCAGCGCTGTCTGATCGGATGCATCGTCACGCAGGACGGACAATGCTGTCTCCGCGGTATCCAGCAGCTCACCCGCTTCCTCACCGAAAATCGACGCGATTTCGCCGTCGAATTCGACTTCTTCTTCCTCAGCCTGTGGCTCAATTTCTTTCCCGGCGTCAACATCTGACTGCTCAGCATCCAGCTCGGCTTCGAGTTCCTGGAGTCGCTCGATCAACCCGAGGTGACTCGGGAAGAATCCCGTATCCTCATCGAGATGTTTGATAATCCGGTCAAACGACGCGACGACATCCTGGCAGACCTTGATTCCGGCCATGTCGAGCCCCTTGCCCACGTCGTACAGTTTGCGAACGAAGCGGTCCAATGGCTCGGCGACCTTAACCCCTTGCATGGCCCCCGCCATTTTTGCGCTTCCGTGAAGGGTATGGCAGGCCCGGTACAAGCTCTCTGTAACCGGATAGGGTGCGGCACCGGCGACGCAAGCTTTCAGATAATTGCGAATGATCCCGAGATGGCCCGTCGTTTCCTTTACGAATATTTTCCTGAGTACCGGGTCCATTTCGGGCCCAGGCACATCTTGCGCAGGTTCCGGGTCTGCGGCCTGATGCAGATCGCCTAACTGTCGCGCGACCACTGTGGCATCACCAATATCATCGTCAGTGGCGGCTTGTTCAGTTTCCGGCTCGTCGGAGGGCTGTTCCGTCAGGCGGGCCGCCAGCGCCATCAGCCCTGCAATGTTGGTCTTGGTCTTTCTGCCAACCTCCAATTCCTCGACCAAGTCCGGCAAGACCACACTACTGACGGTCAGAAGCCTTGTCATGTCTATATTGAGTTCACGCGTACCGTCGATGATCCGGTTCATCAGATTCTCAACCGCCCAGGAAAACTCTGCGATCCTGCTGGCGCCGACCATACGGCCACTGCCCTTGAGCGTGTGGTAGGAGCGCCGCATTCGACGTAGCGCCTCATGATTACCGGTGTCTGCTCTCCAGATCGCATGCTGCTTTTTGATCACCAGTATTTCGTCGCGCGCCTCTTCGATAAACAACTCGAGAAACTCTGGATCCAGCTTTTCGCCCATTTCGTTTGTTTTTTGATCCAGCACCGGCAGTTTTTCAACAGCTACCTGGACCTGCTCTTTCACCTCACCCTGTCGCAGATCTCGGATTGGCCGGGCGACGACAGTCGCATCCTTGTCTGATTCGTCTATTATCGGGACTCGGTCCGTGTAGTCCGGCGCTGTCAGCGCCTCGAGACAGTCATCGATATTGTCCAGCATGTACCAAGGGTCACTGCGTCCAATTCTCAGTGTTTCCAGGTAATACTCGATGCTGACGACAGCATCGGCCAGCAGATCCAGGCTCCTGTTACTGATCGACTTCAGCCCGGGCCGCACGTGTTTTCGAATCAGGGCGTTGATTTTTTCCGTCTGCTTGACCGCACGCGATTTTTCGAGGATCAGCAATCCGGATACGACGCCGCGCATTAAGTCGGGCACCTGGTCCATCGGCTGAAACTCGCTGTGTTTCAGGGCCTGGGTCATCGCATCCTTTACTCTTGCGAGATTGACTAGGCATTCTCGCAGCACCGCATCGGCGACCTGGCGAAATTCGCGTTCCGCGTCGGCATCTTCGCCTACCTCTACCTGCTTTTTTTTTGGTGTCGGTAAAATCAGCCTGAGCAACGCGTCATCAAGATTATCCTCGACTTGAAGCAAGGCGGAAGCCATTTGCAAAAAATCGTTTTCCGCGAGTGAATCGTCGCCACTTAATAGCACTTGCAGACGGCTGGTCTCATTCATGACCAGCGCGCGCAGATCGCCCAGCCCAAGAACGCCGAGCGTGTCGCTTATTTTCTTGAGCAACTCGGCCTGCGGCCTCAACTCCTGCAAGGATTCCATGCCGGTGCGGACAAAAATATCAAGCACATCCTTGACGTTGGCAAGATCTTCCTTGATAGCCGCGGCGACTGTTTTCATCAGTTTCACGCTTGGGGCAGACAGGCTCTCTCGTGCCTGTTCGATTTCCTCATCGCCAGGCAGAATTTCGTCCAATTTGAAAGCACGCTGAATCGCAGTAACGCGCTTGCCGTTACTGGTGGAGCGGCCGATGTAATACAACAGGTTGTTGCGCAACTCGGCGGAACTGTCTACGCCGTCGCCGTCCTCGCCAATATCGACTAATCTTTTGATTTGTCGATCCACCTGACCGAGCAGCCGTTTTAACGACACGCTGGTCTCCAGCCCCTGGTCACTCAGCGCCTCGATGACGCCGCCGACAACCCACCAAAGCTGCTCGACCTCGCGATTGCTTGCCGCCAGTTCCAGACTCTCCGCGATCTCAGACAAGATCTTGAGTTCCTTGTCTGAATCGCCGCCGCGTATCCAACCAAGCAGGCTGTTTTGAAATATCGGCCGCTGACGTGCTGCAACTTCCCTGATGTCGGGTTGCTTATCGATTCCCTTGTTGTCAGGTGAAGGCGCGGTCTGCCTGTCAGCGGTGAGATTCAGGAGCAGCAGTGTCCCTTCGGAAAGAAGCGGCCGTCCACGTACCGATCGGAGGTCGTTGAGCAGAGGCAAAAGAATCAGCGCAATATCACGTCCGCCATTGATAACGCGATCCAGGTAAACAGGCAACTGAACCATCGAACGGCTCAGTGCCTCCAGGGAATCGGTTTGCGTTTTCTCTCCACGCTGGCTCTCCAGGAGATAGGCGATGACTTTTTCCATCTCCTCGACCAGCAAAGCCGCGCCATAAATTTCGACCAGCCGCAAAACCCCTTGTACTACATGCAGGTGCTCCGATGCCTTTTTCAGAATCTGCTGCTGCCCGGGATCCTCGATATATTCCTCGAGGGCGACGCGGGCGCATTGTATTGTCTCGGACAGGCCGTGGCTGACCATCTCCAGATTTTGCTGGGATATGTCACCCCTGTACCGGTTCTCGGGCACCTGACTCAAACCTGCACTGCCTCGTCGTGGTCGTCACTCGCATTCAATGCGTCGACAAGATTCGGTTCGCCCACCGGTTCGCCGCCAGCTTGTTTTTTTGTCACCGGGCTTTCGTTTCCAGATTCGTCGTCAGGCAAAGTAAACCCTGCCACCGAGTGCTTGAGCTGAGTCGCCAGTTCAGCGAGCTTGCGAATCGACTCGGAAGTCGCGTTCGTGCTTTCCGCGGTTTGCTCGCTGATTTCCCTAAGCACTCCCGTGTTGCGGGAGATATCCGCAGCGACCAGCGACTGCTGCCTGGCCGAACTGGAAATATTCTGTACCAGGGAAGCGATCTGGTTTGAAACCTGTTCGATTTCCTCCAGCGCCGCGCCGGCGTTTTCAGCCAGCAGCGCACCGCCGACCACGTCGGTCGTGCTTCGCTCCATTGAAACAACTGCTTCATTGGTATCCGACTGGATGGTACGCACCAGGACTTCGATCTGCTTCGTCGCATTGGCCGAGCGTTCCGCCAGACGTTGAACTTCGTCGGCGACCACCGCGAATCCTCTACCCGCCTCGCCGGCCATGCTGGCCTGTATCGAAGCGTTCAAGGCCAGAATATTGGTTTGCTCGGCGATATCGTTGATCAGCTCGACGATATTGCCGATTTCCTGCGAACTTTCTCCCAACCGTTTGATACGTTTGGAGGTATTCTGAATGGTTTCGCGAATCGTGTTCATCCCCTCTATCGTTCGGCGTACGGCATCACCGCCTTTGTGGGCGACATCAACCGAATGGCGCGCTACATCCGCCGCACGTTCCGCGTTACCCGAGACTTCCTCAACGGAGTTGGCCATCCGGGCGATCGATTCGGTCGCGGAACCAACCTGCTGAGCCTGGGTCTCGCTCGCCGCGGCAAGATGGCTGATCGTGGCCTCCGATTGCCTGGCCGCCGCATCCACCAGTATCGAGGAATCCCTGATCGTTGTGACCAAGTTTCTCAACGCCTCGATCGCGTAATTGATGGAGTCGGCTATTGCACCGGTAATATGCTCGGTTACCGTGGCCTGAACGGTCAGATCTCCATCTGCAAGATTGCCCAATTCATCCAACAGTCTGAGTATTGCTTCCTGGTTGCGCTCGTTCTGAAGGGCATGCTCGTCGGCAACTCGCTGTACATTGGTACTCGAGAAATAGAGCGCTACCAGGCCAGCCAGAAGTAGCAGCGCAATTACCAGGAAGATGAAATGCAGGACCGGGCTGGCAAGCGGGCCACCGGCCGGACCTGCTTCGTCAATCGCAGTTGCAATTTGAACTCGCAGGCGACTGGCCACCGCGCCAATATCGGCGGCCTTGACCTGTGAGCTGACGCTGGCGGCGACGCCCTCTGCCGCAGCTTGTAATACGGGCGCGACCGTCTGGTAGGCCAGATTGACTTCGTCCGCGGCCTGACCCGTAAACCGCTGATCGCCCAGCAATTCTCCAACCTTGTTGGCCAGATTATCTGCGGCGGAACCTATCTGCGGCCTTAACTCTTCAATTCGCAGCTGCCCATCCTTATACGACTGCAGCATCTCGATCGCGGAATCCGCGATACCGACAGCCTGTTCCAGGTTTTCCCGCTGATCGTTCCAGCGGCTCCCGAGCAGAGTCGCCGACATGCGGTTAAGCGCAGTGACAAATATTCCGGCATCGATAATCGCCTGGTCAACAGCTGCCGGCGATCCTTGAGCCTTATCCCGTCCATCGAGCAGCTCGTTCAGGGCAACGCTGAATGACTGCCAGTCTTCGGATAAACCTGCCTCGACTCCGGCTCCAGCAAGCACGTCCCTGGCCGAAGCCACTTCCTCCTTCAGTTCGGCCAGCTGCTGATAACCTGCGATCTCGCCATTGCCGGCGCTTTTGGCGGCATCCGCCACTGCACCGAGCCGCTCGTCAAGTAGGCTTGCGCCAAGGGCCCTGGACTGGCTGGTGCTGCTTGCGCGACTCCCCATGTAGGCAGTCAAAAGCGCCAAAAGCAACATCAGGCCCAAGGCACCCGTCAGGACAGGCAACCACTTAACCAAATTGAATTTATCTATCATCGACATATTCCAAGTCAGGACGTCGGCGGCCCGGTATCCGCCACATTCAGAAATTCATCGCTTTCAACGATGCTTTTCAGGCTCAGAACCGGCCAGATTTCGTCGCCTTGTTCGAAGGAGCCTCTGAGAAACCGGTCGCAGCGGATCACCGTTTTTGGCGTCTCCGAGTTTCTTTGACTCTCCGGAAAACGCCGGAACCCCAGTACCTCATCAACTAACAGGCCGGCCGGGACGTCGCGATGATTGACCGACAAGACCCTGGCGCGACGACTGTTTGCAGCGATGCCGCCACCAAAAAAATGGTTGATGTCGATCAGCGGCAAGAGCTGCCCGCGGATATTAACCAGACCACGCAGCCAGTGCTTCGCTCCCGGAACCCTGGCGACGCCGGATGGCACCGTCAGGACTTCCCGGACTTCACCCCTGGGGACCAGGAACTGTTCGTCGCCCAAGCGAAAACCAATGCCGACGTATTCCCTGTCGTCAGCGGATTGTTCCTGGCTCACCGCAGCTGCGTCTCGCGCCCGCTTTTCCATCTCCAGCAACAACTCAAATGGCCGCTCGGTCAGTTTCTTCAAATCAGATGAATTCTTCATGGCCTCACTTTTCGAGTACGGACCGGGCCATCGCAACAAGCTCTGTATCGGCAAAAGGTTTTACGATGTAGTCGATCGCTCCCTGCCGCATGCCCCAGATGCGATCCGTCTCCAGTCCTTTGGTAGTCACCATGATGATAGGTATATTGGCAGTCTCGGGATCCTTGCTGAGTTGCCGGGTCGCTTGAAAACCATTGACACCCGGCATGACCACATCCATCAGAATGAGGTCCGGCTTGAGTTCCTGTGCCATGCGTATTCCTTCGGCGCCGTCTCCTGCCGCGGCCGTGTCAAATCCGTGTTTGCGAAGCGCCTGCCGCATGACATGCACTTCAGTTGGTGAATCATCTACTATCAGCACCATCGCCATATCTTTCTCCCGGCCGGTCCCTCGTTAACTGCTGACGTGGCTCGCAATGGCGCCTAGCAACTCGTCCTTGGTAAACGGTTTTGTCAGGTATTGCTGCGATCCGACAATCCGCCCGCGGGCACGGTCGAAAAGACCATCCTTGCTGGAAAGCATGATGACCGGGATCGACCTGAAGACTTTATTGTGCTTGATCAATGCGCAGGTCTGATACCCGTCGAGTCGTGGCATCATAATATCCACAAAAACGATATCCGGCTGGTGATCGGCAATCTTGGCCAGGGCATCGAATCCGTCCACCGCAGTAAACACCTTGCACCCTTCTCTGGAAAGCAAAGTCTCGGCTGTTTTGCGTATAGTTTTACTGTCGTCGATAACCAGTACCTTGAGGCCATCAAGATCCGGTCGATTTTCTTCAGCCACTAGCGTTACTCCTTTTCGCTGCCACCTGCGGGTCCATTCTGGAGGCGTGAAAAAATCTTTGCTAATCCGATAAATGAATCATTGTGTTGATGGGGGTTTTAACACATTGGGACCGCTTCCGTAACCCGGATGGAAAGCGGCTCTGCGAGGCCACCCTTTGCTATGATGCGGACAGTGGCGTGGCAGGAGAATACCCCGTCCGATCAGGCCGGAGAAGCAGGCGAATATGAACAAGAAACCAGTCAGGCTCGGCGTCGTCATGGACCCGATCGCCGATATCAAGCCTTACAAGGACAGTACTTTCGCTATGTTGTTGGCCGCTTCGGCCCGTGGCTGGACTTTGCATTACATGCAGCAGAACGATCTGTGGGTGGAAAACAGCCGGGCCATGGCCAGAGCCAGCCCGCTGGATGTGCGCGACCAGACCACGGACTGGTTTTCGCTGGGCGAAGGCGAGGAAATGGAAATGGGTGATCTCGATGTCATTCTGATGCGAAAAGACCCGCCATTCGACATGGAATACATCTATACCAGCTATATACTCGAACTGGCGCAGGATCAGGGCGCTCTAGTGGTCAATGACCCTGCGAGCCTGCGTGATGCCAATGAAAAGGTTTATATGTCGTGGTTTCCACAGTGTAGCCCGGAAACCTTGATTACCCGGTCGATCGCCCGCATCCGGGAATTTTCCAAGGCTCATGACAAGATCGTTCTCAAACCGCTGGATGGTATGGGGGGACGATCGGTTTTCATAGTCGCCAGGGATGACCCCAATACCAGCGTGATAGCCGAAACCGTGACCGACTTCGGCCAGCGATTCACGATGGCTCAGCAGTTTTTGCCGGAGATCGATGAAACCGGCGACAAGCGGATATTGCTGATCGATGGTGAGCCAGTACCGTACGCGCTGGCACGAATCCCTGCGGAGGGCGAGGCCAGGGGAAATCTTGCGGCCGGCGCCAATTCCCACGGTGTACCGCTGAGCGAACGGGATTACTGGATATGTTCTCAACTCGGCCAGGCGCTGAAAGAAAAAGGGCTGCTGTTTGTGGGGCTGGATGTGATCGGCGAGTACATGACCGAAATCAACGTGACCAGCCCGACCTGCATCAGAGAACTCGACACAGAGTTCGGATTGGATATTGGCGGCCTGATCATGGATGCGATTCAGTCACGGTTGAAAGAGGAAACCGAAGATTAGGAGCCTGCTGATCATCGGTGCCTCGCTGCTGGTGGTCTCCTGCCAGCCGAGACCGTCGGTCTGGCACGCCACGTTTCCCGCTTTCGGAACACGGATCGAGATTTCCATCGCCGGTGTGCCGGAGTCACGTGCCCGCCGGGCGAGCGACAGGATCAGAGCCATGTTCGAGTCGCTGCATAATCGCTGGCATCCCTGGGACGGCGGTGAACTCGCCAGGTTCAACACGCAGCTGATGGACACGGGATCGGCGACCGGCGATGCGGAGTTGCTCGACACGATCAGGCAAGCGATGGATTACACGAGACTGAGCGGCGGCCGCTTCAACCCTGCCGTGGCTGCGCTGGTCAGGGAATGGGGATTTAACGAGGACGCTCCGATATCGGCTCCACCCGGCCAGGAAAAGTTGCTGGAATTACTGGCGGCGATGCCCAGCCAGCAACAAATAGAATGGATGCCCCGTCGCCTCATATCGCCGGCTGGCGGTTGGGCGATTGATCTGGGTGGCTTCGCTAAGGGGCTGGCCGTCGACCGTGCAATAGAGCTGCTGCGAAAGGATGGAATCGAAAACGCCATCGTCAATGCGGGCGGCGATCTACGCGCCACGGGTCGACACAATGACCGCGCCTGGCGCATAGGAATTCGCCACCCCCGCAACCCGGGAGTGATCGCTGGCATAGATATCAGCGGCGATGAAAGCGTCTTTACCTCGGGGGATTACGAACGGTTTTTCGAATACCAGGGGGTCCGCTATCACCATATTCTTGACCCGGAGACAGGCTATCCGGCAGTCGGAACCATGTCGCTGACCGTCATCGCGGGTAACGGCGCGATCGCCGATGCATCGGCAACGGCGTTGTTCGTCGCGGGGCCGGGCGAATGGCCTGTGCTCGCGCACGCCTTGGGCATCGAACTGGTGATGCTGGTCGCCAGCGATGGCCACCTGGAAATGACCGCAGCGATGGTGAAACGCGTGATGCTGGAAAACCCCGACGAATTGACTGTCGTTATTGTCGACAAACCATAGGAAGTCTGTGTTTCACTATTGATTGATTTGCCTCCGGGAAATAGTGAATGAAACGAGTTTGCGTAAACTGTGGTTCAAGTTCCGGATTTAATCCTTGTTATCTACGAATAGCACAGGAACTCGGAAAGGCGATTCTGGAACGTGGCCTTGAGCTCGTGTATGGCGGTGCAGATGTGGGTTTGATGGGCGAAGTCGCTGATACTGTTCTGAATGCCGGCGGCTCTGTTATTGGTGTGATACCGAAATCGTTTGCACATAGAGTTTCTCACAAAGACTTGACTGAATTGCATATTGTCGGGTCGATGCATGAGAGAAAAGCTATGATGTTTGATCTGTCTGATGGTTTCATCGCTCTTCCTGGCGGACTTGGAACGCTTGAGGAAGTTTCCGAGCTATTGACATGGTCTCAAATCGGATTGAGCAGGAAGCCATGCGGTATTGTTAATGTGAACAGGTATTTTGATACATTGCTGTCGTTTCTTGACGGTGCAGTTGCTGAAGGGTTTATGAAGCAGGAGCATCGGGATATGCTTTTGGTTGACGACTCTCCCGGGGCGCTTCTGGATAAATTCTATATCTACGAGGCGCCATCTGTAGATAAATGGGGGTTGGAGTAAAAACAGGAAAATGACAAATCATTCCGGCGGTCGGCTAACGCCACCGCCCTTGTGAACCTTGGTTGAATATGACGACATTGCTCTACATTGCAGCCTTTTTTGCTTTTGCCATCGGTGTGTTGCATTCGGCACTGGGCGAGCGCTACATTCTCATTCGCCTGTTTCGTCGAGACGATCTACCGAAGCTCTTTGGTGACTCTGAGTTTACTGTTCGTACACTCAGGTTTGCCTGGCATATCACGACAATCGCCTGGTGGGGCTTTGCTGCAATCCTGGTCTTACTCGCCGAGCGGTCGTCCTCTTTCCAGAATCTCGCTATGGTATTGGCAGCTACTTTCCTCGCTACAGGCACCATTGCGCTGGTGGCCTCTCGTGGACGGCATTTATCGTGGCCTGTATTTCTGTTTATTGGTGGAGTGGGCTTATTTGCAGCCATTGCCTGACAAGTCGTTCGTGTTCTCCCTTGCGGAACCGGACTCGCTAACGGGCGCCGTTGAGCTACAACGATATCAGCATACGGAAAATTAAATGAGTGACCAACTGACAGCAGAAACCACGATCAAGGACAGGATGGCCACCACCATTTTCGTCGCCGTCGTTTTTCACGGCATCATCATCCTCGGCATAAGCTTTGCGCCGCTGCTCCCATCCGATCAGCCCTATCGGCCATCGCTGCAAGTCGCTTTGCTGATTGATTCGACGGATGACGAGGACGAGCGCGAAGCGGAATATCAGGCACAATCCAGTCAGGCTGGCAGCGGCACCAATTCCGAATCGAGCGTGCCGACAACACCGTTACCAGCCCCGGCCAGCCTGCCACAGGATGGTCTGCCCGGCGGCAGAGACCTCGAATTTACCGATCCCGGCTCACGCACTCAGCAACGCGAAGTTCTGGCCAGCCGCGCCGAAAGCGAGCGCAAGGTTAGTACGGTGCCGGACCCGAGCGAGCAGCCGGAACTAATGCGTCAACGACCGACCGACCGGCAACAGAACGATTTGAGCCTGGATGTCATCGCCGATATCGATGAGAACGCAACCCTAAAAGGCACCAGAGAGCTACTCATTACCGCTGATACAACCACCTCCGATATTGCTGTTTACCTGGACTCATGGAAACGCAAGATCGAAAAGGTCGGCACACAGAACTACCCGGGAAATGTCAACGGCGCACGCAACCCCACGCTGGAGGTCGTTGTTCAGTCGGACGGGTTGTTGCGCGAGATCGTGGTCCTCAGATCCTCCGGCCAGCGGCACCTTGATGAAGCGGCGCTTAAAACCCTGCGCCTGGCGGCCCCCTTCGACCCATTCCCGGAAGAGCTCAGGAAAAAATACGACGTCGTACGGTTCGCCTATGAGTGGCAGTTCATCGCTGGCGAGTAACGCCACGCCAAACCGGGAACAAATTGTCCCGATTCCGTTTGTCGTTCGCCTATACTGTGGGCATGCCCAATGACACGTTTCTCAACGACCATTTCCTTATCGCGATGCCCGCAATGGGAGACCCGCACTTTCACCATAGCGTGACCTATATTTGCGAGCATAACGAACAGGGGGCGCTGGGAATCACGATCAACCGCCCCATGAATCTCAACCTCGGCGATATCTTCGATCAACTCAATCTCGACCGCAGCCCCGATGTCAGTGAAAAGGCGCCGATACTGCTTGGTGGACCGGTGCAACCGGAGCGCGGGTTCGTGTTACACAATCCCAAGGGCGAGTGGGACTCCAGCATGGAGACAGGCGACAAAATTCAGGTAACCACTTCGCAGGATGTCCTCAAAGCCATGGCCAGGGGCGAAGGCCCCGCTCAGGCCATAGTCGCGCTGGGTTATGCCGGCTGGACGGCTGGACAACTGGAGCAGGAGGTCGTGGAAAACGCATGGCTGACCGTGCCATCAAGCCATGAAATACTGTTTGAAACACCCTATGACAAGCGCTGGGAATCCGCCGCCGCCCTGCTTGGCGTGGATCTTCAAAGTATCAGCAATTACGCCGGCCATGCCTGAATTCGACACTGGCGAGCCGCAGGAGCTGGCCGATTTCAATAAGAACGGTTCGAAAAACGCCAAAGGTACGCTGATCGCTTTCGATTTCGGCCAGAAACGCATCGGTGTCGCTGTCGGTGAATCATTGCTTGGCAATGCCCGCGGACTCACCGTCGTGGCGCATTCCGCGAGCGGACCGGATTGGCTGGCCATCGACAAAATTCTGCGTGATTGGCACCCGGCCCTGTTGCTCGTGGGTTATCCATGCAACATGGACGGCAGCCCGGGCGAAATGTCACGGCTGTCCCTGCGCTTCGCTTCCGAGCTGCGGGAAAGAAGTGGAATACCGGTTCAGGCGATCGACGAAAGGCTGAGCTCCAGCGAAGCGCTGGACCTGTTACGTGAGGAGCGCCGTAGCGGGCTGCGCAAAAAACGGATCAGCCGTGGTCTGATCGACCAGGAAGCCGCCCGCCTGATACTCCAGCAGTGGCTGGGCGAAGCAAGTTGATGACAACGCCGTAGCGATTCATTAGGATGCGCAGCGCAGTTGTGCACAGCGAACAGCCGGCATGCATGCCACTGGAACGGTATCAGGCGTGAATGAACAACTCGACAGTCAGGGTCATCTTCGCCACCTGGTAACACTGGATGGCCTGAGCGGTGACGTGCTGACCGGGCTGATGGACCGGGCGGAAGCCTATCTGATCGCACCCGGGCAACCCGGGCCCGGTGACAGATCGCTCGAGGGCCTGACGGTCTGCCAGTTGTTTTATGAAGCCAGCACCCGGACCAAGATTTCGTTTGAGCTTGCGGCTCGTCGCCTGGGGGCAGATGTCGTCAACCTGGTCATTCCGTCATCTTCGGCGACGAAAGGCGAAACCGTGCTGGATACCTTGCTTACGATCCAGTCTATGGCTGTCGATTTTTTCGTCATCCGCCACAAGGAAGCCGGCCTGATGCGCAACATCGCCACGCAAGTGTGCGACCGTACAAGCCTGATCAATGCCGGCGAAGGTCAACAGTCGCATCCAACGCAAGGTTTGCTTGATGTCTTGACCATTCGCCAGCACAAGAAAGATTTCGAAAATCTCAGTATCGCGATCACCGGTGACATACGCCATTCGCGTGTCGCGCGATCGACGTGTCATGCATTGCTGGCGCTTGGGGTGCATGACCTCAGGCTGATCGCACCTGAAAATCTCCTGCCGGAGTCAAATGAGCTGACTCATGCGCGCCGCTACACGGATTTTGACGCAGGGATTACAGACTGCGATGTCATCATGATGTTGCGTCTGCAAAAAGAACGCATGCAATCCGGCGATATCCCGGATCTGGACAGCTACCGGAAACATTACTGCCTGACTTCGCCGCGCCTGAAGCTGGCCAGGGGAGACGCGATCGTCATGCACCCGGGCCCAATAAACCGGGGCATTGATATGGATAGTGAAGTCGTCGACGGTCGCCAATCAGTGATACACCAGCAGGTTGGCAATGGTGTCGCGGTGCGCATGGCGGTATTTGCGGCGATCGCAGACGGGAAAAAATCTTGAGCGGTGGGGACAAAGAACACCGCGGCACAATTTTTGTAGAAGATGCGGCCGTCCTGTCGCAGGAAGAATATCCTGGTCAGCAGTATGTTATTCGTTTGCACTCGCCACGGTGCGCCGCCGATGCCAGGCCCGGCTCCTTCACGCATGTCTGCTGTGACCCAGCGGTCCCGATGCGACGTCCGCTTTCGATTATGCGCGCCAGCGCGGGCGGCGGCTGGATCGAACTACTCTATAAGGTCATTGGCGACGGCCTGCGCCATTTAGCTAACTGCAAACGTGGCGACTCGGTTAGCGTCATCGGACCTATCGGCAATCCTTTTGTCGCCTGTCCGGAGAAATCCAGACCCTTGCTGATCGGCGGAGGCGTGGGAATTCCGCCGGTGGTGTTCCTCGCGGAGAGCCTAGCCGCCGACCACAACCCGGCGAAACAACCGCTGGTCCTGATGGGCTCAGAGCTGCCATTTCCTTTCCAACTCGAAAAATCGGCGTTGCCGGTTGCCGGCGCCGGCCGGAAAGTCACCCATGCTATGCCGCTGATGGAATCGCTGGGCATCGCTTCCCGGCTGGCAAGCTGGTCGAAGTTCCCCGGCTGCTATGAGGGCTTTGTCACCGAACTCGCGCGCCACTGCTTGCAAGCGATGAGCGTCGAAGACCTGGCCGAGGTCGAATTATTCGCCTGTGGACCTGAACCCATGCTTGCAGCAAGCGCTGGCCTGGCACGCGAGTTCGACGTGCCCTGCCAGATATCGCTTGAAGAATTCATGGCCTGCGCGGTGGGCGGCTGTGCCGGCTGTACGGTGGAGGTCAGGACCGAGGCTGGAGTTGCGATGAAAAGAGTCTGCATCGATGGTCCGGTGTTCGATGCCCGGACCATATACACTTCCTAGAAGGAGCTGGCTGGAAATCAACCGAAACTGATTTTCGTTTCCAGGTTGGTCCTCGAGTCGGCGTTGACCAGCGCCTCTTCAAGGTCGATCCGCCCTTCACGATACAGGCTGTACAACGCGGTATCGTAATCCTGTATTCCAGCTTCGTCGCTGTCTGCCAGCGCTTCCTTGACGCCTGAAATATCGCCTTTCAGCGTTAGCTCCGAAATATGGGGCGTGTTGAGTAGGATCTCCACCGCCGCCACCCGGCGTTTGTCTTTACCCATGACCAGCCGCTGCGAAATGATTGCTTTCATGTAATGCGACAGGTCCATGAAAACCTGTTTATGCTGCTCGAAGGGATACATGTTGATGATCCGGTCCAGTGTTTCCGCCGCGTTATTGGCGTGCAGGGTCGCAATAGCCAGATGACCCGTCCCGGACAGCGTCAGCGCCGCATCCATGGTCGTGCGATCGCGAATCTCCCCGATCTGGATAACATCGGGCGCTGCCCGCATCGCGCTGCGCAGGGCGATTTCATAAGACCTGGTATCCAGCCCCAGCTCGCGCTGGTTGATTATGCATTTCAGGTTGGGGTGCAGAAACTCGATCGGATCTTCTATCGTAATAATATGCTCGGAAACCCTTTCGTTCCGGTGATGGATCATCGCGGCAAGTGTTGTCGACTTGCCCGACCCGCTTGCGCCTACCATCAGAATCAAGCCGCGTTTGATCATCGCCAGCTCATGGAGCACCAGCGGTAACCCCAGGTCATCCAGGCGCGGCATCTCGGAAGTAACATATCGCAGGACCATGGCCACGTTGCCACGCTGGTGGAAAACGTTGGCGCGGAACCTGCCCAGCCCCGGCTCGGAAATAGCGAAATCGACTTCGAGATTCTTGTTGAAATGCTCGATCTGCTCCTCATTCATCAAGCCGAGCGCGGCCTGTTTGACCATTTTTGGCGTCAGTTCAATCTTGTTGACCGGCATGATGCGGCCCTCGATCTTGATTTTTACCGGCGCATAAGTCGTGAAGAAAAGATCTGAAGCGCTCTTTTCCACCATCAGTTTGAATAAAGGCTTTGTGTTCATAATGTATCCCTGCGTTCAGACAGCCGGCGTCCGTTCCTTGTCCGGCTAGTTATCTTCTCCTATAACCGAAAGTTTATCGGCCGCGGCGTCGTCGGACGAAGATTCCCGCTCGCTCTCGAGCTTGATCCGCAGACGCAACTCATTGCGAGAATCCGCGTTGCGCATCGCATCGTCGTAAGAAATAGTCGCTGACTCGTACAACTTGAACAGCGCCTGGTCGAAGGTCTGCATTCCCAACCGGTTCGACTTGGCCATGATTTCCTTTAGCTGGTGAATCTCGCCACGAAAAATCAGGTCGTTGATCAACGGCGAAGCCAGCAAGATTTCCATTGCCGCGACTCGCCCCTTTTTGCCATCCCGCGGTATCAACCGCTGTGAAATCAGCGCCTTGATGTTCAGAGACAGATCCATCAACAACTGGCCCCGTCTTTCCTCGGGAAAGAAATTGATGATTCTGTCCAGCGCCTGGTTGGAGCTGTTGGCGTGAAGCGTCGCCAGGCACAGGTGACCGGTCTCGGCAAACTGAATCGCATACTCCATGGTTTCGCGGTCACGAATCTCGCCGATCAGAATCACATCGGGCGCCTGGCGCAACGCATTCTTGAGAGCAAAATGCCAGGACTCGGTATCCACGCCGACCTCGCGTTGTGTCACCACACAATTCATATGCGTGTGGACATACTCGACCGGATCCTCGATCGTCACGATGTGGCCGTGCGTGTTTGCGTTGCGATGAGAAATCATCGCCGCCAGCGTGGTCGACTTACCCGAGCCGGTGCCACCGACGATAATGGCCAGGCCGAGCTTGTTCATCACCACGTCCGTCAGTTGATTTGGCAGCTCGAGGTCCTCGATGGTTGGAATTTTGGTGATTATTGTTCTGAGTACGGCACCGGTGTAGCCCTGTTGAACAAAAGCGCTAACCCGAAAGCGGCCTATGCCTTTCGGGTGGATCGCGAAATTGCACTCCTTGGTGGAATCGAAATCACGGGTCTGCTTGTCGTTCATGATCGAACGAACGATCAACGCGCTCTGTTCGGAGCTCAGCGCCTTATCCATCACCGGTCTGACTTCGCCATCGACTTTGATGGCCGGCGGAAACCCCTTGGTGATAAAAAGATCCGAGCCCTCGACCTGTACCATCCGGCGAAGCAGATCCTGCATCAGCTTGATCGCTTGTTCTCGTTCCATAGCCATATCGAAACTCCGCTAACTCCTAAATGTCGTCCTTGTTGACCGCTCGGAAACGGGCTTCTTCCTTGCTCACGAGTCCCATCCGGGTCAAATCCTGCAAACACTGGTCAAGCGTTTGCATTCCCAGGGATTGACCGGTCTGGATGGCCGAGTACATCTGTGCAACCTTACCCTCGCGGATCAGGTTCCGGATCGCCGGCGTACCGATCATGATTTCATGCGCCGCAATCCGGCCGCCGCCTATCTTCTTTAACAGGGTCTGCGAAATCACGGCTCTTAACGACTCGGACAGCAT
>JAPUGL010000046.1 GCA_027292775.1 Gammaproteobacteria bacterium | reverse complement strand
GACCCGATGGCGATGAAGCCGTTTTGTGGTTACAACTTTGCCGATTACTGGGCACACTGGCTGAGCTTCGAGCAGCGCAGCGACCACCTGCCGGAGATCTTCCATGTAAACTGGTTCCGCCAGAACAAGGACGGCGATTTTCTGTGGCCCGGTTTTGGCGAAAACCTGCGTGTCCTGCGCTGGATTATCGATCGCTGCGAAAAACGTGTAGACGCGATTACCACACCGATTGGTTTGTTGCCCGCCGCCACCGATATCGACATCGAGGGCCTGGATATCGATCCCGCAATTTTAGAAGAGCTTTTGCGCGTTGACCACGCACAATGGTCAATCGAGATGGCGGCATTGTCTGAGGATCTCGCGCGCTATGGCGATCGCCTGCCCGCGGAACTCAGCCGGCAATTGCAGATGGTCATCCAGGACCTGGGAGAGAAAAACGCCGCCTGATAAGAACAAAATAAAGCCCCGCCAAATTGCTCGGCGGGGCCCCCTTAAGTTTTAGTTTTTCGCGGTTCTTCTTTTTCTTTATTGTTATTTTTCTTTGATAACAAAATGTATGGCCAGTGGCGAATCTTCCGTAACTGCTTTGCCCAGGCCCAAATATCCTTTTCCAGTCAGCTGCACATCGTCGCGCCTCAAGAACGACTCCTTACCATCATTATAGACGAAGGTTCCGTTGGTGCTCTGATCGTATAGCAGGAACTTGTTTCTTTCCAGTTCAATTCGCGCATGCAGGCGGGAAATCAAGGTGCCCTTGACGATCAGGTCACTGTTCTCGCCCCTCCCGATGGTCACCGTTGTCTGCTCCGAATCCACCGCGACCTCGCGATCCTGGCAACGCAGCGTTAGTCGCCCAAGTTTTTGATTTGCATAACGATTCAGGTCGATGACGGGAAGCATGCTGGTCAAATCCTCGGTCTGCCAGAGCACCTCGTAGAGCACGATTTCCTCACTCTGGCCGCGTGCCGCGGCGATATCGATCTGCCGGACACTGTCTTTCCAGTCCTCACTCAGCTTTCCCACCAGGACTTGTGTGGTGATGATCTGGCTGGGCTTGGCTTGACTGGTCATCCGGTTCGCCGTATGAACCGCCGCGCCAAAAATATCCCTGTTTTCCAGCACCACCGGTCCATAATGACATCCGACCCGGATCGTGACTTCGGCCTCGCCACCGGCAAAATCGGGATTGTCCGAGATGGACTTTTGCATCTGGCTGCCGGCGTTCAATGCGTCATCGGCGGTCGGAAAGCTAGACATCACTTCGTCACCCATGGTCTTGATGACCGTACCACTATTGTTTTCCGTGGCCTGACGCATGACATCGATGCAATGCCCAACGGTATCCCTGGCGCGGACATCACCGAGCGATTCGTAGAGCCTGGTGCTGCCAACAACATCGGCGAAAAGTATGGCTAGCTCAATTTCTTTACCCACGCTTTGTGCCCGTATCGGTTCGCCCGGCAGCATAGAACAACCGGGTGTTTGTTGAAATCACTGCGATTGGCATGGTGCGGTCTTTGCGGGATTACGTCAAGTCGTACCTGAGATTATCGCCCCAAGTGATTGAGGTGGCCCACATATTTAACAAAGGCGGTGGCCACCTGGACGTAAGGGACGGAAAGTTCAGGAACTGTGTGGTCTAAGGCTGGGCGATGATGTAGGACACGAACGCCTCGTCCGCCTCGCCTCTTTCCACGGGCGTGAAAACACCATCGCCTTCACCATCTTTATCGGTCCCTTCCCAGTAAACCGTGGATGAGCTGAAACCAGCCTCCTCCAGCAACTCACGCACTTCGGGCACGCTCCATAATCGCCAATCGTAGGAAAACGCCCGGGTCATTTCCGAGCCATCGGCAAAGCGAAAATGGATATAGCAATGATAGTCGCCGGTCACCGGGTCGTAACTGGCCTGGTCCCAGACATAGGTGAAATCATCATTTTCGGTCTCTTCCTCCATTTCCTGGTAGGCTTCCGAGCCACCATAAATATCGAGGAAAAACAGTCCGTCATTCTTGAGCGCCCGGCGCGCCGCAATGAAATACTCTCTGAGCTGCTCGCGAGTCTTGAACGTGAAATAGCTGAAATTGAACGCGGCCAGGACATCGGCCGGCTCGGTCTCCACGGTCAGCACATCACCGTTGATCAACGTGATTCTTCGTTGTGCCTCCGGGCTTAGGGCGGCGACATGTTTGTCGCGTCCATAAGCCAACACATCTGCGTCGAGATCCACGCAGATCGCCAGATGCTTGTCATTGACCCGCACCCATTCACAAGCAGCGTTCGCGGTACCGCAAAAATCTTCCCGCAAAATTATCGCTTCGCCGCCGCGAATCTCTTTATAAGTATCGGCGATGAATTCAGCCTCATGCTCGACTCCCTGAACCGATTGCTCGTACAAATAGTGCCGATCGGCGATCTCCGCCTGCTTCGGCTGCTGCTTGCGTTTCAGATATCTCGCTCCCCTGTTCTTGCCCATGTATCTCGCGCCCAACCTTCAAATGCGTTATTCACAAAGGGCCGTATTCTAACCCTTTGCCAACGAAACAATCATCGATAATTTTTTGCGTTCGTGGTTTCCTACGACAGCCAAGCTTGGATACAATGTGCCGCCCGGTGGCCCGAACGGAAATTTTTATGCGCGCCTTTCCCAATACCGACGAGAGGATCAACAAACCGGACGGAGTGATCCTGCTGGCCCTGGCTGCGGCATTATTTTGTTTGCCATCCGCTTCGCGAAGCCAGGAACAGCAGCAGCCCGGCGTGTTTTCCGATAAACAACTTCGTCAGGCAGTCGAACTTCGCGATCTGGCATTGTCGTCGGCGGATGCTTTTCGTCACGTCGCCTCCCTGACGATGGAAGTTGGTCCGAGGCTGGCGGGCACATCTGGCGACAAGGCGGCGGTTGCGTGGGCTCTGGCAACGATGCATGAACTCGGATTACAGAACGTGCGCGCCGAGGATGTCACCGTATCGCACTGGGAGCGCGGGACCATCGAAGTCGGCATCACAATGCCCTACCCGCAGCCGCTGGCGGCAACAGCGCTGGGCGGAAGCATCGGTACCCCCACCGATGGCATCGAAGCGCCGATCATCCGGGTCGCCGACCTGGACGAACTGTCGGCTACACCGGATAACGAAGTAGCGGGAAAAATCGTATTTTTCGATCGCCGCATGCAGGCGAGCAAGGATGGCGACGACTATACCGAGACCGTCAAGGCGCGCAGGGACGGGCCGGCGAAAGCGGCGGCCAAGGGAGCGATCGCGGTGATCATCCGCTCGGTCGGCACTTCCAGCGCCAGGCTGCCGCATACCGGAAGGACCAGGTATGACGACGCGATTCGGCAAATTCCCGCAGCGGCGATCTCTAATCCCGATGCGGACATGCTGGCGATGCAACTGGCTGGCGGCGAAGCCGTGACGGTCAAGATGAACATGAGCGCGCGTTACCTGGAAGATGAGCGTTCGGCCAATGTGATTGGTGAAATCCGTGGCGCCAGCCGACCGGATGAAATCGTGATCCTGGCCGCCCACCTGGATTCCTGGGATCTCGGCACCGGCGCGATCGACGATGCGGCCGGCATTGGGATTGTCCTGGAAACCGCGGCACAGATTATTCGCAGCGGCAGAAAACCGGCGCGAACCATCCGCATTCTTCTGGCAGCAGATGAAGAGTTCGGGCTGTCCGGCGCCAAGGCATATGCGGATCGCCATATGGCGGAACTGCACTCGCACGTAGTTGGCATGGAAGCGGATTTCGGCGATGGCAAGGTCTGGCGCATTTCTACCCTGTTCCCGGATGATCGCCTGGAGATCGCCACAGCCATCCATGCGCCACTGGAGTCGCTGGGTATCGAGTTGGGCGATAACAAGACCGGGTCGGGCGCCGACATCAGCGAATTCAAAAAACTTGGCATGCCGGTTATCTCGTTAGGTCAGGATGGCACCGATTATTTCGACTACCACCATACGGCGAGCGACACGCTGGACAAGGTGAATCCTGAGAATCTTCGCCAGGTCGTCGCAGCCTTCGTGACCGCCACCTGGCTGGCCGCCTCGGGCGATGTGGATTTCGGCTTTCGGGAGCCGGAAGAAGAAACAGAAGAATGAAAAAGAGGGCGGGGTTTTTTTCGCGCCTAAAGTCGGTCTTGCGAGCCATTCCTGATAATCTCCCATGATTCTATAGGAGGGCCTTCAGGCCCGATAATGCCGGGCGGGGCTCAAGCCGCGTCCGCGGCCGTTCTTAGGAAGCAAAAACCGCCAGCGAACGCAGCAGCAAGTCGCTGCCAGCATCGGAATTCTGAACCTGCTCGCTGAGAAATCGCCGCCAGCGTTTGCCGCCGGCCTCACCAGCGTACAGA
>JAPUGL010000045.1 GCA_027292775.1 Gammaproteobacteria bacterium | reverse complement strand
ACTTTGTATTTCATAATTTTTGGCAACCTGATCGGCAAGCGTATCGGGCAAATGGATGGTTATGACTACATGCAGTTCATCGCCCCGGGCCTGATCATGATGTCGGTCATTACCAATTCCTACGGCAACGTGGTCTCATCTTTTTTCGGGGCGAAATTCGGCAAGCATATCGAAGAGATGCTGGTCTCTCCGCTGCCCAACTCTTTTATTATTATTGGCCATGTGGCTGGCGGACTGATGCGTGGGCTACTGGTCGGGTTCGCGGTAACAATAATCGCATTATTTTTTACGAAGCTGGACGTTCAGCACGTCTGGATAACGATCAGCATCGTTTTTCTGACTGCGATCGTTTTTTCGCTGGCCGGGTTTATCAACGCTGTATTTGCCAGGGATTTTGACGACATCGCAATTATTCCCACTTTTGTTCTTGCGCCATTAACCTATCTTGGCGGCGTTTTTTACAGTATCAATCTGTTGCCGGAATTCTGGCAGCAGGTATCAAAAGCCAACCCGATCCTCTATATGGTCAACGCCTTTCGTTACGGAATTCTGGGTGTATCCGATATATCGATCAGCTGGGCATACATGATTATCAGCGGTTTTATCGTGCTGCTCTTTTCGCTGAGCCTTTACCTGATGAAAACGGGCCGGGGGATTCGGGAGTAGAAAAATGTGTGGGCGATATGCTTTCTATTCACCGGCCGAAGCAGTACGGCAATTTTTTTCTGTCGATAACGAGCTCGATCTGCGGCCGCGCTACAACATTACGCCAACCCAGGATGTCCCTGTAATCAGGCGGCGTGATGGCAGCAAGGAACTGGTGCTTCTGCATTGGGGGTTGGTTCCGTTCTGGGCGAAAGAGAAATCCATCGGCAACCGGATGATCAACGCGCGAGCCGAGACCGTTGCCGAAAAACCGTCATTCAGAAACGCGCTCAAGAGCAGGCGCTGCCTGGTGCTCGCCAACGGGTTTTACGAATGGCAGAAAACGGACGGCGCGAAACAGCCGCATTATATCTGCATGCAGGATGAACGGCCCATGGCGTTTGCCGGCCTATGGGAGAGTTGGGACAAAGAAGATGAGCTTTTGGAGTCCTGTGCCATCATCACTACGACGGCGAATGAACTGGTTGCGCCTATACATCATCGGATGCCGGTGATCCTGAACACGGGCCAGCAAACGGACTGGTTATCAGAGGCGCCGCTGGATGCCGATCAACTCAGGTCGACGCTGTTGCCATCACCGGCCGGCGAGATGATTGCCTGGCCGGTTGATCGCAAGGTCAACAGCCCCGGAAACCAGGGTTCGGAATTGATCCGGGAAGCGCAGGGAGAGCAAGGAGAAGCACGATGAAAAAGTATCGACTTGAGACCCGGGCAGTGCATGCAGGCCAACGGCCTGACCCGGGCACCGGCGCCATCGCGCCGGGAATTACTTTTTCAACCACTTTCCTGCGGGAGACAGATGGCAGCTACCCCAGCGGCTATAGTTACGGCCGCGCAGCCAATCCCAATCGCGAGCGCCTGGAAGAAAAACTTGCCAGTCTGGAAGGGGGCATGGCGGCGGTGGCCTTCTCCTCGGGTACCGCCGCGACACTGGCCGTGTTCTCATTATTGAAAGGTGGTGACGAGATTCTCGCCTGCCGTGATTCTTATCATGGCACTTTGCAGCAACTCGACGATGTCGTCAGTCGCTGGGGTGTCGTCATTCGCCAGGTCGATACGACGGACCTGGACGTCGTAAGAAATTCCATTGGACCAAACAGCCGGCTGTTGTGGGTCGAAACACCTACCAATCCACTGCTACGGCTTTGCGATATCGCCGGTCTCGCGGAGCTTGCCCGCGATCACAATTTGATACTCGCGTGCGACAACACCTTTGCCACACCGGTATTGCAGAATCCGTTGGCGTTGGGTGCCGATCTGGTGATTCATAGCGCAACCAAGTACCTGGGCGGTCACAGCGATCTGACCGGCGGTGCCGTGATCTCTGCGGCCGAGGACGAAAATATTTCCTGGGTACGGGATTTTCAAGTCAAGGGTGGCGCGGTTCCATCGACATTCGACTGTTGGTTGCTGGTGCGCAGCCTTTCGACCTTGCCACTGAGAGTGCGCGCTCAGTCAGACAACGCGGCACGGCTGGCAGAGTTCCTGTTAGCCAATGACAACGTTTCCGAGGTTTTTTACCCGGGTCTTGCGAGCCATCCAGGCCACAAGCTGGCAACCCAGCAAATGAATGGTTACGGCGCCATGCTGAGTTTCTGTACCGGCGAGAATGCGGCGCAGGCGATGGCTTTCCTGGGGAGACTGAAATTGTTGGTCCGCGCAACCAGCCTGGGTGGAGTGGAGACCCTGATCGAGCACCGTGCCTCCATAGAAGGGCCACGCACGCTGGCGCCGGAGAACATGCTGCGGGTGTCGGTCGGCGTTGAAAATGTAGACGATCTGCTTGCCGATCTTGAGCAGGCGCTGGCCTGAAAACGCCGGCGGCAATGACGTTCAGCATGCCGGCTCGTAAAGCGTGGGAGAATCTATGCCCGTCGAGGTATCGTATGGAGACAATCGGCCGCCGCTTGTCAATTGCGGGCATCGTCAAGCGCTTAGTCCTGGTTCAAAATGAAACGCTGGCCATTGTGCTGCAGAACTATTCCTAGCGGTGTGATGGATTCGAGCAATGGACCTTCGCGAAGGCGCTCTCCCTCACGGTATTTTTTCATATTGACAAAGACAAAACGCTCGTCGTCCGTCTCGCTATAAACATGCACATCCAGGTGTAAATCCGGTAATGCGACAAGACCTCGTAACTGCAGTTCCTGTATTGCCGGCAGTAGTTCCACCGCTGTGTTTTCGTCAACCAGCAGTTCAATAACTGACCCGGCAGGGGCGGCATCGGCCTTCGCCTTAGGTTCGTCGATGGACAGGAATTCGTTCATTTCCCGCTCTGTCATGACGGCCACGCTGCCAGCGCCCGCCCGGTCCTGCGTCCTGTTCTCTACGATAGCCAGCCCGCTGTTCTTGGGCGCGGCCACCGACGCTTCCCGCGAAAGTGATCGAACTTCACCGCGTTTTTCCGACGCCGTGACGCCCCGGTCCGCAGGATCATCGACAACAGAACCGGTGTCGGTTTGCCTTTGTGATTCGGCAACTTGTTCCGTCACTTCATCGGGCCACATGACGACACCCAGTATGACGATATTGATGACCAGCAGGATCGAAAGCAGTGGAACCCAAACCGGAACAGCCCGGCTGCCCCTGCCCTTGCGCACGGCTGCGAACTCGGGGCCAAGCTGCCGCTGGCGTTGATTTTCCGATTTTTGCAATGCGTCGAGAATGAATGACATGGTCTAACGCCTGATTAAAACCGGTGCGTCCGGCCGGCTGTCGGTGCTGGCGAGTGTGATTAATGTCTGGGTCCCGGCTATCCCGTCGATAAGCAGGCGGTTTCGGCGCTGGAACTCTCGCACGCTTTGCTGAAGTTTCTGATCGAAAAGGTCCGAATCATGCATGGCCGTGGGGTAGCCATTCAGTCGATCAAGATTCTCTCGCAGCCAGCGCACATCGGTACCGACCATGCCCAAAGACAGTGCACGATTGTCATTGGAAACCGGACGCCACACGAGGAGATAGTCGCCAAACCAGAATCTTGCGATTGCCTCCATGGTGACATCGAAGGCGTTGCCGCCGATCAACATCTCTGCCATTCCTTCGTCCAATGAACGCAGGACCAGGTGGTGTTCAATTCCTTTCTCGTCAAGAAGCGTAAGAATTACCGGCCGATTGTGCTGTCTTAATTGCGCCCAACTCCCCCGTTGGAATACGCATTGCAAACCCTGCTCCGCCGCTTGCTGGCAGGCTGGCGTTTCTCCGGGCTGGTACTCGCCGCTCCACAGGCCTAGTAAGGTTTCGAACGCGTTATCGGTACCGGTTTCGGCGGCGTGCTCCTGCAAAAACGATTGGAGACTCGCCGCCGGCCGCAGGGCGGGCGTATCATCGATTATGGAGCCGGCCTGCTTATCCGGCAGCCGGGCAGGCGGCAGGCTCGCCTGCTGAATATTGGCTGTCGCTACCTTGCGTTGCTCGATAAATTGACCAACTCCCATGGCCAGCGCAGCCGTGGCTCCCAGCATCAGTACGCCGGCGGTCCAACTCAGCCAGGCCGGGCGGTACTGGCGACCTTGTACCTCGGCTGCCGCCTCGCGGACCAGAGCGCCATCTATTGTGGTGAGGTCACGCGTATAGGCGCCCAGCAGGGCGCGATCCGCGATCACGTTGATCAGACGCGGTACGCCGCCGGATAGCCTGAATATCTCCCGCGTAGCCGACGACAAAAAGATCTCTCCGGCAGCGCCGGCGATCTTCAGCCTGTGTACGAGGTAGGCCGCCGACTCGCTCCTGTCCAGCGGTTTGAGATGAAACCGGCTCGTAATGCGTTGCGCGAGTTGCCGCAGATCATTCCTGGACAGCAATTTTCGCAGCTCGGGCTGGCCGACCAGGATAATCTGAAGCAGTTTTTGTTTGCTCGTCTCCAGGTTTGTCAGCAGGCGTACCTGCTCGAGGACGTCAGCCGAAAGGTTTTGTGCCTCGTCTACCATCAACACGACCCGTTTTCCATCCGCGTAAGCTTGCAGCAGATGTCTATTCAACGCGTCCACAAGGTCCTTCTCGCTGTGTTTTTTTGCCAGTGAAACGTGCAGTTCCTGGCAGATGGTCTCCAGAAAATCTGCCGTGCCGAGGCGTGGGTTTATGATCAGGGCGATATCCACGTTCTCGGGCAATTGCTCGAGCAGGCTCCTGACGAGGGTTGTCTTTCCGGTGCCTACTTCGCCGGTTAACTGGATGAATCCCCCGCTCTCGGTAATGCCATACAGCAGATGGGCCAACGCATCGGCGTGCCGTTCGCTGAGGTACAAATACCTCGGGTCTGGTGTGATCGAGAAGGGTTTCTCGTTGAGTCCAAAAAAACTGGTATACATTGCTTGTGCGCGTTTCGGCGTCTTCTGTCGGGCGCCCGAATCACTGATGATGCCGGTTTGCCGTGCCTACTCACAAGTGCGGACGGGAACTAGGGTATCTTATGTTGACCTCGCTGCAATGCAGCATCACCGAAGCGGTCCGCTACCTGGTCCAGGAGGCGATCCAATTTGCGGTTTTTCGCTCCCTTTCCTTCCGGAAAAAGGTCTAATTGCCGGTCTTCGCCCAGCCCCGAAACGCCGACCCCCAGCAAGCGGAGTTCCGCACCCGGATGGGCATCCAGCCAGTCGCCAAGCAATTCAGCGGCGATTAGCTGGAGTTCGCGACAGCCGTTTGCCGGCGGTTGGAGACTTTTCTGTCGGCTCAATGTCGTAAAATCCGGCAACCGCACTTTGATGTTTAGCTGGCTGGCCACCCAGCCTTTCCGCTGAATGTTTTTAGAGATGCGTTCCGTCATGTGCATGAGGTAGTGGTGAAGTTTGTTGCGATCGCCGATATCCTGATCAAAGGTCTCCTCGGCGCTCACCGACTTGTCCTGGGCATCCTCGCCGACCGGCCTGCGGTCGATACCTGCCGCGCGTTCTCGCATACGCTGCGCATAACGGCCAAAAACGGGCACCAGGCTTGCGTCGTCGGCAGTTCTCAGATCGCGAAATTTTTTTACTCCGGCCCGATGCAATCGTACAGCCGTTTTTGGGCCGATTCCGAAAAGAGCTTCGATCGGCAGCGGATCCAGAACTTTACGAAAGTTTTCCGGCCGCACTTCGCATAAGCCATCCGGTTTTTCCAGGTCGGACGCGATTTTTGCGACCAGTTTGTTTGGCCCGATACCCACAGACGCGGTTAGCCCGGTATCCGCCAGTATTCTTTCCTTGATGCGCCGGGCGATCTGCAAAGGCTGTCCGTGTGCGGGAACGCGGTCGCTGATATCCAGGAACGCCTCGTCCAGCGACAGGCCCTCGACGATTGGCGTAATCTCCCTGAATATCGAGAAAATTACCGCGGATACTTGCTGATAACGGGATATTCTCGGCCTGATGACTGTTGCGTTCGGGCAGAGTTGCAATGCGCGGCGCATCGGCATCGCAGACCGGGCGCCATGCTTTCTCGCTTCATAGCTGGCCGCCGCAACAACGCCTCGTGGTCCGGCGCCGCCAACCAGGACAGGCTCGTTTTTCAACTCAGGGTTGTCGAGTTTTTCTACCGACGCATAGAAGGCATCCATGTCGACATGCAATACATGCCGCTGCCTTTCATCCGGTGCGCCGCTAGCGGATGCGGATTCTGACAATTTCCGAGTAGACCGGCGGTTCATGGGGTATGTGATTATGGTCACCGAGCAATAGCTGCAACGTATGTTCTCCCGGCTCGAGATCCAGCGTGACCTGGGTTTGTCCGCCGCCGAAATGGCGGTAATTCTCACTCAGTGGTATCGCTTGCTCCATCGCCGGCAAGGAAGCATCGATAATCAAATGGTGGTGGCCGGTCTCGGCTCTCTCCACGCCAGCGGGGGCAACACCCATGCCGGCCAGACCAAATACGACCGTCACCGGGCTGTCCAGATTCTCGCCGTCAACGGGTGAAATTATGCGAACACCCGCGCCTTCCTTTGATGGAGTCGGGCCCGTATCTGCTGCGATCGCGATTAGCGGTAACAGGACGAACAATAAGACAAATGGCCTGGTCATCACGAGTTTCTCCCGGAGGTACTGCTTATATTTTTTCACAAGGTCAAGGCCGTATAAATTAACCCGACCAGCATCGTTGTAATCATTGCCACGACATACGCGACGCTTAGCAGAGACCATCTGATGAAAGTAGCAATATGGCCTTGTTGATATACCCTGCGCAATGCCTTGTAAAGATAAACCGGCTGAATATAGAAGACGACAACAGCTGTAAAAATTCCGACCAGCGACTCTGGCAGGTACAGCAGATCCTGGCTCGAATGAACGATAATCGTCAGCGTGACAATCAGGAAGAAGAATGCATGATAATGCACCGTGAACAGCAGATGCTCGACATAGTAACGACCGCTACCGAGGTAAAGCACTTTTAGAGCAAGCGCCAGCAGGGGCAGGAAAATAAACATCATCGCGGGCAGGTTATTGAGCATCGCCTTGCCGAACGTCTCGCCTTGATCTCGCTCCATCTTCTTGCAGGCGGTTTTTAACCTTTCATTCCACTCGTCTATCCAGTCCGATTCCGAGTCGATTTTCCACTTGTCGCAACTCCACCCCTTGCTGCCTTCCCTCTTGGCGGCTTCTGCAACTTCCGCCTCTGACTTAACCGGCGCGGCTTCATCAACCGAATCCGGTTGTACATCATCGACGGCGTCCTCGTAAGGTGACGCAGCGGACATGGCATCCACGCGGGCAGAGTCCGGTCCGGTATTGATACTGCCGCCATCGATTACGATGGGTCTCGCATTATCGTCGGGCTGACCAGGCTCATCGCCAACGATGAACCGGTCCATTACCATATTTAACTGATCGATTTTTTCCTGTCGTGCCGGATCCGGGTCCTGACGTTGCAGTTGTTCAAGTTCGCTTATTTCCTCGCTGATGGCCTGACTGACTGATTCGGAATCCGGCGGTGTCACCCGAAACTCACCCGCGTTCAGATTCCAAACCAGAAAGAAAATTATGCTCAGGACCAGGTACATCCGAAATGGTGGCATATAGCGCGCCCGCCGGCCCGCAAGATAATCGCTGGTCAGAAGGCCAGGGCGGAACATCAACGGTTTCAGGCTGCGCCAAAGGCGCGAGTCCAATTCGAACAAATCGCCTACTGCCTCCCGCAAAAGCTCCCACAGGGTAATCAGGCGAACACGGGATCGTTGCCCGCATTGCCAGCAGTACTGACCATGCAGTGGGGTGCCGCAGTTGGGGCAATCCGGCGTTTCGGCCGGTGAGGCCTCCGCCCGGAATATCGTCTGGTGCCGAAGGATTCTCCGGCTCGCACGGAATTGATCGCCAAACTTTTCGACACCGAGTGCCCGCATTCGCGGTGCGTGGTTTACCAAATAATCTTCGAATACTTCCTGGCCGGCGACCCGATAACGGACACAGCGCAGCGGCCAGTGGTCATGCCGGTCTTCTGGCGGATCAATGTGGGATATCTCGGCCGACAAAAACCCGGGGATGGTCAACATCTCCGCGACGTGATCGTCGAGCCATGAGTCATATTCGGTCAGGACGTCCGGACTGACTTCCAGACTGACCTCGTAAATCAGTTGTCGGTCCGGATGGTGCATTTCAGTCGGTCACGGAGTGGTGAGATGATCAGGCAACAGCATCCGTCGGTTGATCCATGGCGGCCTGTGTTTCAGTTGTGAGCGTGCCGAGTTCGTGTGACTCGAAATCATCCACGCGCACCAGTTCCATGACCGCCTTATCCAGCTCACGAAGTGTCTCCGCCTGATCCTCACTCAAAATGCCGGCGCTGACTGCCTCATCAATTTGTTCCAGTGGATGTGGCGAGCTGACTCTTCCATCCTTGACCGCTTTCTTGAGCATCTTTTCCACTGGCTCGGCCGCAACCGCCATCTCCATGGCCTTTTGCAGCATTCCCAGGGGGTTTCCGGCCTCGACGGTCTTGTAAATGCCATGGGTAACTCTTTCCCTGGCCATACTCGGACTGGTCATAAGCTCGGTCACTTCGGCACCGAGCCTGTCGCTGGGTGCGTTGTAGGTCAAGCCGCGTGGGAAAATCAGGAGTCGCAGCATCATGGCGACGCCGCGGTTGGGAAAATTGCGCAAGAAGCTGTGCAGTTGTTCCTGAGCCGTATAAAGAAGGTGGCGACAAGCCCAGGTCACAATCGGCAAATCGTCGGCGGGACGTCCCTGGTTCTCGTAATGTTTGAGTACCATCGAGGCAAGGTAAGTTGCACTGAGGACATCGCCTAGACGGGCGGACAAAAGCTCACGTTTCTTGAGGTCACCGCCCAGTGTCAGCATGGCCCAATCGGCGGCAAGCGCGAACGCGGAGCTATAACGGTTTATGTGCTGGTAATAACGCCGCGTGGGCCCCTCGGCCGGGACGGCGGTGTAATGGGCGTTGGTCAGCGCCAGGCTGATGCTGCGAACCGCGTTACTGAGGGCAAAACCGATATGCCTGAACAGGGAATCATCGAACTGTTTCAGTCCTTCTGCCAGGTCTTCGTTGCGTGCCGCTTGCAGCTCCTTCAGCACGTAAGGGTGGCAGCGAATCGCGCCCTGGCCAAAAATAATCAGGCTGCGAGTCAGGATGTTCGCGCCTTCCACGGTGATGGCAATGGGAACCGACTGCCAGCCCCTGGCCAGGTAGTTCGATGGGCCAAGGCACACGCCCTTGCCGCCATGAACATCCATCGCGTCGTTGCCGATAACCCGCCCCATTTCGGTGCAGTGATATTTCAGGATCGCGGACGCCACGGACGGTTTTGCCCCTTCGCCCACTGCCGCTGCCGTTACGCTGCGCCCGGCATCCATGATATAGGTTAGGCCGGTCAGCCTGGCGATAGCCTCGCCGACGCCTTCGAAGCGACCGATAGGGAGGTTGAACTGTTGGCGTATCCGGGCATAGGCTCCGGTCGCATACGCTGCGGCTTTTGCACCGCCGGTGGCATTCGACGGCAGGGATATGCAGCGGCCGACCGCCAACTGCTCCATCAACATGCGCCAACCCTGGCCAGCCATTTCGGGTCCGCCGATTATGAAATCCAGCGGCACGAATACGTCCTTCCCACTGGTAGGCCCATTCTGAAACGGGTTATTCAGCGGGAAATGCCGGCGACCGATGACCACACCATCCATGGCTGTCGGTATCAGGGCGGCAGTGATGCCGAGATCCTCTTCTTCGCCGATCAAATGGTCGGGGTCATAGAGTTTGAAAGCGAGGCCAAGTACGGTGGCGACCGGCGCCAGTGTGATATAGCGCTTGTTCCAGCTGAGCCGGATACCGGTGATTTCCTCGCCCTCCCACTGGCCCTTGCAAATGATTCCGGTGTCGGGAATCGATGCAGCATCCGATCCTGCGCGCGGACCGGTCAGGGCGAAACAGGGAACTTCGTCGCCGGCCGCCAGGCCTGGCAGATAGTGCTTTTTTTGTGCATCCGTACCGTAATGAAGCAGCAACTCTGCAGGCCCCAGCGAATTCGGTACCGACACCGTGGACACCGCCGTGGACGAAACGCTGGCAATCTTGATCAGGACCTGGGAGTGGCCATACGCTGAAAACTCGAGACCACCGTATTCTTTCGGAATTATCATCCCGAAAAACCCGTTTTTCTTGATGAATTTCCAGACTTCCGGGGGCAGGTCACCACGCTCATGAGTAATGTGCCAGTCGTCCAGCATTTGGCAGAGCTCTTCGGTCGGGCCGTCGATAAAAGCCTGCTCTTCCCGGGTCAGTGTTGCCGCGGGCATTTTCTCCAGCATGTCCCAGTCGGGCAAACCGGTGAAAAGTTCGCCTTCCCACCAGACGGTCCCGGCTTCGAGCGCTTCCCGTTCGGTGTCCGACATACTGGGAACCAGTTTGCGGTAGAAGTTGAGCATCGGCCGGGTCAGATACGGCCGGCGCAACACCTTGATGTTCAGAAACAACAGTGCCGCAAACATGACCCCCAGCACCAGATTCCAAATTACTGCCGCATCGCCAAAATAGAAGTAGGTGGCCAGAAGCAGGCCGATTATCAAGGTAGACAGTCGAAGCGATACTCGCCGGTAACTCAAAACGCCGGCAGTACCGAAAAAAAGCAGGAACCAGGTTAAAGCCATCATGCGTTTTGTCCTCTATACGGGTGTCTGCGACATGCTATTGTTTTGTAGCCTGATTCGGACAGGCTACTGGCTACCAATATACCGCAAACGGGTGAAATGGCGGTTGCTTTGGTTCAATTCGGCCGCCGTCGCGACCAGGTCCTTAGCGTAGCAAGTCCTTTACGCCGTCACGCTCCTCGCGCAGTTCCGCCTCGGTCTCATCCATCCTCTGACGGCTGAAGTCGTTGATATCGAGGCCCCCCACGATCTGGTATTCACCACCAGCGCACGTTACCGGGTAGGAATAAATGATGCCCTCGCTAATCCCGTAGGCGCCATTGGAGGGTATGGCCATGCTGACCCAGTCGCCATCCTGCGACCCGAGTACCCAGTCATGCATGTGGTCAATGGCGGCAGACGCCGCCGAGGCGGCCGAGGACAATCCCCGGGCCTTGATGATGGCGGCTCCGCGCTGCTGGACGGTCGGAATAAACTTCTCGCCGATCCATGCGATGTCGACTTTTTCGCTGGCCGGTTCACCGTCGATCTGGCAATGAAAGATATCCGGATATTGCGTCGCCGAGTGGTTTCCCCAGATCGTCATTTTCCGAATCTGGCTGACATGTGAGCCGGTCTTTTCCGCCAGTTGGGTCAACGCCCTGTTGTGATCAAGGCGTGTCATTGCCGTAAAATTCGCAGGGCTCAGATCGGGTGCATTTTTTTGGGCAATGAGAGCATTCGTGTTGGCCGGATTGCCCACCACCAAAACCTTGATGTCTTTGCTGGCATGATTATTTATTGCTTTTCCCTGGGCGGAAAAAATCTTCGCGTTTTCCAGCAGCAGGTCCTTGCGTTCCATGCCCGGGCCACGCGGTTTTGCGCCGACCAAAAGTGCGTAATCGGCGTCTCTGAAAGCGACCGAAGCGTCAGTTGTCGAGACCACGTCATGCAGAGTGTCGAAGGCGCAGTCGCGCAGTTCCATTTCCACGCCTTTCAGGGCATCGATCGCGGGCGGTATTTCCAGTAGTTGCAAGATAACGGGCTGGTCGCTACCGAGCATCTGGCCCGATGCGACGCGGAATGCCAGTTGATAACCAATTTGCCCGGCGGCGCCGGTAATACTTATTCGTACGGGACTTTTCATCTGATTTGCTTTCTTGCGGTCGAAAACGGGCGCTAGTGTAGCACCGGGTGTCGCGAACCTATACCGTGGACAGCGAGGACAAGGTGCCTCGCCTGCTCCATCCGATATCTGCTTGTTGCCACCGTGCGCGACCGCAGATCTGGATCTTGTATTCGACTCGTTTGCGATGGGATTTCGCTTTACCCGCCAGCCAAAATGCCAAAAAAAAAGGCTGATTTTGTGCCGCGGAGCGGTGTCAATGCTGCGGATCGGGACCGGGATTGAACCGGGACGGATAAAAAGAAATAGGGCAAGTCTTTGTTTAATAAAGATAAGTAGCCATCTCCAAAAAAATGCGGGCCGGATGCTTGTAATTCGGATATATAGTGTTATAGTTGAGTACAACACCCCTGCACCCAGGGGGACTTAGTTCGCGCAAGCGACTGCGAAAACAGGAGAGACGGCATGAATGCCTGGACTGTCAAATTTGAAAAGAATCCCGCCAGCCTGGTGATGTTCGCCATGATGGGTTTGGCACTCGCTACCAGTCAGATGCACGAGTCCGAGATGGCGCGTTCTGCCATACAGCCGGTCGTAATCAAACTTCAGTCATCCATAGAGGAACTGGACGGACTGCACCGCGCGCTACTCGAAGCAAAGGAATTGACGGCTACGGGTGCAGCGCTGGTCGTCCAGCGCGTTGAAGGGCGTAAGCCATAAGTGCGGCAGGCAGATACAGCAATCATGAGGCTCGCCTCTGGTTGCAAGCGATAGGACGAGGCGAGGCGCAAGGAAGTCTCAAGGACTACAAGGCAAAAAACATGGATCCAAATTGGAACGACAACCAGCCCATCTATCGCCAGCTGCGCGACAAAGTCGTGGCGATGATTCTGGAGGATGTGCTCAAGGATGGCGATGCCTTGCCATCGGTGAGAAACGTCGCCGCCGAATACCGCCTCAACCCGCTGACTGTCCTGAAAGGTTACCAGGAACTGGTTGACGACGACCTGGTTGAAAAAAAGCGTGGTCTCGGCATGTTCGTTACCGACGGAGCAAAAACCAAGTTGCACAAGGGCGAGAGACAAAGATTTCTGGATCAGGAGTGGCCCCTGGTTTTGGCCAGCATAGATAGGCTGGGACTTAGCCTGGAAAGTTTGATGAAAAAGGCAGAAAAGAAAAAAGCCAGAACACAGTCGGGTGACAAGGAATCATGAGCGCCGTCATCGAAGCCAAGGGACTGACGAAGTATTACGGAAAGACCCGTGCCGTGGACGGCGCCAGTTTTTCGATTCACGAGGGCAGGATCGTCGGTCTGATCGGGCCGAATGGCGCCGGAAAGACTACGGCTCTCAAGGCGATCCTGGGCCTGACCAATTTTAAAGGTGAGCTGAAAGTGCTTGGCCTGGAT
>JAPUGL010000044.1 GCA_027292775.1 Gammaproteobacteria bacterium | reverse complement strand
GACCGCGGTGTCCGGCTATGTGAGTTACGATTTCCTGGAAATCTGCGATTGCGACTATACCGCCGCACCGGTGTTCAACGTGCTGCTCGACGAGGATTATGAGCAGTTCAGCCAGGAAATCCGGCTGACGTCCCCAGGCGGCGAGAAAGTCGACTGGATCGTCGGTGGTTTTTATCAGACCGGTGACCTCGACTTCCGGGACGAGATCATCGTTCCGCCGAACAGCGTGCTAGGCCTGCTGGGTGCGTCAGCGGTTCCGCCATTCCCACTGGCATCGCTCCTGAACACCAGCGCCAACCGGCAATTCAATCAAGACTCCGACCTGTGGGCCATTTTCGCCCAGGCGACCTTTAATCTTTCCGACGAATGGGCCGTGACCGCAGGCGCCCGCTATACCGAAGAAGACAAGAAAGGCTCGAGGCTGATCGAAATCGTCGATGTGGCCACCGGCATGACGGTACCGAACTTCCCGGCGGACATGACGTCGCTGGCGCCTCCCACCTTTACCGGCGCCTTCGCGATAGAGAACGAACAATTCACCGGTCATAACCTGAGCGGCTCTCGTGATGAGACCTCGTTCACGCCGTTGCTGAGACTGGAATATCGGCCCAACGATGAGACGATGCTGTTTGCATCCTGGACCACAGGCTTTAAGGCCGGCGGATTCGATGCCAGGTCGAACAACACCGTTTCCTTTGAATTCGAAGAGGAAGAAGCGACGAGCTTCGAAGCCGGCGGGCGTTTCTCCTATGCCGATGGGCGCGGCGAGACGGGTATCTCGTTCTTTTACACCGATTATGACGACCTGCAGGTGAGTCAGTTCGATGGCACGCTGGGATTCAATGTCACCAACGTACCAAATACGAAGGTTAAGGGCTTCGAGCTGGACGGGCGTTACCTGCTGAGCGACAGCGTTACATTGACTTATGCGGTGGGCTATCTCGATCATGAGTACGAGAATTTTGGCAAGAACGGCAGCGGCGGCGGCAACTGTTACCAAGGCGAGAACCCGGTATTGGTCGACGGCAGTTGCGACCGTACCGGGCAATCCGGGCAGTACACGCCGGAATTCACCGGTCACACTTCCCTCGATTATGTCACTCCGTTCAGTAACGACTGGGAGCTCCGCTTAACGGGCGACCTGAGCTGGGTGAGCAGCCAGAATGTCCATGTCAATCTCGACCCGGCCTATAAAATAGACGCCTACGAGAAAATCGATATCAGGTTGGCGATAATGAACGAGCAGTGGGAATTCGCGTTCATCGGCAAGAATATCACCAACAAAGATGTTCTTACCTATGTCAACAACGTGCCACTGTCAGGCTCTACGTTTGGCACCAACACCTATTATGGGTTTGATGCACGCGACCGTACTTACACGTTGCAAGCTACCTTGCGTTTCTGACGGATGACCGTCGCCGCGGCCTTTTTTATCGGCCGCGAGAACCAAAAAAAGGCCCGCAGCGCGGGCCTTTTTCAAGTGTGGTGCCGGAAAGAGGAGTCGAACCCCCGACCTTCTCATTACAAGTGAGCTGCTCTACCAACTGAGCTATTCCGGCATTGTCATTTTCGGGCGGCCGGTAGTTTAACCTGCCTAACGCGCATGTCACCAGAAAGCCTGCTTAATTCATTCCGATTGCTACGCCTCCAGTGTAAGAGTCTGACGACGACCCCGCGATGTGGATATTCTGAGGGACGCTGTTTCTGCCCGCGCCTTCGATTCGGAACAACTACATCGAGGAGGGGGCAAAACAGCGGCCCTCGCCATCACATTGGCCGGGATCAATCAGGATTAACTTGGCGGGCATTGACCTAGTATTTCGAGACCGCGGGCATCGATAGCCAACGCGGAAACATTCAGCTTATCCACGCCAAAACCGCTGACATCCAGCCAGCTGACTTCCCCGTCCTTATACCTTTGGTTCACCTGCGCTTCGAAACCACGATCGCTCAGTTGTTGCAGCCTTCGCTGCGCACGCCCCAATTCGCTAAAAACCCCGAGGGAAATGGCATATTGGTCATCCCCCGAGGGAACGATATAAAAATCGGTGACGCCGTCGGCCCGCAAAGCATCGGTAATCACTTCCGCGGCCGCCCGGTCGTCGGCCGCAGCGATATTCACCCAGAAGCCGATAAACAACCGCCCCGGCGTGCTGCGCGTGCTCACGGCATAGTCTTGTCCCAGCAAAGTCAGGGTAACGTCGTCGGCATCATCTGTCTTTTCGAACGGCCCGATGCTCCGGCAATCCGAGACACCCGCATCGAGGAGTTCCTGCCCGGTTTTCATTGAAAAAACCTGTGGTCCCGGCTCGACCAAGGGCTGCTTTTCGACCAGCGCCAGGCTCGGTAAGCCCTCATAGCTGGGTGCAATCGGTGCGCCTTCATCGGTTTCGCGCAGCCAATGATACCAGGCCAGTATCCCAAGATTGATCAACAGCAAAACTAACAGGAAATTTCTCAACATATGCGGGTCAAGGTCGCTTGCCGGCAATAATTACCAGACCACGAAGCACGAGGTCGCCTACAATTTCGGCATTATGCAGCAGCGGCAGCAACATATCGGCATCTCCGCCGCATAGCAATATCCTGGGCGAGACTTGCGTGCGCCTTTCCAGGAACTCCTGACCGTGCCGTATCAGCGAGACCAGCGCGATCAAGGATCCGGAATGTATCGCTTCACTGGTGCTGCGCGCGGCAATTCCTTCCTCAACGCCGATCGTGTCTGCGGCCGCTTCGGTGAACCCGGCGATATCGCTGGTGTTGCCCAGCAACGACGACAACATCATCCGGTAGCCCGGCGCGATAACGCCACCCAGGTGCTTGCCATCGTTATCCAGCATGTCTACCGTCAACGCCGTCCCTGCATCAACGACGACCAGTGGACCGGACCGGTGTTGCCGCGCGCCAATCATGGCCACCCAGCGATCGACGCCCATTTGCGTGGGGTCCCGATAAGCATTGGTCACGCCACCGGCCTCCTTGCAGGTTTCAACGAAGACGACCTCCACGCCTTTGCCGTTGATAAGCTCGTGGATTTGCCGCCCGCCAACATTTGCAACGACAATACGATCGGCAGTGCGCCCAGCGGAGAAAAAATCGTCGCTGTTTACCT
>JAPUGL010000043.1 GCA_027292775.1 Gammaproteobacteria bacterium | reverse complement strand
AGATAAGGTACATCAAGAATACTCGGCTGCTTGCCAAAATCCTTGCGTATACGCTTTTTCTCGGTGAACGAATATGCCATCGTGTGCTACCTCGGTTCGGGCTGTTGCATCAGGCCGCTATAAAGCGGCATTCAGCCCGGAATAAAACAAAAACGGGAAAAGGCCGGCGATAAATATCACCAGTCGATCCCGGTTGACGGGCAACGCCCGTACTCGAAGAACATAGCAAGCGGCTTCCGCTTACTTGATTTCAACGCTTGCGCCAGCTTCCTCAAGCTGCTTTTTGACGTCCTCGGCTTCGTCCTTGGTCGCCCCTTCCTTGATCGCGGCGGGAGAAGATTCCACCAAATCCTTGGCTTCTTTCAGGCCAAGACCGGTCAGTGCCCGAACGACCTTGATGACGGGCACCTTGTTGGCGCCAAACGAAGTCATAACTACGTCAAACTCGGTCTGTTCTACAGCCGCCTCTTCGCCACCGGCAGCCGGTGCTGCGGCAGCCGCCACGGGGGCAGCGGCCGACACACCGAACTTTTCTTCCATATCGGAAATCAGTTCGACGACGTCCATTACGCTCATGTTGGAGATTGCTTCGAGAATCTCGTCTTTTGATACAGCCATTTCTAAAACTCCTGTTGTGTTACCCACACAAATAAATTGATTAGTCGTTAGATCAGTAGCGGTTTATGCCGCCTGCTCCTGATCGCGAACAGCCGCGAGCGTACGCACCAGTTTGGTGTGTGGCTCGACAAGAGTGCGGACCAGCTTGGTGATCGGCGCCTGTATGACGCCTGCGAGCATGCCCAGTGCTTGCTCGAGATTTGGCAGTGATGCCAATCGACCCAGTTCGGTGGCCGGCAGCAATTTTCCGCTAATGGCCAGACCGACGGTTACCAGCTTGTCGTTTTCCTTGGCGAACTTTTTCACCACGCGGGCCGCCGCACCCGGGTCCTCCTGAGAGAACGCCAGCAACAACGGGCCGTTCAGGATCTCGCTCAGGCACTCAAATTCAGTGCCCTCGATCGCTCTGCGCGCCAGCGTGTTCTTGACCACACGCAGGTAAACGCCGGACTCGCGCGCTTCTTTGCGCAATTCCGTCATCTGCGTAACGGTCAGACCACGATACTCAGCCGCAAGGGCTGAGTAAGCATTGGCTGCCACTACATTGACCTCTGCGACAAGTGCCTTCTTGTCTTCCAGATTCAATGGCATGGTTACCTCCTGACTAAAAGGGTCCATCTAAAAATTAAGGAGGAACTTCCTGTTCCACCCACCTCATGGGTACGCCGGCGTCTCCGCCATCGCACCTTCGACAGTGGCCCTCCAGCACAGAATGCTGACGTGGGTAACACCGTCTGCGCAGGCCGATAGGCTCAATTAAAAGTTCCGCGATTCGGCCGCGTCTTTGCAGCCATGCGTCACTCACCTGCGGTCTTTGACGATTACCGGATTACTCCGGCTCTCATGCACTCCCTTGCGGTTCCCGGGGCCGACCGCCCAAAATGGCTGGCCAACCTGAAAACCATTCCTGTACTTAAATCGTGGCCTGATCCACCGGGACACCCGGCCCCTGCGTTGACGACAGGGTCAGACCTTTCACATATATGCCCTTGGCCGAAGCCGGCTTTGCCTTGACCAGGTCGGACAACAGGGCGTCGAGGTTTTCCCTCAGCGCCTTGGCTTCGAAATCGCTTACCCCGATCGGGCAGTGAATTGTCCCAGCCTTGTCGGTGCGATAACGTACCTGCCCTGCCTTGGCATTTGTTACGGCGGATGCCACATCGGCGGTCACCGTGCCAACTTTCGGATTCGGCATCAGCCCGCGCGGACCCAGAATCTGTCCCAGCGGCCCGACCACGCGCATCGCATCCGGCGTCGCAATCAAGACGTCGAAATCCAGTTCGCCACCCTTTATTTTTTCGGCCAGATCTTCAAAACCTACGAGATCGGCACCGGCTGCCGTCGCTTTTTCGGCATTGTCCCCCTGGGCAAAAACCGCCACGCGCACCGTTTTCCCGATGCCGTGCGGTAAAACGGTCGATCCACGAACGACCTGATCCGACTTGCGGGGATCCACGCCCAGGTTGACCGACACATCGATCGATTCGGTAAATTTTGCCGTGGCCATTTCCTTGACCAGCGCAATCGCCTCGTCAACATCGTAATTCTTGCCCGGCTCAATCTTGTCAGCCCAGGACTTTTTTCGTTTACTGATCCCGGTCATCTCAGACGCCCTCCGTTTCTATGCCCATGCTACGGGCCGTACCCGCGATCGTGCGAACGGCCGCATCCATATCGGCGGCGGTCAGATCCGGGTCCTTGGCGGTGGCAATTTCCTCGAGCTGGGCGCGACTGACCCTGCCGACTTTCTCGGTATTCGGCGTGCCGCTGCCCTTCTGGATTTTCGCAGCTTTTCTCAGCAACACCGCGGCCGGCGGTGTCTTGCTAATAAAGGTGAAGCTGCGATCGCTATAAACCGTGATCACCACAGGAATCGGCATGCCAGGCTCGACGCCCTGGGTATGGGCATTGAAGGCTTTACAAAATTCCATGATGTTGACGCCATGCTGGCCCAGCGCCGGTCCTACCGGCGGGCTCGGGTTAGCCTGGCATGCAGGGATCTGCAGTTTGATATATCCCTGAACTTTCTTGGCCATGATTTAAATCCTCGTTTGGGTGCAAACGCCTTGCGGCTCCCCTCCTGCTTCCAGTCCGAGATGCCGGCAAATCGGCCTCGTCCTTAGTATTTCCCGCCGTGGTTTCGCTCTGAAACCCGCCTCAGGCTTTTTCGACCTGGGCAAAATCAAGTTCCACCGGAGTGGACCGTCCGAGTATCTGCACAGCAACCTGCAGACGACTCTTTTCATAGTTGACCTGCTCGACGACACCGTTGAAATCGTTGAACGGCCCATCAACCACACGAACCAACTCGCCGGGTTCAAACAGTACTTTGGGCCTCGGCTTGTCGACGCCTTCCTGAACCCGCTGCACGATGCTCTCGGCTTCCTTCTCGGAAATCGGCGCTGGTTTGTCGCTGGTTCCACCAATAAACCCCAATACCTTGGGTACTGACTTCACCAGGTGCCAGCTCTCTTCGTCCATATCCATCTGAACCAGCACATAGCCTGGGTAAAACTTTCTTTCGCTCCGCCGTTTCTGGCCATTCTTCATTTCCACCACTTCTTCGGTGGGAACGAGAATTTCTCCAAATTTATCCTGCATGCCATCGAACTCGATGCGCTCTTGCAGCGATTTTTTTACCTTGTGCTCGAAATTCGAGTAGGCATGCACTACGTACCACCGCAGAGCCATGTCAGCCTCCCTGCCCGGTCAGGTACTTGGTTAACCACAACAGCCCCAAGTCCAAAAGCCAGAAGAAAACGCCCAGGATGATGACGAAAACAATCACCGCCAGCGTGGTTTGCGTCGTGTCCTGCCGGTTAGGCCAGACTACTTTGTTTAACTCGACGCGCGAAGTCTGAATGAACTGCCAACTATCCCGGCCCATCGCAGTCTGCATGACGATGACGATGGCGATCACTACAGATGCCAGAACGCCGCCTGCCCTGATCAGGACCGACATGTCCGGATAATAGTAAAAGCTGACGATCCCGCTTATCAGAACGGCGATCGCGAGAAATAGCTTTACTGTATCCAGCGCGCTGGTACCAGTTTCGGTCTGGGCGTTCATGGTTGATCGCAGAATCAGTCGTCAATGCAGCCGCCGGGGCTCTCCGGAACCGTGGCAGGCCAGGAGGGAATCGAACCCCCAACCTGCGGTTTTGGAGACCGCCGCTCTGCCAATTGAGCTACTGGCCTGTTGTACCTCTCGCGGAAAAAGCGGATATGCGACCGAAAATTCCCGGTCGCGTACCTGTGTTATAAAAAAATATTACTCGATGATCTTGGCGACGACGCCGGCGCCGACGGTCCGGCCACCCTCACGGATGGCGAAGCGCAGACCCTCTTCCATGGCGATCGGTGCGATCAACTCAACCGTGACCTGCACATTATCGCCCGGCATCACCATCTCGGTG
>JAPUGL010000042.1 GCA_027292775.1 Gammaproteobacteria bacterium | reverse complement strand
GGCGGTTCCGCGTTTGGCGATACTTCAACCAGGTCCAGGCCCAGGTCATAGGCTTTTTGCTTTGCATCCTCCAGGTCAAGTATTCCCGCCTGGTCTCCGTCCGCGTCAATGACACGGACCTGCGACGCACTGATTTCATCGTTACGTCTGACGCGTTTTACTGTGGCGATTCGCTAGTCCTCCAAACCAGCGCGGCCGCGGCTCGCTATGTCATCGGTCAGAATCTGCGCAAAAGCCTCAAGACTCATGCCACCCAAATCCTCACCGCCACGCGTGCGCACGGCCACGGTTCCTGCTGTTTGCTCGCGATCCCCGATAATAATCATATAGGGGATACGCTGGATCGTGTGTTGGCGAATTTTAAAGCCGATTTTCTCGTTTCTCAAGTCCTCATCGACCCGAAATTCCTGATTTCTCAAGGATTCCGCAACTTTAGCTACATATTCGTGATTTCGGTCGGTTATTCCCATGACGACGGCTTGCTGAGGCGCCAGCCAGGTCGGCAAATTTCCCGCGTAATGTTCGAGCAAAACTCCAATGAACCGCTCCAGCGAACCCAGGATCGCCCTGTGCAACATGACCGGAGTCTGCCGGCTGCTGTCCTCGGCAATATAGACCGCGCCCAGGCGACTGGGCTGGGAATAATCAACCTGCATGGTGCCCAGTTGCCAGACCCGGCCGATACTGTCGCGCAAAGAAAAATCGATTTTTGGACCATAGAACGCCCCCTCACCCTCTATCAGCTTATGGTCCAGCTTCTTGCTGTCCAGCGCATCCTTTAGCGCCTGCTCGGCTCGGTCCCACAGCGCATCCTCACCGACTCGCTTCTCCGGGCGGGTCGACAGGCTGATCAGGACATCGTCGAATCCGAAATCCCGATAGATTTCGAACAACAGATCGATGAAATCGGCAACTTCCGACTGAATCTGCGCCTCGGTACAGAAAATGTGCGCGTCGTCCTGGACGAAACCACGTACCCGCATCAAGCCATGCAGGGTCCCGCTGGCCTCGTTGCGGTGACAGGAACCGAATTCCGCCAGCCGCAGTGGCAGGTCGCGATAGCTGTGCAGGCCCTGGTTGTACACCTGCACATGACAGGGGCAATTCATCGGTTTGATCGCATACTGCCGGTCCTCGGACCCGGTTGTGAACATGTCGTCGCGAAATTTGTCCCAGTGGCCGGACTTCTCCCAAAGCGACCGAGCGACGATCTCAGGTGTCCGGATTTCCTGGTACCCGTGCCTGGAGAGTTGTTCGCGAACATAGTTTTTGATCGTGCGATATAACTGCCAGCCTTTCGGATGCCAGAACACCATGCCGGGCGCCTCTTCCTGGGTATGGAAAAGATCCATCACTTTTCCAAAGCGGCGATGGTCTCGTTTTTCGGCCTCCTCGAGTTGGTACAGGTAGGCCTTCAACTCATCCTTTGTAGCCCAAGCCGTGCCATAGATTCTTTGCAGCATTTCGTTCCTGGAATCGCCTTCCCAGTAGGCGCCGGCGACTTTCATCAGCTTGAACGCCTTCAGCCGGCCGGTGCTGGGTACATGCGGCCCGCGACATAGATCTTTCCAGTCGCCCTGGCCATAGACGCCGATTTCCTCGTCTGCCGGGATGCGCTCGATGATCTTCGCCTTGTACTCCTCTCCAATGCCACGGAAATATGCAACCGCGTCGTCACGGCTGAAGACCTCGCGGGTGACTTTAAGATCCGCCTTGACCAGCTCGGTCATTTTTTTCTCGATGGCGGTCAGGTCTTCCGGAGTAAACGCCCGCTCGAATGCAAAATCGTAAAAAAATCCGTTCTCGATGACCGGCCCGATCGTCACCTGCGCTTCCGGATACAGATCTTTGACGGCCTGCGCCAGCAAATGCGCAGTCGAGTGGCGAATGATCTCGAGGCCGTCCGGGTCCTTGCCGGTGACGATTTCCAGTTCGGCATCATCGATAATGACATGGTCAGTATCGACCAGACGGCCATCGACACGTCCGGCCAGTGCGGCTCTCGCCAGACCCGCTCCGATATCGGATGCGACGACGGCTACGCTGACTGGTTCGGCGTATTCCTTTTTGCTTCCATCTGGCAGCTTGATGACCGGCATGATCGTATCCGTTAAAACACAAAAAGGGGCGTTCTCGGTCGATGAGAACACCCCGGGTATCTGGTAGGCGCGAGTGGGATCGAACCACCGACCACTACCATGTCAAGGTAGTGCTCTACCACTGAGCTACGCGCCTGTCGTTCCCTTGTCCACAAACCCCGCCCATACGCCCCGTTATCTGCTTGGGCCCGTCTGAGGGCGCTAGAAGATACCGGATGCCACATCGCCCGGCAAGCTGATTCCGTGCCCGATTCACCTTGGTCAACAATATTGAAGTGTAACTCCATGGCTCGCTTTACTAGCCTGCTTTGCGCTCGGGCAGCCCAAATCCGACCCGGCGCATCTCGGCAATCTGGTCCCTGATCTGGGCGGCCTCTTCAAACTCCAGGTCCCGGGCATGTCTGAGCATTTGCTGTTCCAGTTTCTTCATTTTGCGCATCATTTGCTCGGGCGTGAGGTTCGCATAGCGGGCTCTTTCCTCGGCGACTTTCTGCAGCCGGGCCCGATCCCTGGCCGGCCCTCCGGAACGGGCGCCTTCCATGATATCGGCGACCGACTTTTGAATGCCCCTGGGCGTAATGCCATGCTCTTCGTTAAAGGCCAGTTGCCTGGTTCGCCGTCTTTCGGTTTCATCGATGGCCCTGCGCATCGAGCCGGTAATTTTGTCCGCATAAAGTAACGCCCTGCCATTTATATTTCTCGCAGCCCGGCCGATGGTCTGCACAAGCGCACCTTCGGAACGCAGAAAACCCTCCTTGTCGGCATCGAGAATGGCGACCAGTGAAACCTCCGGCATATCCAGACCTTCGCGCAACAAGTTGATACCGACCAATACATCGAATTCGCCCAGTCTCAGATCGCGAATGATTTCCGTGCGCTCTACCGTTTCTATATCCGAGTGCAGATAGCGCACACGAACACCATGCTCGTGCAGATACTCGGTCAGGTCCTCCGCCATGCGCTTGGTCAGTGTCGTGATCAAGACACGTTCATTGTGTTTGACGGTTTGAGTGATCTCGGACAACACGTCGTCCACCTGGCTGGCGACCGGCCGGACTTCGACCTCAGGGTCCACCAGACCCGTGGGTCTGACCAGTTGTTCGACCAGCTGATCCGAATGTTCATGCTCAAAAGGCCGCGGGGTCGCCGATACGTAGATCGTCTGCGGCGAGGCCGCCTCGAATTCATCGAATCGCAACGGCCGGTTATCCAGGGCCGATGGCAGACGAAATCCGTATTCGACCAGGGTCTCCTTGCGGGAACGGTCGCCGCGTGACATGCCGCCGAGCTGCGGAATCGTTACATGGCTTTCATCGATCACCAGCAACGCATTATCGGGCAGATAATCGAACAGGCACGGCGGCGGCTCGCCCGGTTCGCGACCGGACAAATAGCGTGAATAATTCTCAATTCCCCCGCAATAGCCCAGTTCCCTGATCATCTCCAGGTCGAACATTGTCCGTTGCTCAAGGCGCTGGGCCTCCACCAGCTTGTCTGCCTTGCGCAACTCCTCCAGGCGATCCTTCAGCTCGAGCTTGATCTCCTCGACCGCTTTCAGCAGTACATCCCGTGCCGTCACGTAATGGGTTTTTGGATAGATGGTCATCCTCGGCACGGCGCGCAAGACCTCTCCGGTCAGCGGGTCAAACCAGGACAAGGTCTCGATTTCATCATCGAAAAGTTGTATCCGGATCGCCTCGCGCTCGCTGTCCGCCGGGAACACATCGATGACCTCGCCGCGGACCCGGTAGGTTCCCTGGCGCAACTCGACATCGTTGCGCTTGTATTGAAGCTCGGCCAGCCGCCGAAGCACGGTCCGCTGATCGATGCGATCGCCACGTACCATGTGCAATATCATGCTGAAATACGCCTCCGGATCGCCGAGACCGTAGATCGCCGACACCGTCGCCACGATAATCACGTCTCGCCGCTCCAGCAGCGCTTTGGTCGCCGACAAACGCATTTGCTCGATGTGTGCGTTAACCGATGCGTCTTTCTCAATATAGGTGTCGGAAGACGGCACATAGGCTTCCGGCTGAAAATAATCGTAGTAGGAAACAAAATATTCCACGGCGTTATTCGGGAAGAAATCGCGAAACTCGCCGTAAAGTTGCGCGGCAAGGGTCTTGTTGTGCACGAGAACCAGGGTTGGCCTTTGTAATTCCTGGATCACCTTGGCCACCGTGAAGGTCTTTCCGGAACCGGTGACACCGAGCAAAATCTGCCGGGCCAGCCCGTCGTTGAGACCTTGCACCAGACTGGCAATAGCCGAAGGCTGGTCGCCGGCGGGCTCAACATCGGAGTGCAGAACGAATTTTCTGTCTTCTTTATTCATGTTTGTTGGC
>JAPUGL010000041.1 GCA_027292775.1 Gammaproteobacteria bacterium | reverse complement strand
TGCTGGCCGTTGTTATAGGCCGCATACCACTGGTGTCGTTCGCACGTGCCTGTGCGCCCGCTCAGGTCGTGGGATTCAGCACCCGGTCATCGCTTGCATCGCTGCCGGCAATGTTCACGGCAGCCGAAGACCTCAAATATTCGCCATCGGTTACTGGCTTTGTACTGCCCGTCGCGGTGTCAATTTTTAAGTTTGCGTCGCCCATCGGCCGGGCTGGTGGCACCTATTTCATCGCCCGCCTGTATGGCATCGAACTTGGGCCAACCGAAATTATTGTCATTGCCGGGGCCATCGGGCTCCTGAGTTTCTATTCTCCAGGAATCCCCAGTGGCGGCCTGCTCATTATGGCACCGCTATATGTTTCACTGAATCTTCCAGTCGAAGGCATCGGCATCCTAATCGCACTCGATCAGATCGTCGATATGTTCCTTACGCCGGCAAACGTAACCGCCAATTTAACGGTCGTTAGTATGCTGACGCGCTCTGAACGGGAACCTCGCGAATAAGACCAGAATCAGGTTTCATGTCCATGCAGAATAATTCACCAGCTGCGAACAACGAGTTGCTGCCGAAGGCAGAGGTACTCGGCAACCAAGCTTGCCCTGGACTTGAAAATGGCGGTGAAAGCGCAGGCAAGGCAGCGAATCATCGAGACGTTCCCTAAGTTATTCTTATTAATTAGGGTGTCTAGCACTGGACTTTTGGCAATACCATGGACGGATAGGGTTTTTGCGCCCACCACCGCGCAGCGCCCGGTACAGGTCCGGATTTTCATCGGCGCTGGCATGACGATGCTTGCCATCGCCTGTAACAATATCGGCCGATCTGAGGCTGTCGATCATCAGGCCGTATTTACGGCTGACCCGGGAAAAACCACCACCGAGGGTCAGACCGGCGATCCCAGTGCGCGAGATCGACCCGGTCATCGCTGCCAGCCCGTACAACTGGGTTTGCACGTCCAACTCGCCGCCGAGCACTCTCGGCTGGACCCTGGCGATACGTTCTTCGGCGTCAACCTCGATGCCTTTCATGCCGGACAAATCGATCATCAGGCCGCCATCGCACGAGGATTTGCCGGAGAAGCTGTGTGCACCACCCTTGATCGCGACCAGCAACTCGTGATCCCTGGCAAAGGAAACCGCGTGCGCGACATCGGCCGCATTGGCGCAAAAGGCGATCAACGCCGGGTGTTTGTCGATCATGCCGTTCCATAGCTTGCGTGCGACGTCATAGGCGCCGTTGCCGGGCATCAGCAATTGTCCTCGCAGGCTGTCGCGAAACTCTTTGACCGCGGCCTTTTCGATGACCGTCTGCTGACCGTACCAGCCTCCATTTTCCTTTCGACCCAATCAAGCGCGGATTGGTATCATCGGAACCCATGCCGCTCATTCGTCTCGACAATGTCTCGCTCGCCTATGGACACAGGGCCCTGCTGGATCAGGTCACGCTGGAAATCCATCCGGCGGAACGGGTGTGCCTGGTCGGGCGCAATGGCGAAGGCAAGTCATCGCTGATGAAGCTGATCAGCGGAGAAATCGCGCCCGATGACGGTGAGGTCTGGGTCCGGCCCGGGATTCGAGTCGCACACCTGGCGCAGGAAGTCCAGATCGAGAGCGAGGAGACGGTGTTCGAAGTCGTGGCCGGCGGCCTGCCAAAACTTGGCGCCATGCTGTCCGCTTATCACCAGGCCGCGGCGGAACTCGCGAGCGATCACACCGCGGCCAACGAAAACCGCCTGGCCGAACTGCAGCACGAACTGGAGGCCGCCGATGGCTGGAAGATAGAGCAGAAAGTCGAAACCGTGCTCTCTCGGCTGGGGCTGGATGGCCATGCGCGTATGAACACTCGTTCCGGCGGCTGGCGCCGCCGAGTGATGCTGGCCCGCGCCCTGGTCAGCGAGCCCGATTTGTTGCTGCTCGATGAGCCAACCAACCACCTGGATATCGCGGCCATACGCTGGCTGGAAGAATTCATGCTGCGCTACGCAGGTTCCCTGCTTTTCATTACCCACGACCGCGCGATGGCCAGACGGCTGGCCACCCGCGTCCTCGACCTGGATCGTGGCAACATTTCGTCCTGGTCCGTCGGCTACGACAAATACCTCGAGGGCCGGGCGAAACAGCTAGAAGACGAAGAGAAGCAGCACGCCGCTTTTGACAAGAAACTGTCGCAGGAAGAGGTTTGGATCCGAAAGGGCATCAAGGCCCGGCGCACCCGCAACGAAGGCAGGGTTCGCGCGCTCAAGGCCATGCGGGAAGAACAGCGCCTGCGCCGCACACGAAGCGGCAAGGCACGCCTGAAGCTGGATGAAGGCGGGCATTCGGGCAGGCTGGTTTTTGAAGCCAGGCATGTCAGCTTTTCCTATGCGGATACGCCGATTGTCAATGACCTGAATCTTCGCGTGATGCGAGGAGACCGGGTTGGGCTGATCGGCGCTAACGGATCGGGAAAATCGACATTGATCAAACTGCTGCTCGGCGAACTCAAACCTGGCAAGGGAAAAATACGCAGGGGCACGCAACTGCAAGCCGCATATTTCGATCAGCAACGTGATCACCTGGAACTTGACAAGTCGGTCATGGACAACGTGGCCGATGGCAGCCAGTACGTCACGATCAATGGACATCGACGCCATGTGGCCGGCTATCTGCGAAGTTTCCTGTTCCCACCCGAACGATTCGAGTCGCCGGTCAGCACCTTGTCAGGCGGCGAGCGCAATCGTCTTTTGCTGGCAAAAAAGTTCGCCCAGCCGGCCAACCTGCTGGTGCTGGACGAACCCACCAACGACCTGGATGTCGAGACCCTGGAGTTGCTTGAGGAACTGGTTGCGGATTACCCGGGCACACTGCTACTGGTCAGCCATGACCGCGCCTTTCTCGATAATGTGATCACCAGTGTGTTGGCATTCGATGGTGACGGTGTGATCAGTGAGCATGTAGGCGGCTACAGCGATTGGTGGCAATACCAGCTGGCTCAGGACGAGCAGGAACAACGGCGGAAAAACGAGGCGAAACCCGCGCGATCCGGGAAAACCAAAAAAAGTACGTCAGTGAAACCACGCAAGTTGACTTACCGGGAAAAAAGCGAACTGGAGGCGCTACCCGAAAATATTGCCGCGCTCGAGACCGAGCAGGCCGAATTGATGGCACGGGTCAATGCGCCGGAATTTTTTCGCCTGCCCCATGAGCAGACGAGGCCGGCGCTCGATCGTCTGAATGAGGTCAATGCCGAACTGGACCAAAGCATTGCGCGCTGGGATGAACTGGATTCCATGACCAGCATGTCACACGGCAAGACGCCCTGAAAAAAAGTTAAAAGGCAACGTCCAAACTTGCCGTCGACGGCCAGTGCTTCTACCCTTGAGGAATAAAATCGAAAAAGGGGTCGGTGGCGGCTCTTTTCTTTTGCCACCAGTAATTTCGAAGGGCGATTCAAAATGAAAACCAAACTGCTGCTGATCTTTTTTCTGACGGTATATTCCGGCATAGGCTTTGCTGCGGAAGCAAAAGACGAGGAATCCAAGCCCGAGGCTGACGAACCCAAAGCGGAAAGCTCGATCACTTCACACCAGGTCCGGATTGACGGCAATACCGTCCGTTATACGGCGGTAGCCGGCACAATGATCCTCAAGAACGACGATGGCGATCCTCTCGCCACCTTTGGCTATACGGCTTATCTGAAGGACGGCGTCGCTGACCTGGCGAATCGCCCGATCATGTTCGCCTATAACGGTGGTCCCGGATCCTCGTCCATCTGGCTACATATGGGCGTACTTGGCCCGGTCATTGTAGCCACGGAAGATGCAGGATTTACCGGCCCGCCATTCACTCGTGTAGCCAACCAGTACAGCATCATCGACCGCACCGACCTGGTCATGATCGACCCGGTCGGCACCGGTTATAGCAAACCGATCGGTGACGCCAAGGGCGACGAATTCTGGGGCGTCGATGCGGATATCAAGACGGTGTCCGACTTTATCGAGCAATACGTGACCGAAAACAGCCGCTGGCGCTCACCGAAGTATCTGCTGGGTGAAAGCTATGGAGGCATGCGCTCAGCCGGTGTTATCAACTACGTGCAAAGCACTCATGGCATGGCATTCGATGGCGTCATCCTGGTATCGCCGTTTCTCAACTTCGCGGTGGGCGTAGATGCCGCAGGCGAAGATTTGCCTCATATTCTGTATCTGCCGACGCTGGCCGCCACCGCCTGGTATCACGATGCCCTGGAAAACAAGCCAGCCGATCTCGCAGCATTTTACGAAGAAGTGAAAAAATTCGCGGTCGACGTCTATGGCCCGGCGCTGATGAAAGGCAATCGGCTCGGATCGGATGAGCGCCGGGCAGTCATCGCCGGCATATCCAGATACCTGGGCCTCAGTGAACAATATGTTGATCGCGCAAATCTTCGCATATCACATCAACAATTTGCGCAGGAACTGCTGCGTGACAGGAAACTCACCGCCGGACGGATTGATTCCAGGTTCACCGGCAACAGCCTGAACCTGCTGGGCGAAGAGATGGACTATGACCCGATGTTTACTTCCGTAAGACCGGCATTTGTCAGCAACTTCCTGGATTACTATCACAACGACCTCAAGTTCGGCCGCGACAAAGACTACAAGGTCAGCGGTCAGTTATTTTTGAAATGGGACTGGGAACACTCGCAGCCCGGCGCCAATTTCCCGATGCCATCGCCCAATACGATGCCTGATTTGTCTCGCGCGATGAATGACAACCCGGAACTCCGGGTGCTCGTCCAACAAGGCTATTATGATCTTGCGACACCGGCGTTCGCCACCGAATATATGATAGATCATTTGACCATATCTGAAGAGCAGCAAAAGAACATTACAATCGAGATGTATGAATCCGGGCACATGATGTATCTGCACCCGCCTTCACTGGTCAAATACAAGAAGGACCTGGCCGACTTCATAGACAGCGATTGACGATTGGCCGTCAACCGATCGCTGCCTGATGCGTTAATATCTTCAGGTTCGTCCGCTGCGATGAGCTTCTGAAACACGAAAGCCCGATGAGAAATCGTCCGGATTGGTTCCAGTTTTGTCGTCCATCTGGCTTTGCTCCTGAGCAAAGCCAACAGAAGACAACGCGACCGATGTAACGAACGCAGTCACGACAAGTAGGGACTTATATAAAAAATTCATGCTAAATTATTCCTTTGCTTAGCAGCATTGAGTCGGATAGGTGCGGGCCTAGAATAATTCCCTCAAATCTCCCACAATTCGGCCCCACATAAACCCAGTGTTCCGGCAGGGGAATTTGTAACGGATTGATCTGGTTAGGGAAAAGTCGGTCGGGGTGAGAAGATTTGAACTTCCGGCCCCTGCCTCCCGAAGGCAGTTGGGCGTTTATAACTAGTTGTTATTAATAGGCATACTGGAGGCGCCCGTGGACATAAGTGCCTAGCAGGTCATAACGGTTCCTGACTGATCCCGGCAAAATCCCGGTACGAGCGAGGAACTTTTGGTCGTGCGTGAATTAAGAAATCGCTCCTCACACGACGGAATTCTGAAAAACCTATAGCCATTTAGT
>JAPUGL010000040.1 GCA_027292775.1 Gammaproteobacteria bacterium | reverse complement strand
CCGGCCTTGATCGGGCCCGTGATGAATCTGGCGGACATCCAGGAAAAATTGCAACTTGACCGGGAGGCGGCAGAGTCCATCGAACGCGCCATAGACCTGATCGAAAGGGATGGGGGTATCTATGATGCCCGGCTGGTAGATGCGATTAACGACGCGGGGCGCCTGTTGCAAAAAAGTGGCGAACATGAGCGGGCGATCGGGTCGTTTCATCGTTCTCAGCATATCAGTCATCGCGTGGATGGGGTTTACAGCCCCGACCAGGTGTCGGCTCTTGAGCTGATGACGCGCAGTTATTTGTCAATGGGGAATTTGGACAAAGCGAATTCGGCACAGAACTTTCGTTATGTGGTGGATCTCCATCAATTCGGAAGGGGTTCGATTCTGTCGGTGCCATCGATGGTCAAACTGGCCAGGTTCAAGTCGGGTCTCAGGTTGTATGACAATGCCCGGCAACTCTATAAAGAGGCGATACAGATAACGGATGAATCCCTGGGCGAGAACGATCTGTCGCTGGTCCCATTGTTGCTGGGATTGGCATCGGTGAGGCAGGATCAGCGTGCACTCCGCGACTACCACAGCGCAAGGCACGAGCAACAGCAGCAAGATCTCCTCCTTCTCCGTTACGATAGGCGGCCGCAATTGACTTTGGAGTCGGCGGTGTCCGAGAGGAAACCCGTTGCGCCGGCCAGGGTCCAGGGAGCTACTCACCGGGAGGCGCTGGAGGCGCTTAGCCGTGCCATACAAATTGTGGATGATAACCAGGACAAAGTATCGGTGGCCCATCGAGTGGCTATTTATGTCCGCCTCGGTGATTTGTATATGACGAAAAGAAAGAAGAACAGCGGGATAGCGACCTATCGGCAGGCGCTGAAACTTCTGGATTCGGAGAGCGACGAGCAGGAACTCAAAGAGCGGTATTTTGGCCGACCCAGGCGTTTGCAATACAAGAAACCACGTCCGGTGCCAAACGGCGCCGGGAGATATACCAATTATGATGGCACCTTTGCCGAAGCTTCATTCGTGGTTCTCGCCAACGGATCGGTCGATGATGTTGAAGTGGTTGCGTCCAACGCGCCTGTTCCCATGCGAACTCTGTTCAGGAAGGAGGTGCGCAGGTCCATATACAGGCCACGGTTTGTCGATGGTGAACCGGTCGCAACGACCGAGCATCTCAGGGAAGAGTTTGCCGGTACCGCGTTGCCGGCCAATGCCACACCGGCCGGCGACTGAACCGGGCCAATATGCCGATCAAGCTCTTTCATCGGCCAGCCGCGACAATTATTCTGATCGCCGTCACGCTCTCCGCTCAGCAAGTAGTCCGGTCGGAGGAGTCGGACAAAACTGATTTCGACAGCACCCCAACACCCGTTATCGAATTCCAGGCATTTACTACGGCGGGCCATTATGCGGACGCACTGGCGGTTGCTGCACGCGTTGTTGACCGGGCAGCGGATTACGAGTCCGGAACCCGGGCATTGCTGATCGAGCCGTTGATGAAGCTCGCGACGATTCTGAAACAAGCGGATGAGATTCTTGATGCGATGCGGGCAGGTGAGCTTACGATCGATCTCATCGAAAGAAACGGCGGCGTGTTTGACCCGGCCCTGGTAGAGCCACTCGTTTTTCTGGCTCAGCTGGATCAAAGCAATGGCAATCACCCGGCGGCGCTGGAACGATTGAATCGGGCGCAACACATTGTTCATCGAGCAGATGGCGTGATGTCGCATCAGCAGTTACCGATAATGACTCATATGATCAGAAGTTATGTGGCGACCAAACGAAGATCTATGACCAACCTTATGATTGAGCAAGCCTACGCCATACGAATGCGCAATTTCGAAAAGAATTCCGTCGAGTCTGTGCCTGTCATTCTCGAACAGGCCAAAATCAGAGCCATGAGCGGCCATTATCGTAAAGCCAGGGAACTGATTTACCTTGGCCTCGAAATTCTCGAGGAATCCATACCGGGAAACGATCCCAGATTTTTCGAAGCTTTGAACGAACTCGCGTCAGTTCGCTATGTAGAACAATTAAGCGGCGGATACGGTATATCAGCTTACAGACTCGGGCGTAAGGAGGGAGCGAGAAGCCTGCAGAGAATGCTCGCGATAATGGAGGAACATCCTGACGAGTTCTCTTTGCTCCGGCGTGCGGAAATCTACATCTGGATGGGTGACTGGTACATGATTACTCGCAAGGCCCGTCTATCGGATGAACCATACCGTAACGCCTGGAATATTCTCGCGGATCAGGAGAATGCTACGAAATTGCTGGCAAAATACTTTGGTCAGCCGAGACGATTAAGATACAGCAAGCCAATACCGCCGCGAAGCGGCCCGGGCATGTATGAAGTTTATTACGGCAGATTTGCCGAGGTCAGTTTTTCGGTAAACGAAAATGGCCAAGTACACAAAGTCAAGCTGGGTAATTCCAATTCTCCGGCAGCGATGAACCTCAGGATGCGATGGGCAGTACAAGCTGCTATTTACAGGCCAAGATATGTTGATGCGCAACCGGTGATTACCAACGGTTTGTTTTTGCGAGAAGAGTTTTCGCGCGGAGCGTGGCCAGCCAGGGACTGAGGGTTAGGATGATAATCAGATACTCATACCGATCAGCTGCGATCAGTCTGATGTTTGTAATTGCGTTTTCTACATTACAAATTGCCCGGTCGGCAGCGCCGGACAAACAACCAAAAGAGGGGCAGAGCGAGGCAGCCGGCGACTTAAGCTCCAACACAGCCAATCTCGAAAACGAATCGGCGGTTGCCGGGGAATTCCAGACGCTGGGCGCTTCAGACGAGTACTCGGATGTCATGGGACTCGCTTACGACATTCTCGCGAAGGGGGCTGAATACGGGGCCGAAACCAGGGAGTTACTTGTTGAACCGTTGATGAAACACGCGACGGTTCGGAAACAAGCGGGCGAAATTCTTCAGGCAGAGCGGGCCGGTGACTTGGCGATAGAATTGATCGAAAGAAACGGCGGGGTGTTCGACCCGGCGCTGGTGGAGCCACTCGTTTTTTTGGCGCAATTGCACCAGGACGGCGGCGACCACCCGGCGGCAATGGAGCGATTGAACCGGGCGCAACACATTTTGCATCGCACGGATGGAGTGATGACCGGTCTGCAGTTGCCGATCCTCGATCAGATGAAAATAAGTTTTGCAGCGATGGGGCAAGATGAAGAGGCTGGCATGATCACCGATTTGACCTATGCGATCAATGTGCGCCATCTGGATATCAATTCTCTCGAGTTTGTTCCGTTTATACTCGGTCAGGCTGAATTCAAATCCAGGACATGGCAGTTTCGGGCGGCAAGAAAACTGTATTCGGATGCCCTGGCGATTCTCGAGCGGTTCTTGCCGAAAAACGATCCTGGTTTTGTCGATGCCCTGAATGGCTTCGCGTCTGTTCGCTACAGGGAACAGTCGCGCGGGGTACCCAGTTCCAGATTGATCGTGCGCAGCCCAGCAACGACGATTCAGGCCCCGAACAAAGAGATTCGGAAGACTCACCAGATCGGAAAAATTCTTGCACGGGAATGGGGTCCGAAAACGTCGCCCTATAGCGGTCGCAAGGAAGGGACCCGGACGCTGCAGACAGTGATTGACATCATTGAGGAACATCCGGAGCGCTTTTCCACAGGCCAGCGGGCGGAGGCCTATATCCGATTGGGAGACTGGTATATGTTGATTCGCAAGCCCCGTCTTGCAGATGGCGCTTACCGCAAGGTCTGGCAATTACTTGCCGATGAAGAAGACGCTCCGAAATTGCTCGCAGGCTACTTTGGACAGCCTAAAAGTTTGAAATACTTCAAACCGTCTTTGCCGCAATCCGGTCCGGGCAGCTATGAAAATTATGACGACCGATATGTTGCGGTCACGTACTCGGTCAATGAAAATGGCGCAGTGCGCAACCTGAAGTTTGTCGAATCAAACTCGCCCTCGGCGATGAATGTAAGAATGCGGGATGCAGTCAAGCAGGCCATTTATCGGCCAAGATATGTAGACGCCATAGCGGTGGTTACCGACGATTTGACTTTGAGGGAAGAATTTTCCGGCACTGCATACATAGAGTATTCCCTCTATCCTCCTTCCGTCAGAAAAGAATGAATCTGATTCGCTAACCCGTTGCAAGCGACCTTGGCAGTTCGTGCGATCATCGGAATAGGTATGACCAGTGCCGGCATGTAGGATGTTCCTTTGGCGTCCGCACTGATTGTGCCAGCCACTTGCTGTCTCTTCAGATCCCAGATCGATGCCTCGTAGCTGGATTCTTTCTCGCGCCATGTGATTCCCAGGCAGCCACCACCGGCTGCACCGAAAGCACAGGTCATCGTTCCTCCCTGGTCCAAGGTCTCGGTGCTGCCATCGATCCAGATTACGTAGCGCACACCGATGTCGTTAATACGGTCCAGTACCCCGGGTTTGGCGAGTAGCGCGGGCATTTCATAGGGGTTGTTCGGCGCCAGCCGTGGCTCGAAGTATGGAAACATCAGGTCGACAAACTGCGCCTGTTTGGTTATTCGAAACGGTTTTTTACCCGATTGCAGCTTCCTCGAGACGCATTCCGTAAAAGACTTCTCAGTTTCCTGCGCCGTATGAGTTCGCCGGGTCAGAACGACGACCGCTTCAAATTCCTGGATGGCCTCAATGGACCGTTCGTTAGCGTCGTGGCGAAATTCTTCGATCTGGGAACTCACGCAGGCGCTCAGCATAGCAACACATGAGAACAATCCAGCCATAGTGGTACGCCGCGAATGAAATTCGGTTTTTGCTAGGTTACTCAATATTCGCTTCTAACTGGTTTTGCGCGCGCACAATAGAGCTAGACCGCTCGGAAATATATCTTATTACACCGGGTTGCCGTGGAAATTCAATGGTCAGGCTTGCTGCCGCATCGCGTAACGCAAACATCAGCGCCTCTTTGACCGACTCTGTCTTTTTCAGCGCGTACGGAGGTGCCTTACCGTATGCGTTAATGACCCAGTCAGCAATCAGACTTCCCTCGGCTGAGAAAACGTCAACCTTGTATTTGAACGAAAGAGAGAAAAAATCGAGGGGTGTTGCAGAAGGGTCGAGCAGACCGAAATCGACAAACGAGGGAACGACGATCAGGTCGACATTGTCAACCGGGGCGTCAGCGCTTGGCTTGTTTTCCAAAACGACGACCTGATCGGTCAAATTGACAAAAACCTGGCTGAACATTTGCACGCTGGCTGTGCCGAGGTCTACCTTCCACTTGGGTCTCTGGTACAGCACTTCTACCGGCGTATAGTTTTTGAAAGCGGGCGCAAAATACAAGCCGACAAGCAGAGGAACTTTTTCGCCCACCGGGGCCGGGAAACGGCCGCTGACCTTGACCGTATTGACACATCCGGCAAGGAATGCGGCGGACAGGGTGAGTACACCAAGTCGGAAAAGGGGTAAAGCAGATAAATTCTTTAATTTCATAAAGTTATTCGTTGCTTTTCAGGCATATTCTGGTGCGGCCTAAGACAGCGCCGCTTTTTCGCGGTTTCTGTTCAAATACGAACCGCACAATCCTTAATAGTTCAGCCTGTTATGTAGAACTTTAACCGCTTATCAAGTCTAATCAAGGGAGTGTAGCTGACTGGTCACGCGGGCGCTCTTGTGGCCAGGCGAAGCGGGCGAGTATCCTTGAGGCCGCAGGCGATCGCGGGAACATTTAAGTTGGCTTTTGAAGGCCAAAGGCAGGCGCACTATGAATATCAAATACTTTAGCCGAATCTGGATTCCGGTCATTGCCGGACTTGTTATTTCAGGATGCGCAACGACGCAGCAACAATCACAATCCTCATCCTCATCGTCGTCATCCTCGTCCTCGTCCTCGTCCTCGTCATCTTCATCGCCGAGTTCGTCCCCGTCGCAGAGTCAGAGCCAGTCACAATCCTCGTCGCTGCCACAGTTGCCGTCGTCGAGCCAGAGTCAGTCGCAGGCACAGGGTCAGGAAAGCTCGTCGAGCGATGGCTCAGCCAGTTCCTCTGCCGAACAAAGCGGTAGTGAGGCGGACTCTCAGTCAGCCAGCACCAGTGAATCCGAAGGGGGCTCTCAATCCGGATCCGAGGCCAGTGGCGGACAGACCGAACAAAGTGCCAGCTCGACATCCTCCCAGGGAGGACAAAGTTCGGCGCAGGCGGACGCAAGCACCAGCGACGCCAGCGAATCCACGGCCAGCAGCGCTGCGTCAGATGCTCCCAGCTCGGCGGGCGATGAAACAGAGTCGCAATCCGGCGATGAAGCGATGCAGGCAGCCGAGCAGGCGATTGAAGCTGCGAATGAGGCACTGGAAGAGGCGTCTGAGGCCGTTGCTGACGCGAGCGACGAGCAAGAGCAGCGTGACTCCAGTGAGGCTGAGGCGGCCGGCGATGCGTCCGGCGGCCAAAGCCAGGCTTCTTCAGGCCAGAGCAGTTCTAGCGGATCGAATAGTGCTGCCGGGGGCAGTGACGAAACCGGCGGAGAAGCCGGGGCAGAATCTGTAGCCAGCAGCGAGACCGCCAGCTCGTCGGAACGAGGTGATCAGGATGCCAGTTCGGACGAACAACAAGGCGCGACTGACGAGACAGTCGCAGAGGCGGGAGGCGAGTCGCAGCAAAGCAGTGGCGACGAGGACGCATCGAAAGGCGAGGAGAATTTACAGGCCGCAGCAGAGGCGTCTGAGGGTGCTCGCCAGGCGTTGCAAGGTCTGGTAGACATGATTGCCGCTTCGCAACTGGCGAACGGCCCCACCAGCGACGAGATGGATAGTAGCGATGGTGGTCTGCCGCAGGATATCGGTAGCCCTGAATACCAGGAAGCGCTGAAGAAGGCCGTCGGAGAGGCGTTGACCGAAGCCGCTCAACAAATTCAAAAAGCCAGCGTGGCGCTCGCTGACGCGGCCAGGCAAGCGGAGGGCGAGGATTCGACCGATTCTGTGCCGAGATCTGTAGCTGCAGGAAGCGATCAAACCAGGCAGGGGGCAGATTTACGAGAAGCCACTGAAGGTGTTTCTGGCGAAGAGCTGGAAGCCAGGCTGGCCGTCATGGAGGGACTGGCCCAGGTTATGAACGCGATAAACGATGGCATGCAGGCGGCAGAGGAGGATGGCCTTTCGTCAGCAAGCCAGCAGACCTATGCCAGCTTGATCCTGGTAGGCGACGCAACGATTATTCCAGGCAGCATTCTTTTGCCAGGCGGGATATTGGTGCCGCTTGGATTGCCGCGTGGATCGGGTCAGCCGGGTGACGAGGAGGGTGATTCGCCGGGCGCAGTCCGGGTTGCCGGTGGCGGAATGGAAACTGGCGACAGTCAGGGTTCTTCGAGCGGTGGCAGCGGAACGGTTGTGATTATCGGTGGCGGGCAGTCAAGCGGCGACCGGGTTGCTGTACTTGACACCGCGTTGACGGGATCGCTGACTGTTTTTGACGGTATTATTCTGGCCAGCCAGGGATCCAAGATGGGGACATCATCTGGCGCAGGGGGTGGTTTTGGGGACGAGGGCCCGGACACCGGTTTCGGCGGCGCAATCGGGGGACCGGATGCCGAAGGTGAAGGGTCGATGATGGCCGGTGCAGGGCAAAACGCCGGCGCTGCTACCGATGGCCAGGAAAAAACCGGCGCGACAAGCGGTAACAATGCGCCACCCGATGGCAAGCAAAAAGGCACCAATTCCCTGAACCGGCCGCCGGCAGATATTCCCGACGGTAGCGATGACGACATAGTCGCCAGACAGTTGCGCGAGGCGGCGGAAAATGAAAAGGATCCGGAACTCAGGGATAAACTCTGGGATGAGTATCGTGTCTACAAGAAAGCGACAGGGCAGTGATCACCATTAGAAAACTCAATATTGCCGTCGTTGTACTGATGCTGGCGTTCACGGGCGGCTGTGTTCAGCAACAAATCATCAAGGCAAATCCGACAAAGCTGAAGACCGCCAGCGAAGACATACCTGACTCCGCGATACTCGATATTGGGGTGGCGATTTTTGACCCGGGTATCGCGGATGATCTCGGTGTGCGTGAGGAGCGAGAGGAAAACCGCAACATATTCCCTGAAGTCCGCAAGGCCGAAGCCCGCTACATGGCGTACCAGATGAAGCGGGTACTGGAAGATGCCGGGAACTGGGGTGCGGTCAGGGTATTGCCAAAGGCCTCAAAGGGTACCGATCTGATGGTGTTTAGCGAAATACTCTCGTCCGATGGGGAAATA
>JAPUGL010000004.1 GCA_027292775.1 Gammaproteobacteria bacterium | reverse complement strand
TAGGCGCGGGCATCGCCGCCGATAACCACGCCGAGTATCAGGTCGTCAGCGTTCAGGAAACTGGCCTGGTCCGATGTTACGAACCTGGGGTTGTCGATCGAGCGGATGCAGTCGCGTACCGGGCAAGCCTGGACCAGCTTGCCGAAGTCCACGCTGCGGGGGGTGCTGTCATCGAAAGCAAAGGTTTCTTTGAGAATATCGGTTTCGTAATGGCGTTGCGCAAGCACAGGCAACACCGGCAACATGACCAGCGCGAGCAAAGCTGCCGTCACGATCGGTTTCATTTTCTGGTTCATGGGGGCCCCCGGCGGTCAGGTCCGAACAATCGCCTGACAACTATATAAGAATTTGATTCGGCCGTGCGCGCCTGGACGGACGACATCGCCGGCTTCACCCATAAGACCCGCAAACCATGCTTTTTGTTACCGGAAAAACCAACTGGATCGTTTTGATTATTTGTACCTGGGCTTCATGCCCTCGGCCCAGCTGATGCCATACCAAAGCGCTGCATCCGGCCGTCGCGAAAAATCTCGCAGCGCATACAACGCATCGATGTATTTCTTTTCGCTCATTAGCCTGGCCTGGATCACTTCCTCGGCCGCACCGCCCAGTACCTCATATAAATTATGCACGATGCCTTTGAACTCCCGCATGCCGGCGCAGCCGCCATAAAACACCAGCGTGTTTTTTTGCGGTTCGGCGCCGACCTGATGCAGCAACTGGACCAGCTTCCGCCCGACAAACGGGTCGTTGCCATTTTTCCGGTATGTTTCAAAGTAGGCACGCCAGGCATCCATGACACCCGGCGGCTCCGGCCACAGACGCAATGTGTCGTGATCGTCATCGGCCAGTACGATGCGGCCGCCTTTGCGTACCGCTTCGAACATTGTTTCCACGACGCTCAGCGGATTGTTCACATGTTCAAGAAGAAAGCGCGTATGCGCCAGGTCGAAACGACCCATTTCATTTTGCCGCAATGGCAAAAATTCAGCTTCGCCGACGCGAAAATCGACCAGATCAGCCTCTTGGTCTGCCAGCGCACGATCGACCGCCGTAGCCAGTTGTGCCGGGTCCCGTTCGATGGCGATAACCTTGGAACTGCCCGGCAGGCACCTCGCGATCGCACGGGTGAATTCCCCCGTTCCACAACCGACATCGAGCACGAATTCCTCGCCACCGGGATCAAGCGCGCGCAGACAGGCCTGGTTGATGAGCTTGTTCATCAAGGCCAGGCGGCGCTGCTCTTTTTCAGAACTGCCGTGTACGTACCGGTCTTTCATTCCACTGAGAGCCATGCAAGCCATACATCATTCTAAACCCTGCCTGGATTACGAAAAAGGTGTGTCCTTTTAGCGACAACTTTAGCAATTGAATGTTTGTACGGTGGTATATTGGGACCACAAACGATCCGGAGAAAGCGATGAATCGAATCCTACCAGTATTCCTGATGCTCCTGGTAACCGCGGGCGCGATGGCCCGGGATACCGGCTTTGCGCTGCCCGCCGAACCGGTGGCGGTGGATTCGGTCAGTGACGATCTGCAAAACATCGTCGTGCTATGCGCGACCCGGCACGAGTCCGGTCAGTTGCATACGCAATGGGCGGAGTACCTGCGGAAACATTACAACGGCGATATGGATATCGATGCGCTGATCAAGGAAATTACCCGGCAGGCTACCGGCTACTGGCAAGTTCGTGTGATCGGCGCCAGCATGCTGGGTTCGAAAAGCAGGACAGGTGCGCCCACGAGTCAGGCAGAGGTCAAGGCCAAACAGAGTCTGCAGGATTTTATCAGGGCCGTTCCCGGTATCGAAAAGGCCTTGCGCAACACCGCTCGGGCGACTGTTGCAAAACTCAGGCGTTAACACGATAGGCAAACTCTGCGTATCAAAAAAAGGGGCAGACTAGATCTGCCCATTTTTCTCGTTGGCTAGCTTTACTTTAGGTTGGCGTCATCTCCAGCAGTCGGTGCCGGCTCCTGAGTTACTTTTGAAGCCCGCCTGGTCCAGCATCATGTTGCCGCAATCGGTATCGTTGATCGCCTGGGCAAGCTGCGGCACCGCGAGCGCGAGATAAGATGTCGCCGTCACATTAACGACACCGGCGGCGTAAATGCGATCGGCCGCCAGCGCGGGAATCGCGTTGCCCTGACGGTCGATCGTGATAAACGCGTTGCCATAACCCAGCTCGTTCAGATCGATGGCATAACGTTTGTTATCGTTATAGAAATGTTCCTGCTGGTCCGCCAGCGCCACCAGGAATGACTTGGCGGTCGCACGCTTGCTGCGGGTGATGTAGTCCGTGTAGCTGGGGTAGGCTATTGCGACCAGCACGCCGACTATCGCGATTACGACCATCAGCTCGATCAGCGTAAAACCGCGCTGAAACGCTCCTGACTTGTCTTCTCTTTTCTTCCTGATATTCATCGATTCAAATCCATATGTTGTTGGTTCGTTAAAGATCGGTGTCTTCGGCGTTATACCAGAAGGTCTTCCAGCGGTTCGACGAAGTCGCGCTCTCGGTCGTCAGATCCGGGCGCAATATCTTGTCCGGGGGCAGCGATACCACCTCGGCCGGGATACCTTCCGAACTCAACAGTGTGCGGCGGTCGGAGTCAGTACTGGAGTAGCCGGAACCGTCCAGGCCGTCATCGGTCGAATCGTAGTTATTGACGGCGAACGCGTTTTGCAGATCGACCGCGTACAAATAACCGAGTCCTTCCGATGGCTGACAATCGTTTTTATCGACGCCAATCGGCGGAGAGTAGGTCGTAAAAAACACGGTGCCGCCGATCGTCAGCGGAGTCGAAAGACTCTTCTCACCCTCATCCGAGAGTTCCAGACGCCAGCCGTTGCTCAGATCCCGCGCGCAGGGCATGCTTGCCTGCAGGCAGTTATCCGACACATCGGCCAGGTCCGCGTGAATCAGAAGACTATCCACGCCACCACCGATAGCGATGTTGCGATCCTTGATCATGTAGAGATAATCTTTGGCCACATTCTTCCCGCCGGTGCTCAACGGATCGGCGCGGTCGCCCGAACCGATCACGATGGCATCGAATGCGCCGATACCGTCGCGGGTGGGCACGATATCCGGCCGGTGGAAGAAACGACGGTCAGCTACTTTGTTCCCAACCAGCCCTTGATGGCGACCGAGAGTGGCCAGCAGCGTCATCTTCCAGTTGCTCGGCAGGTTGCCGGCCAGATCGACACGCCAGACATTGCCACCCGAATCGCCAACGACGACCCGGTCGGTGAAACCGTCGCCATCCATATCGGCGACAGCCACCGGCGACGGGAAGCTATCGAGCATGCCGGGGTGGACAAAGGTATTCGCAGAGGCCGATCCCGTGCCGACCGCTTTCCAGATCAGGGTACCGGTCTCGATGTCCACCACATAGACCGCTTTTCCTTGCGCGTCGTCGGTGCCGGTACCGATCCGGACGTCTTTGTTCGGGTCATAGCCGCCGGCAAAAATCAATACCGGTTTGCTGGCAAGACCGACTTGCACGGTGCCGACGCGTGGCGTCGAGAAGGTCATGCCCAGTTCGTTAAAATCCGGGTCGGCGCTGCTGATCTGCCACAGGAACTTGGGGCTCTCAGGGTTGCTGACATCCAGCGCGTGTAACTCGTTGCCGCCGCGGCGCATGCCGACGAACACATAGGCCTTGTCGCCATCTATCGTTTCGATCGTGCCATCGCCATCGACATCGAGCATGTAACCGACCGGCGAACCGTCAACCGTGTAGGGATGGCTAAGAGCCGGGATATTGGCCCTCAACTCAGGCAGAACGTCAAGGGTGCCTTTTGGCATATAGGCCCAGACTTCCTCGCCGCTCTCGCCACCTGCGCTTGTCGTATTGCGAATAAAATGCAGGTAGCCATCGTTCGACGCCACCGCCAGGAAAATGGCCTGGTTGGCTTCGCTGTAACCTCCCCAGGCGCCATAGTTCATCGGCAGCGGCCGCGAATGCAACGGATCGGCGAGGATCCAGGGGCGCGCTTCCGTAAGTATCGTATCGTTATCCAGATCGTCGATATCGTATCCACGTGCGTACAGGATCATCCACGCGACTTCGTTCACCATGTCCACCAGCGGAACAGACAGGTTGAAATAAGGCGTCAGGTCGTTGACGACGTCGTTAGTCAGGTCCATTGGCTTCATCACACCGCCCATCTCATAGAAAACCTGCCGCGTACCTATGCCGTTGATAGTACCGATCAGCCCATTGACCATACCCGGAATATTCTGCCCGGCGCCGCCACGCGCAACCGAGCGGCCATCTCGCCCGATCATTTCGCCTTCGCCAAGAACCGGTGTCGAAAGTGCGTTCGGGTCGGTCCAATAGGTCAGCGCGTCGAAGCGGATACGGCCGTCGGCGGCAACCGCAGGCTGATCCAGTGCATCGGCCAGGAACACGTTGCCGGTGCCGTCAAACAGGCCGTTCAGTTTCAGTTTCTTGATGTTACCGGTCCAGTACGGCCGGCCCTTCCTATCAGGCTGGAACATCGCCAGGTAAACGTTGTCCACGACCTGGGCGCGGTTAAACGCGTTAACCGGAATGGAGGCCGCCACAAACGTCGTGCTGACGCTGAGAATCTGGTTGAAGATATCGGTCAGGGTCCTGACCAGTTCCTCGGGGTCTTCAGACAAGGCCAATGGCTGAACCGTCCCGCCAGCCTGGGCATATTCCACGGTCTTTTTGTTAATTTTGGTCTCCGGCACGAGGAAATAAGACGTCAGATTCTGTCTCCCTTCTATGTCCTCTGGTCCCAGAGTTTTAGACGACATATCTGTTTCATTCATGAACTGAATCATGTCCGGAAATCCGGCGCGTATCCCGCCGGTGCCGCCCTGGGCGAGCGGAGCTTTTATCGCAACGTCGGAGTCGTCTTCCTGATTGGAAACCTGAAACATCAAGTTGACCGAAGAAATGCGGGTGCACTCCTGGGTGGCCAGGTGTAATGGCCCTGCTTCGTAATGGTGTGGTAAGGTCAAGTGCTGAACGTTGGGATTCGTATCCCATGAAATCAACGGAAAGTTGACATCCAGGTTGAGCAACGGGTCTGAAGTCGGCAAGCCACTATAGTCGGCGTACCCGACATGGCCGTTGTAAATATCCCCGTGTGTAAGGTAACGAAACAATTCGAAGAACAGCTCCTTGCCCTGGTAGGAATGCGATGTCGAACCTCCGGGTAGCGGCAGGTCGGCCAACAGCTTGTGGAATCTGGCCTTGGCGCCGCTGACATCGCCGAACTCGAACGGTTCGAAACCCATCGCGATGTAGCCGCCGTTCGAGCAACCTGGTGTGAATTCGTTGGCGGGGCCGGCGCACCCTGAAACGTTATTATGATTCAGCATCAAGCCGACACTAACACCATCCAGCGGATCCATGACCACTTTCAGGACCGCCCGCAGCATTTCAAAGAATGTGTAGGAGGCCTGCACGGGCAAATAACCCGCGTCCACCAGGAACTGGCATTCACCGCTTTGACAAACGATGGATCCCAGGTTGGGACGATAGTCGAGGCTGAACATGACCAGCGGCTCGCTGCCCACTAACGATGGCGGGGCAAAGTAAACATCAATGTCATCCGCCTCGGCCGGCACACTGGCAGACAGCGTCAGCCCGGTGGCCAGCAAGAGTGTGAAAATCCGGTTTCTTGTGGTACGTGTAAACATCTTTATAACTCCTCCACCTTCCTAATTGGTAGGCACTAAAATTAATACGCCTTCGACGACGGTGTCCCTACCGAGGCCCTGATCGGCCATGTCGAAAGTACTGGTGATTGAAAAAGCCGCGGCGCTGAATTTATCCGCGCTCGAACCGATACCGCGAGGTGGCGGCCGCAGGGCCGGTGATAATCTGGTGATCACGCCGTTCATGACGCCGGTATTCATCTGATCGGTGTACATGCCGCTCGGCAGGCGCCAATTTTCTATATTGCAATGGATTCCTGTACCTGTGCAGATCGTACAACCCGGATCGCCAATGACTGGCGTCGATGCCGTGGCGTCGATAATGGCATCGGACAAAGCTTGTGAGGACTGGAACGAGTTGACCGCAGTCTCCTGGTTACCCGCC
>JAPUGL010000039.1 GCA_027292775.1 Gammaproteobacteria bacterium | reverse complement strand
GCAGATATTGCGGAACGTGCGCTCGATACCTCGATAGGCGTTATCCTTGTTGCAGCAGTGATCGCCAGCCTGGAGCACGTTCTCAGGAACGGCTTGGATGTTTTCGTCGAGAGTGACGCCGGTCGAAAACTGAATGGGGTGCGGAGATACCCGGCGGAGGTGCGCCGGCGCGGGATCGTCATTGTCCGGATCATCGTGTTGTTGCTGCTGATCACGGTATTGCCCCGGCTATTTCCGATCGTAGCGGGTATATGGAATGCGATCGGCGAGGCGTCGAACGTCCAATGGGGCTTCGGTAGCGTCAATATGAGTGTGGCCAATCTGATCGCATTCGCGATCGGCGTTGTCATTGCGGTATCGGTAGCGCGCTTTATACGCTTTGCGCTGGACGAAGACATATTTCCGCGTCTGAAGGTTGCTTCAGGCAAGGCCGGCGCAGCATCGCGGCTGATCTATTACGTGTTGTTGGTGCTCGGCTTTTTGTTTGCGCTGGCATCTGCGGGATTCGAGTTGTCGCAGTTGACGCTGCTGATCAGTGCACTGGGTATAGGTATCGGCTTTGGCCTGCAGGGCATTGTCAACAATTTTGTATCAGGTCTCGTCGTCGCGTTCGAACGCCCGTTCCAGGTCGGTGACATGATCGAGGTAGGGCCCCTAATGGGCCGGGTCCGGACGATCGGCTTACGCTCCAGCACGATACGAACCTATGATGGCGCGGAACTCATCGTGCCGAACGCCAATCTGATTTCCGGTGAACTTATTAATTGGACTCTATCGGATCGCAAGCGTCGCATCGATATCCCGGTAGACGTCGCTTATGGCAGCGACATGCAGCAGGTTCGGGAAATACTCGTTAAAGTAGCCGCTGAGCATCCCAACGCGATGGACGATCCGGAACCGTGGGCGCTGTTCCGCGGGTTCGGCGACGATGGACTGAAATTTGAACTCCGCTTCTGGACCCCGGATGCCGATGAGCGCTTGAGGACGTTCAGCGAGGTTGCCATGCAAATCAACGCAGAATTTGAAGCGGCAGGAATTAGGATCCCATTCCCGCAACGGGACCTGCATTTGCGCACGACCTCGGACGAAGTCCGGAAAGCCTTGCAGGGGAAAACTCCGAAAAGCGCTAGCGATGATTCGTAAATAGTATTGGCAATCAACAAACGCCGCCGGGCCTATTTTTTCTGTGCTTTGCGGTACTCTTTGTTCCACACCTTGACGAGCTTATCCAGCATCTTTTCCAGACGCTTTTCCATCTTTTTCGGGTTGTCTGATATGGTATCTGTCGAGCTACCACGCCAGACCAGTTTTTTCTCCTTGGCGTCCCAGATGTCGATGACCAGGGTGCCCTTATCGTAGGTAACCACACGGGATGTTGACGTGCCCATGCCGGCCCCCATTCCATAGTAACCAGCTCCATAGCCGTAACCCATGTGATCGGTAACTACGCGGGTTTTCTGCGATTCCGAGGCAAAGTAGGTAACGTAAACATCCGGGGTCTCATCGCTGGGCAGTTCAGTCATGCCACCTGCGACTAGCCGTTCTGTTATGCCATTGACAACGCGATCATGCCACAACGGACTTGACTTACTGAGATCTTCCTCCGAGCTGGCCCAGACGAAAGTCTTGTAGTTTTCGAATCCCGCCGTTTTATCCCAGTCAACGTAGGTTTCCTGGGCCCAGGCGCCGGCCGCCATGAGCATGGCTGCCAAAACTATGATGCTGCGCATTATTTTCTCCTCTATTCGCTAGAAATTAAACCATCGCTTTCGCTGACAATCGGCTAGATCGATTGCCGTACCAATGCTGCCCCGGCTGCCAGCGCCCGAAGCTTGCCTGCTGCAACCTCATAGGGTATCGGCGCCATGCCGCAATTGGTGCACGGCAGGATGCGGTCCGCGTCGACATAGCCCATCGCCTCGCGAATCGTGGCGGCGACTTCTTCCGGCGACTCGACCCGGTCAGGGGTCACAGCCACCGCTCCGACCATGACTTCCTTGTCCTTAAGATGCGCAATCAACGCCATCGGTACGTGGGAGTCCGCGCACTCCAGTGAAACCTGGTCTATTGCGCTGGCATTGATCGCCGGAAAAATCGCATCGTACTGTCGCCACTCGCCGCCCAGCGTTTCCTTCCACCTGAGGTTCTGCTCGATACCGTAGCCGTAGCAAACGTGCACAGCGGTGGTGCACTCGAGTCCTTCGACTGCGCGATTCAGCGTTGCAATACCCCATTCGTTGACGTCGTCGATAAACACATTGAAGGCCGGTTCGTCGAACTGGATCACATCGACGCCGGCCGCTACCAGGTCCTTTGCCTCCACGTTGAGAATCTCGGCGAAAGCCATGGCCATTTCCGGGCGGCTGCCATAGTGTTCATCCGCAATCGTGTCGCAGATCGTCATCGGTCCCGGTAGCGTGAACTTCAGGCGACGCCCGGTCTGGGCACGGGTGAACTTCACTTCCTCGAGATGCACCGGCCCCGGCCGCGACAGTGGCCCGGTCACCGTAGGCACCTCGAGATCGTAACGATTATCGCGGATACCCATCACGGTCTTTTTGTTCCAGTCGATGCCGTCAATCTTTTCCAGGAAACCGTGCACGAAATGTGCCCGGAATTGCTCGCCGTCGGTGACGATGTCGATCCCGGCTGCTTCTTCTAAACGCAACCATTCGGTAGCCGCTCGCCGCTTGCCGTCCTCGAGCTCGACGCCGCTCAGTTTCCAGGCGCCTTTGAGCGTCTCCGGTTCCGCCAGCCAGTCAGGCCTCGGCAGGCTGCCGGCAATAGTGGTTTCGAACACGTTGTTACTCCGCTAAATCTTTTTTTAGCCACCGCATCGTATCAGAGCGGTCAAGTGCCAGCTAACGAGGCGCTACGAGAGTGTCGGTTTCGGTCCGACGGTTGGCCGCAACCGTACTGTATCGTGATCCGGGTTAATATGGCTGCGCGCTACCAGAGGGAAAGTCCAGGGAATGGCTGTTCGCTGCGGGATTGTCGGGCTGCCCAACGTAGGCAAGTCTACGTTGTTCAATGCTTTAACTGCGGCAGGCATCGCCGCCGAAAATTATCCGTTCTGCACGATCGACCCGAATATCGGGGTGGTCGAGGTGCCTGACCCGCGCTTGCAGCAGCTTGCCGAGATCGTGCAACCGAAAAAGCTGGTACCTGCGACAGTCGAGTTTGTCGACATCGCCGGATTGGTACGGGGAGCCTCAAAAGGCGAAGGCCTGGGCAACAAGTTTCTGGCCAACATTCGCGATGCCCATGCCATAGCACACGTCGTGCGGTGTTTTGAGAACGATGACATCGCCCATGTGACGGCGGCGGTCGATCCCGTTAACGACATCGAAATCGTCAATACCGAACTTCTGCTGGCCGACCTCGAGACGGTGGAACGGGGCCTGGAGAAGGCGGAGCGCCAGGCAAAAACCGCGAAGAAAAAGGATATCGTCTGGCGGGACCTGCTGATCCGCTTACGCGATCACCTGGATGAGGGGCTTCCGGCGCGTAAATTCGCCGCCAGCGCAGAAGACCAGGTAGCGCTGCGCGAGCTGCACTTGTTAACGGCCAAACCGGTCATGTACATCGCCAATGTCGATGAACAGTGCGTGACCGCTGGCGGGTCCACGAATCAGTATGTAGCGGCAGTGCGAAACATTGCCGAGGCAGAGGCTGCGGAACTGGTCGTGATCTGCGCCGCGCTGGAATCGGAGCTCGCGCAGCTGGACGAAGAAGACAAACAAACTTTCCTGCTTGATCTTGGACTGGAAGAACCGGGTCTCGATCGGGTCATCCGGGCTGGTTATCGGTTGCTGGGACTCCATACGTTCTTTACGGCGGCACCGAAGGAAATACGCGCCTGGACTGCAAAGGCCGGCGCCACCGCGCCGGAGGCGGCAGGCGAAATTCATACCGATTTTCAGCGAGGATTCATACGGGCAGAGGTGATCCCCTACAACGACTTCATCAGCAGCGGTGGCGAATCGGGCGCCAAAGAGGCCGGCATTATGCGGGCCGAAGGCAAGGAATATATTGTTCAGGAAGGTGACGTCATACTCTTCCGCTTTAATGTATAAAGGCTGGTAGAGTACGCGTTACGGGTCAGGCTAACGTTGGTTGTTGCGTTAACATGAAAGATCCACAGTGCGTTGTGATTTTTGGTGCTACCGCCGATACCGGGTATCGGCTTGCCGACCGGCTGGTCAAGTCGGGTCATGCGGTCATCGGTGTCGATTGGATCGGCAGTCATTCCAAACCACTGGAGAAACTGGGTGCCCGGTTCGTTGGCGCAGACGTGACCAACCCGGCAGAAGTTGACGCGGCGCTCGCGGATTTGCCAATCAGCAACACGGCTGTGGTTGCCTATCTTGGTGGCAGCCCGGTTGTGAATTCCCAAGGCAATATCAATGTCATCAACGCGGCCCGGTCAGCCGGGATCAGCCGCTTTGTTCTGATCACTTCCATCGGCTGTGGTGACAGCCGCGGCGCCATCGATCCGTTTACCGAGGCATTTATCGGCAAGGCGCTCAGGGCCAAAACCTGGGCCGAAAAACACCTCCGTAGCAGCGGCCTGGACTGGACGATTGTGCGCCCGGGTGGGCCCATGGTGCGCCGTCCAACCGGTAAGGGTGAGCTGTTTGAGACGCCCTATATCACCGGTCACATCAATCGGGTCGATCTGGGCGACGTGGTGTTCAACTTGCTTCGGAGTCGCGGGACCGTAGGGAAAACACTTGCCGCGATCGATCGGGACAAAGCCATGAGCACGACCGCGGATCCTGTCACGCCAGCGGTAATATAGGGTTTCTTGACATGGTCTGGGGTGGGGCAGAAAATGCGCCTCCCTCTGATCCGTGGTGATGTAGCTCAGTTGGTTAGAGCGGCGGACTCATAACCCGCAGGTCGGTGGTTCAAATCCACCCATCACCACCACTTACCCACGGCATCCTATTCCAGGTTTCGACCCCGACCCATTTTGGTTCGGAGTGGTGATTTGGCCGGCAGCCGCGTATACAAGCGTGGTTCAAATCCACCCATCACCACCACTTTCAAAAGAGCCACTCCGTTAATCATATGGCAGCTCGATTCAAATGAGTCGGGGTCGTAAGGTTGGCGAAAACCCCGAATACCAGAAGTGCTGATTGGGTTTGGAAAAATCCATGCGCAGTATCACCAATGGTCTTGATGACCGTGTTAAGCCCCGTCCCATCTCCGGCCCGATAGCTGACCACGCCGCCCTGTCGGCGAGCCAGCAAAAATCTGTGAGATACTAATCCGTCGAACGAAAGGCAGCGATCCATGAACAGATTTCACGATCTCGGCGGTCAGCACGGTTATGGCTCCATTGAATGGGAGCCGGATGAACCGGTGTTTCACGAGCGCTGGGAAGGCCGGGTGTTTGGCATGTCGCTGGCTACCAGCAGCAGCGAAGGAATCAACCTCGACGCTACGCGCCACCGGGCCGAGCAGCTGGACCCGGTCAGCTACTTTCAGAACGGCTACTTCGGCCGGTGGCTGGCCTCATTGGAACTGAAGCTCGAGGAAGAGGGGCTGCTCGCTGACGGAGAGCTGGATCAGCGGCTTCAGGGCAAAATTAAATCTTCGGCCAAGGAATCAAAGCCGCCCCCAGCGCCGGAGGGTAACCCGTTGCGCGGCTTGCACGTGATTCGGGAAGTCGACGAGCCGCCAGCATTCGCACAAGGGCAGGCCATTCGGACCCGCAACCATCAGCCGGCCGGCCATACCCGGCTGCCGGCGTATGCGCGCTGCCGCAGCGGGATCATCGCGCGCGTACACCCGGCGATGGTATTTCCCGATACCAATGCTCACGGTAAAGGCGAAAATCCACAGTACGTTTACACCGTTGAATTTGCCGGCGAAGAACTGTGGGGCGATTCGGCAGAGCCAGGAACGTTTGTGCGGCTGGACCTGTGGGAGAGTTACCTCGCCGCAGCTTAATATAACGTCGCTGGAGGAAACATTGTGACCGCAACTCATGAACACGGTACGCCGGAGATCGAGCTTCGCGTGGAAGCACTGGAGTCCCTGTTGACAGAAAAGGGCTTGGTCAGTCCAGCCGCGGTCGACGCGGTGATCAATTATTTTGAGCAGGACGTTGGACCGCTGAACGGAGCCAAGGCGGTTGCTCGCGCATGGCTGGATCCCGACTACAAGGCTCGACTGATTGAAGATGCAAGCAGCGCCTTCAATGAACTTGGCATCACTGTTCGCGACAATGTCATCGCGGTCGAAAACACGGCAGAGGAACACAATGTCGTCGTATGTACTTTGTGTTCCTGCTATCCCTGGTCGGTCCTCGGTCTGCCGCCAACCTGGTATAAGGCTCCGGCATACAGGTCGCGTGTGGTGCGTGAACCGCGCAAGGTGCTCGCAGAAATGGGCTTGGAGCTGCCGAAAAGTACGGCAATCCGCGTTTGGGATAGCAGCGCCGAGATTCGCTACATGGTCGTGCCCGAACAACCGCAAGGAACGGAGTCGATGACTGAAAACGAACTTGAGGCGCTGGTCACGCGCGATTCCATGATCGGGGTGGCGCAGGCAGCACAGCCAAACGCGAAGTAGCGGCTGCGCAAATCATGGTCAACAAGAATCCGTCAGAGATCCTCGATCAGGAAGGGCCGGCAGCGCCGCCGCGGGCCAACGGCGAACTGATGTTTGAATCGCCGTGGGAAAGTCGCGTCTTCGGTTTAACGATGTCGCTGTACGAGGCGGGGCTGTTCGACTGGGAAGAATTTCGCAGCCTGCTGATCGAGGAGATTGGTGTGTGGGACGCTGAAAATCATCCGGAAGAGGATTGGAACTATTACGAGCATTGGGCGGCGGCCTTTGAAAAGCTGCTGGCCAAAAAGAATTTTTGCGCGCCGGCTGAACTCGATGGTCGTGTCGCGGCATTTTCCATGCGGCCGCATGGCCACGATCATTGAGCGCGCGAACTATCACGCAAAATTTACGGGAAGCCTCGTTGCCCTGTATTCATAGGCACCGTGGAATAGACCCGGACACAGGAGACCGACGATGGCAGTAGCGAAAGAGTCCATGACCAGCCCTGATATTGGGCCCTTCGACGCGATGCGCGACTACGTTCAGGCGCTGGAATCCAGGGGCCGGCTGAAGCGTATTCCGGAAATCGATCAGGACAAGTATGAAGCCACTGCTCTGGCTTATCGCATGGTCGATCGATTTGGCACCGACAGTGCTCCGGCTCTGCTGATCGAGCGGGTCAAGATTGGCGGCGAATGGCGCGAAGGACCCATCGTCTGCAATCCGTATGGCAGCTGGAGCGATGAAGCATTGACCTTCGGTGTGGAGATTGCGTCTGACGACGAACAGGTCCTGTATCGCTCGGTCATCGAAGAACTTGGCAAGCGGCTCGACAGCGGCGGGCAGTGGAAGCGTATCGAACCGGTGACGCTGGATGCCGCCAGCGCCCCGTGCAAAGAAGTGATCGTGACTGGTGATGCGATCGATATCACACAGTACCCGTGGTTCAAGAACAATCCCGCCGATGCCAGTCAATACATCAACATGGGATCGGTCTTTCTCTACGATGAAGAATTAGGCCCCAACATGGGCACCTATCGCAGCATGGTGCATGGCAAGAACCGGATTGGGGTCAATCCCGAACCGGGCCAGCACGGCTGGTTGTTGCTGAACGCCAAGCGGCGCCGGGGCGAAAAGTTTGCGCACTGCTCGATTGCCGTCGGTCCCGATCCGATTACGTTCGCCGTTAGCAGTAACAAAATGGCGGCGTTTGGGGAAGACGAGATACTCATCGCCGGCGGTTTGCGCGGCAAACCCGTGGAGATGGTCAAATCAGAGACCAATGACCTGCTGGTGCCGGCACACGCGGAGATGATCATCGAGGGGATTATCCCGCTGGACCAGGGCATGGATGAAGGGCCCTACGGGGAAATGTACGGCTACATGGGGCCGAAAAAGCCGGACAATTTTTTCCTCGAGATCCAGGCGATTACCCATCGAAGGGATCCCTGGTTCATCAACTCATTTACCGGCGTGACGAATGACATGCCGAAGTCACCGTTTATAGCGGCCGGGTTCTACCAGTTCAAAAAGACGATCCCGCACCTGACCGGCTACTACATACTGCCGGGCGCCAATGGCCTGACGGTCATCTCCATCGACAAGACCATGCCCGGGCAAGGCATTCAGGCTGGCCAGACGGTATCCGC
>JAPUGL010000038.1 GCA_027292775.1 Gammaproteobacteria bacterium | reverse complement strand
GCGTTGTTGATTATCAGGTCGTACACGATTCTCGGACAGACAGAAAGTGGAAAGAAACCGGCTGACATTTGACCATATCCTGACCCCCGCCGGAACACTTACCCGGCAGAGCCTGTCGATCGATGAAGATGGCCGAATCAGTGCGATCGAAGATGCCGGCGATCGGCCCAGCGACGGGTTTTTTGCGGTACCGGGAATGCCGAACGCACATAGCCACAGCTTTCAGCGGGCGTTGTGTGGTCATGGCGAAGCGGCACAACCTGAAGAGTCCGTCAAGGATTCGTTCTGGAGCTGGCGTGAAGACATGTTCCGGCTGGCCGCAAAAATCACGGAACAGGATCTTTACGTCATCGCCAGGCAGGCATTTGGCGAAATGCTCGCTGCCGGTTTTAGCTCGGTCGCCGAGTTTCACTACCTGCACCACCTCGTTGACGGGACGCCGTCGCCGGCCATGGGCCAGGCGGTGATCGCCGCGGCGCGCGACACCGGGATTCGCCTGTTGCTGTTGCCGGTCTTGTATCAGAACGGTGGATTCGCACAGCCACCCGGGGCGGCTCAAAGCCGCTTTGTCCACGATGAGATCGGCGATTTTTGTCGTCTGCTCGAACAACTGTCGGACGCGCCGCTGGGTCTCGCGCCGCATTCGCTGCGCGCGGTCGCGGTAGAGGACCTGACCGCTGTTCTCGATGCGGTGGATTCGGTCCTCGGAGCGGGTTATCCGATTCATATCCATATTTCGGAACAGATGCGCGAAGTCGAGGAGTGCATAGCCCACCATGGCGTCCCGCCGCTGGAAATTTTGTCAAAAAATGTCGAGCTCGGGTCGCGCTGGAATCTTGTTCATGGCACGCATTTTTCGGCGGACGAGCTCGCCCTGGCTAATGCCAGCCGTTGCCAGGTCGTACTCTGCCCGCTGACGGAGGCCAGCCTCGCCGATGGTATTTTCGCTGCGGCCGATTTCCAGCGCATGGGCGGTCGCTGGGCGATTGGCTCGGACAGCAATGCGAGGATCGATCCGATCGAGGAATTACGTTTGCTCGAGTACGGCCAACGGCTCAGGGATGGATTGCGCGCGCGGCTTGCCGGTGAACAGTCGCTCGGCGCGACGATGTGGCAGCAAGCCTGTGATGGCGGCGCAGCGGCGCTGGCCATGCCGGTAGGCCGTCTCGAGACAGGCTATTTTGCCGACATAGCAGTGCTGGCCAAGAAAGGCGCATTGAATGGTCCCGCACCGGAGTTGCTGGCCGACGCAATGATCGTCGGCGGCAGTCGCCAGGACATGGCGGCGGTTTATGTGGGCGGAGAGTTGCGCGCGCGCGACGGCGCGCCGCTTTGTGGCAGCTCGGATCAGGACCAGGACTACGCGGCGACCGTCGCCCGCCTGCTTTGAAGGAGAATAGTCCTGGATACTCCGGTTTTTGATTGTCACGAATCCACGGCGCGGGAACTACCAGTCGTGGTCAGCATTCCGCACACCGGCGTCGAAGTGCCAACGGGTATCGTCGACAATTTTGCCGGCGACGGGATCGCCGCCTTGCCGATGACCGACTGGCACTTGCATCGCTTGTACGACTTCTTGCCGGCGCTTGGGATCGCGACGATTCATGCCAATTATTCTCGCTTTGTCATCGATCTGAATCGCCCTCCGAAACCGCAGAGCCTGTATCCGGGGCGATTCGAAACCGGGCTGGTGGCCGATGAAACTTTCCAGGGACAGCCGATCTGGAAATCGAATCCTACTGCCGAAATAATCGAACAACGACGTGACAGTTTTCACCGGCCCTACCATGAGCGGCTGACCCGAATGCTGGAAGAAAAAGTCAGCCGCTTTGGGCAGGCATTCCTGATCGACGCGCACAGCATCGCGTCGATGGCAAACAAAATGCACGAGGAACTTGTGCAAGAAATCTATCTCGGTGACCGAGACGGTCAAAGTTGCCGGCCGCCGATGATGGGTTTTTTTGCTGCTGAGTTCAGTCAGGCTGGCCTGAAAGTGTCGCGAAATGATCCGTACAAGGGCGGCTACATCACCGCCCATTACGGGCAAATGCCAGCGGTCCAGGCGTTGCAGATCGAGATGTGCCAGCGAGTCTACATGGATGAGGTCAATCCCGCCGGCGGCCCGGACCATCCAAAGTTTAGTGAGATGAAACAAAGGCTTATGGACATTTTCTCGAATTTGTCTGGGTTTATCGCAAAACAAAGCGACGGTCGTTAGGCTGGCATCCGGGCGCAAGGGTTCAGCGCTTTCGCTGGCGGTGCTATCATGCGCCGCCTTTGAGCGCACAGGGCCCCGGTTAGATGCCTTTCAAGATTTTTCCAATGCGGGTTACCGATAGCCGCCACGTTACCCCCAGTATTCTGCAACTCTCTTTTGAACGCGACGATGGAGAGAAGATCGAGTACCAGGCGGGGCAGTTCATCAATATTCATTTCGAAAACGATGGCAAAAAAATCCATCGCAGTTACAGCATCGCCAACACACCGGGTGGCGAATGGCTGGAGATCGCCATGTCACCGGTCGAAGGTGGCCGCGCGACCACGCTTCTGTCCGGTTTGTCTGTCGGCGACGTGATCGAAGGCAGCGGTCCATATGGCCGGTTCATTCTGAAAGACGACGAGCCGACCCGCTATGTAATGCTGGCGACCGGAACCGGCGTTACCCCGTATCGCGCGATGCTGCCGTTGCTCGAAGAACGCATCGCGCGAGGATTTTCCGTCGATGTATTGCTGGGTATCTGGCGCCGCGAAGAAGCGTTGTACGCCGATGAATTTCTCGCGTTCGCGGAACAGCAGCCAGGGTTTACTTTTCATGTCTGTTACAGTCGCGATATGCCGGATGAGGTGGCTGACCACGAGTGCGAGGGCTATGTCCAGGCTCGCATGCAGCAACTCGACATGGACCCGGAGCGCGACATCGTCTACTTGTGCGGTAATCCCGACATGGTGGATCAGGCCACGGCCTGGCTGAAAGAGCTGGGCTTCCCGATCGCCCGTTTGCGCCGCGAAAAATACCTGCCTTCGCGCAGGTAAATCCGACAGACGGCTAAGCTTTTAACCTTTTGTACTTGATGCGGTGAGGTTGAGCGGCTTCCTCGCCCTTGCGTCGTTTCAGATCCTGTTCGTAATCGGCGTAGTTCCCCTGGAACCAGACGACCTCGCTGTTGCCCTCGAATGCGAGGATGTGGGTCGCGATGCGATCGAGAAACCAGCGGTCATGCGATATCACCACCGCGCAACCGGGAAAGGCGAGCAGCGCTTCTTCCAATGCTCGAAGCGTCTCCACATCCAGGTCATTGGTCGGTTCATCGAGCAGCAAAACGTTGCCGCCCGAACGCAGAAGCTTGGCCAGGTGTACGCGATTGCGCTCGCCGCCGGACAGGTCGCCTATATGCTGCTGTTGGCCGGTCCCCTTGAAATTGAAGTGCCCGACATAGGCCCGCGAAGGCGTCTCGTAATTACCGACCTTGATAATGTCCTGGCCGTCTGAAATCTCTTGCCAGACCGTCTTTTTGTCGTCCAGGTGCTGGCGCGATTGATCCACATAAGCGAGTTCCACCGTGTCGCCCAGACGTATCACGCCGTCATCCGGTTTTTCCTGGCCAATCAACATGCGGAACAACGTGGTCTTGCCGGCGCCGTTCGGTCCGATTACGCCGACGATGCCGCCGGGCGGCAGGCTGAAGTCCAGAGCGTCGATCAGCAGTTTGTCGCCAAAGGCCTTGCGCAGACCCTTAACCTCGATCACCAGATCACCCAGCCGCGGTCCGGGCGGTATATAGATCTGATTGGTTTCGTTGCGCTTCTGGGTTTCCCGCGACGACAACTCCTCGAAGCGTTGCAGGCGCGCCTTCGCTTTCGCCTGCCGGCCCTTGGGGTTGGTGCGCACCCATTCCAGTTCCTGCCTGATCGTCTTGATGCGCGCAGACTCGGTCTTCTCCTCTATCTCCAGGCGTTTTTCCTTCTGCTCCAGCCATGACGAGTAATTGCCTTGCCAGGGAATGCCGTGGCCGCGATCGAGCTCGAGTATCCAGCCGGCGACATTGTCGAGAAAATACCGGTCATGGGTAACCGCGATGACGGTACCGGGATATTTTTCGAGAAAGTGTTCCAGCCAGGCCACCGATTCTGCATCCAGGTGATTGGTCGGTTCATCGAGCAGCAACATGTCGGGCTTGGCGAGCAGCAAGCGGCACAGGGCGACGCGGCGTATTTCGCCGCCGGACAACTTGCTGATATCGGCATCCCACGGCGGTAACCTCAGGGCATCGGCCGCGATATCCAGGGTGCGCTCCAGGTTGTGTCCGTCGCCCGCCTGCAAGACGTTTTCCAGCCTTGCCTGTTCCTCGGCCAGCGCGTCAAAATCTGCATCGGGTTCTGCGTAGGCGGCATAGATTTCGTCGAGACGCGCCTGTGCATCGGTAATCTCACTCAGGCCTTCTTCGACATTGCCCCTGACATCCTTGGCGGGGTCGAGCTGCGGTTCCTGTGGCAGGAAACCGACTTTGATGCCGGGTTGCGGGCGCGCCTCGCCTTCTATCTCTGTATCGAGCCCGGCCATGATACGCAGAAGCGTGGACTTACCGGCGCCATTCAGACCGAGCACCCCGATCTTTGCGCCGGGAAAAAAGCTCAGGGAAATGTCACGCAGAATGAAGCGCTTGGGTGGCACGATCTTGGCCACCCTGTTCATGGTGTAAATAAACTGAGCCATTACTACTCTTATTGGTTTTCCCGGACGGCCGCGAATTATCCGTTGATTGCCCGCATAAGCCAAGCCTGATGTTGACCGGGGTCGCTGTATCCTGCCTGCTCGCCGATGAACTAAGTTCCGAATCGTCTTGCAGGCAGAGACGGCGTCCCTTAATTCATCGGGGCGACCGCTCGAACTGTGGACAAACGACCGGGTTCTTGCCAGTGTCGATGGGATGTGCAGGACCAAACGATGACAAACAGGGTGGGTCTGGCGATAGGCGAGCAGATCGCTGCCTACGGGTTCGGCGAGGATCACCCGTTTGGCTATGACCGCCACGACGTGTTCGTGGAAGCGCTAAAACGGCAAGGGTTGCTGGACGGTTTGCGGCGGACGCCCATCCGCCAGGCCAGCGACGAAGAGCTGGGCAGTTTTCACAGCGCCGGATATCTGGCGAAGGTCCGCGAGTTGTCAAAAACCGGCGAGGGGTATCTCGACCTGGGCGATACACCGGCCTTCACGGGCATGTACGAGACCGCAGCCTGTGTGGTGGGTGCGGTTCTCGAAGCGGCCAACGCGATTATCGATGGTGAGGTGGACCGGGGTTTCGTTCCCATCGCCGGATTGCATCACGCCTCGAGAACATCGGCCTCCGGTTTCTGTGTGTTTAACGATTGCGGTGTGCTGATCGAGCAACTGCATGAACGTTGGGGGTATGAGCGCATCGCCTATGTCGATATCGATGCACATCACGGTGACGGTGTGTATTACGGATTTGCCGACAAGCCCTGGCTCATTTTTGCCGATCTCCACGAAGACGGTCGCTATCTTTATCCCGGAACCGGCACGGAAACGGAGACCGGCAACGGGGAGGGCAAAGGATTCAAGCTCAATATCCCGATGGCGCCCGGCGCCGGGGATCGGGAGTTTATGGCTGCGTGGGCGCGGGTCGAGGAGTTCCTCGAACGGCAAGACCCGCAATTCGTCATCCTGCAATGCGGTGCGGATAGCCTGGCCGGTGATCCGATCACTGATCTTCGATATTCACCCGCAGCGCACGGCCATGCCGCGACACGGCTTTGCCGGTTTGCCGGTGGCAAGGTGCTGGCCCTGGGAGGCGGCGGTTACAACCGCGATAACCTGGCGGCTGGGTGGAGCCGAGTCGTCAAAGAGTTTATAGCGGTAGCTTGAGCCGCGGCGGTACAATAGCCGTTTTACGCGTCGTCCCGCGTGCGACAAATTAAGCAAAGGGAATGCCATGTTCAACAGGGAAATGACGATCGCGGGATTTGACGATGAGCTTTTCGGGTCCATCGAGGCCGAGCGTCGCCGTCAGGAAGAACATATCGAGTTGATCGCGTCGGAAAACTACGCCAGTCCCCGGGTGCTCGAAGCACAGGGCAGCGTGCTGACCAACAAGTACGCCGAAGGCTATCCCGAAAAACGGTATTACGGCGGCTGCGAAAACGTCGATATCGCAGAGGCGCTGGCAATAGATCGCGCCAAAGAGCTGTTTTCAGCCAGCTATGTCAACGTGCAGCCGCATTCCGGTTCCAGCGCCAACATCGCGGTTTATCTTGCGATGATGAACCCCGGCGAGACGCTGCTGGGCATGAGCCTGGCCCACGGCGGCCATCTGACGCACGGATCGAAGGTAAATTTTTCCGGCAAGGTGTTCAATGCCGTCCAATACGGCCTGGATGAGGCGACCGGCGAGATCGATTACCAGCAAGTCGAGGACCTGGCCAAAGAACACAAGCCCAAAGTTGTGGTCGCAGGATTTTCAGCATATTCGCGTATCGTGGATTGGGAGCGGTTCCGGGTCATCGCCGACGAAGTCGGCGCATATCTTTTTGTAGACATGGCGCATGTCGCCGGCCTGGTCGCTGCGGGAATTTATCCGAACCCGGTGCCGATCGCCGATGTCACCACGACGACGACGCACAAGACCTTGCGCGGCCCTCGCGGTGGCCTGATCCTGGCGCGCGAAAACGAGGAGTTAACCAAAAAGATCAACTCGCTGGTATTTCCAGGAACCCAGGGCGGACCGTTAATGCATGTGATCGCGGCCAAGGCCGTCGCATTTAAAGAGGCCTTGCAGCCGGAATTCAAGATTTACCAGGAGCAGGTCGTTGAAAACGCCAGGCTGATGACCAGAATCCTTATCGATCGTGGTTACAAGATCGTTTCCGGTGGCACCGACAATCACTTGTTCCTGGTCGACCTGATCGATAAGGACATCACCGGCAAGGATGCGGACGCCGCGCTGGGCCGGGCCAATATAACGGTCAACAAGAATGCCGTACCGAACGATCCGCGCTCGCCTTTCGTCACCAGCGGCTTGCGCCTGGGAACGCCGGCGGTAACGACCCGAGGATTTCGCCAGCCGGAAATCGAACAGCTGACGAACTGGATGGCCGATGTGCTCGACGATCTGGAAAATAACTCCACGATAGAACGGGTGAAGACCGAGGTGGTGGAGCTGTGTGCGCGGTTCCCGGTCTATCGTCCTGCAGATTCGGCTTAACAGCAGGATTGGTTGACGGTTGCCGGTATGCATTGTCCGTTCTGTTCCCACGAAGAGACCAAGGTCATCGATTCCCGGCTGGCCGGCGATGGTCGGCAGATCAGGCGCAGACGCGAATGCCTGGGGTGTGCCGAGCGTTTTACGACTTTCGAATCGGCTGAATTGGTCATGCCGCGTATCGTCAAGCGGGACCAAAGCCGCCAGCCTTTCGACGAGGCGAAGCTGCGCCACGGCATGCTGAAGGCGCTGGAAAAAAGACCGGTCAGCAGCGAAGACATCGAGGCTGCGGTTCAGCGAATCGTGCATGCCCTGGCGACCCAGGGTGAGCGGGAAATACCGGCGGGACAGCTTGGCGAGGCGGTCATGCGCGAATTGCATCAGCTCGACCAGGTGGCTTATGTGCGTTTCGCGTCGGTCTACCGAAGCTTCCAGGATGTCGAAGCTTTTCGCGAAGAGATCGAGCGTTTGCAACGAATGCCGTCGGCCGAATTTGAGCGCGAGCAAATGTCGCTGTTACCGGACGACAAGAGAAAGAAATGAGCGCAGACCAGGACAGCCGGCACATGGCCCTTGCCATTCGGCTTGCCCGCCGTGGATTGTATTCGAGCGCGCCCAATCCGCGGGTCGGTTGCGTGCTGGTTCGTGACGAGAAGATTGTCGGCGAGGGCTGGCATGAAAAAACGGGTGGGCCGCATGCTGAGGTCATGGCGCTGGCGCAGGCGGGCGAGCAGGCTCGTGGCGCGGATGTTTACCTGACGCTGGAACCCTGTAGCCATCACGGGCGAACCCCGCCGTGCAGCCAGGCGCTGATTGAGGCCGGCGTGGCCAGGGTGGTCGTGGCGCAGCGGGATCCCAACCCGCAGGTCGATGGTTCTGGAATCGGCGACCTCAAAAACGCCGGCATCGTAGTCGAGACCGGCCTGATGGCGGATGTGGCGGAAGCGATCAACCCAGGTTTCAACAAGCGGATGCGCAGCGGCCTGCCGTTTGTCCGCTCCAAGCTGGCGATCAGTCTCGATGGCCGTACGGCGATGGCCAGCGGCGAAAGCCAGTGGATTACGGGGGAGGCTGCGCGCCAGGACGTGCAGCACTGGCGGGCACAAAGCTGTGCGGTGCTCAGTGGAAGCGGAACGGTAATCGCCGACAACCCATCGTTGAATCAGCGACTGGAAGGCGCGGAACGCCAGCCTCTTCGGGTCATCGTGGACAGCGGCCTGCGGGTACCGGTCGATGCGAAATGCCTCAAGCTGGATGGACCGAGATTGCTGGTGACAACCGCTGACAAAATACAGTTGGCCGGCGGTTACCAGGATCGCGGTATCGATGTGCTGGGTCTGCAACCCAGACCCGATGGCAAGGTGGACCTGCGCCAGTTAATGCTCGAACTGGGAAAACGGGAAATCAACGAGGTTTTGGTCGAAGCGGGGCCGCTGCTCAACGGCGCATTGCTGGCCGCGAAACTGGTCGATGAGTTGCTGGTTTACCAGGCGAGTCACGTCATGGGCGACGATGCCCGCGGGATGTTCGCGATTCCCGGCCTGGCAAATATGAATCAACGAATCCAGCTCGAGCGCAAAGACCTGCGTATGGTGGGCGACGATCTGCGGCTTTTATTTGCGGTCAGTGGGCAGGACGATCAGGGATGATTTATGTTTAGCGGGATTATTCAGGCGGTCGGGTCCATCAAGTCGCGGCAACCCAAAGGCGGCGATCTGATGCTCGAGATCGTCGCACCGGGGCTGGGGCTGGACCAGGTCTCGATCGGCGACAGCATCGCCGTCGATGGTGTATGCCTGACCGCAACCCGACTGAACAAGGACAGTTTTGTCGCCGATTTATCCAAAGAAACTCTGGTCTGCAGTACCCTGGACCGGAAACAGGCCGGCGATCCCGTTAATCTCGAAAAAGCGCTTTGCCTCGGCGATGCACTCGGTGGCCACCTGGTCAGCGGGCATGTGGATGCGGTCGGCAAATTGCTCAGCCGGCGCGACGACGCGCGCTCGGTCGTTATGACGTTTTCCCTGCCGGAGACTATCGCGCGTTTCGTCGCGCCGAAGGGATCGATTTGCATCGACGGAGTCAGCCTCACCGTCAACCGGGCCACCGATGGCGACTTTGAAGTCAATGTTGTCCCACATACGCTGGAGGCGACTACAATGGGGCGGTATCGTGGTGGTACCGAGGTCAACCTGGAAGTGGATTTGGTGGCCAGATATATCGATCGCCTGATGGGCGGGGACCGGGGCATATGAACAGTATCGAAGAAATTCTCGAAGATCTTGAAGCGGGTCGTATGGTCGTCATCGTCGACGATGAGGATCGCGAAAACGAGGGCGACCTGCTGATGGTCGCGAGCAAGGTGCGGCCGGAGGACATCAATTTCATGGCCCGCTATGGTCGTGGCCTAATCTGCCTGACGCTGAACCGGCAACGTTGCCAGCAGTTGCGACTGCCGTTGATGGTCAGCGGCACCGATGGCAGGCACGGCACAAATTTTACCTTATCGATCGAGGCGGCCGAGGGAGTCACGACGGGTATTTCGGCGCATGACCGCGCACAGACGATCAAGGCTGCGGTCAGCCCGGATGCCAAGCCGGACGACCTGCGCCAGCCCGGCCACATTTTCCCGATCATGGCGCAGCCCGGCGGCGTCCTAAACCGCGCAGGGCATACCGAAGCCGGTTGTGACCTCGCCCGCCTTGCCGGCCTCGATCCCAGCGCCGTCATCGTCGAGATACTGAACGAGGACGGCAGCATGGCGCGGCGGCCCGATCTGGAAAAATTCGCGGCCGAGCATCAACTCAAGATGGGAACGATCGCCGACCTGATCAGCTATCGGTTGCGCACCGAACATTCGGTCGAGCGCATCCTGGAGCGGCAGGTAAAAACCAGTCACGGCGAATTCCTGATGGTCTGTTACGAAGACCACGTGAACCGCAATGTACATTTCGCCCTGATCAAGGGAGAAATCGGCGGCGACCAGCCAACCCTTGTACGGGTGCATTTGCAGGACAGCCTTGGCGATGTGGTGGGTCTCACCGGCAGCGAATTTGGCTGGCCTCTGCCATCGGCGATGGAGCGAATCGCCCGCGAGGGCAACGGTGTGCTGGTGATACTTCGTCATGGCGAGGATCCCGGCTCGATCATCGAGACCTTGCGCAATATGGGCAAACCCGCGGCGGACAAAACGGCGGGCAGCAGCAGCGTTCTGCGTACCTATGGAACCGGCGCCCAGATTCTGCGGGATCTCGGTGTAAGCCAGATGCGCGTGATGAGTGCGCCGCGTCAGTTGCATGGCTTGTCCGGTTTTGGCCTGGAGATCGTCGCTTATGTCGATGACGAGCAGGCAGCCGCCAGTGCCTGAGCATATGTTTTTGCCTGGCGACTAAGGTTAAACTGCCGCGACGCGGCGCGGGACCATACATGCAAAACATAAAAACGATTCGAGGCGAACTGAATGCGAGCGACCTGCGGGTGGCGATCGTCGCCGCACGATTTAACGAGCTGGTCGTCGAGAGCCTGATAAAAGGCGCGCTCGATACGCTGCGCAGCCACGGCGCTAACGACCAGGACATTACCCTGGTGCGGGTGCCGGGGGCCATCGAAATGGGATTGGCGCTCGAAAAAATAGCCGCCGGCCGGCAACACGATGCCATCGTGGCATTGGCTGCAGTAATCCGTGGAGCGACACCGCATTTTGGCTATGTCGCCGGCGAATGCGCGAAAGCGGTCAGCGAGGTCAGTACGCGCCATGGCGTGCCGATCGGTTTCGGTATCCTGACCGTCGACACGATCGAGCAGGCGCTCGAAAGGGCCGGAACCAAGGCGGGCAATAAAGGTTCCGACGCCGCACTGGCTGCGATCGAGATGGCCAGTCTGTTGCGCAAGCTGGAAGCCTGAGAAATGTCCAGCCAAACCGAGGTGCGCGCAAGGCACCGGCGAAGTCGCGCCCGCCGGCTCGCGGTTCAGGCTCTCTATTCCTGGCAGCTTGCCGGCGGACCTGTGGAGGACATCTACGGGTATTACAGCGAAGACCGGAATTTCAAAGGCGCCGACGCAGCCTATTTCAAAGAATTGCTTCTGGAAATAACGAGCGACTGCGAGTCGTTGAATATTCTCCTGGCAAAATATGCGGACAGAGATCTCGAACAACTGACACCGGTTGAACACTCGATCCTCTGGCTGGGCCTGTTCGAGCTTCGTGACCACCTCGAGGTTCCATTCGCCGTTGTGATCAACGAGGCTGTGGAATTGAGCAAGAAGTTTGGTGCGGAAAACGGCCACCGTTACGTCAATGCCGTTCTCGACAGGGCGGCCAAGGATCTCAGGGCCGCTATTACGGGTGCGTGGGGGCCGGACGCGCCGGAAAAAGATAAGGAGTGACCGAGGGTTAGCTGTGACCGGCGAATCCGAGATCATCGAACGGTATTTCCGCCAGGTTTTTGCGGATGGCCGGGGCGTCAGGATTGGCATTGGCGATGACGGTGCGGTGTTGAGCGCGCCGGACGGCACCGATGAAATTGTGGTCAGTTGCGACACGCTTGTCGAAGGCGTGCATTTCCCGAAACAAGACGGCAGCGGCCATGCGGCCGACCTGGGTTATCGTTGTCTGGCCGTCAACCTCAGTGACCTGGCCGCGATGGCAGCAGAGCCGCGGTGGTTTACATTGGCGCTGACGATGCCGCGTGTGGACAATGACTGGCTACAGGCATTTAGCGGCGGACTGCGCGAATGCGCCGCGGAGGCGAATATTGCACTGGTCGGCGGCGACACTTGCCGCGGCCCGCTGGCCTGCACCATCCAGGTCATCGGTTTCGTTCCGAAAGGACAGGCGCTCTTACGCAGCGGCGCGGCGTTGGGCGATGCCATTTTTGTCAGCGGAGACCTGGGCGCGGCGGCAGCCTGGATAAAAGGCCAGAAAGATGCTGCTGTTGTTGACCTCGCTGGTCTCGAGTCGAGGTTCTGGCGGCCAACAGCGCAGCTTGCACTCGGCAAGGCATTGCGTAATCTGGCCAGTGCCGCCATCGACGTATCGGACGGCCTGGTCCGTGACCTGGCTCACGTTTTGAGTGCCAGCCATCTGGGTGCGAGGTTGCAGCTGGAACAGTTACCGCTTTGTGAAAGCTTGCACAAGTGCGCCGACCACGAAAAAACCGTGAAAATTGCAGCCGGTGGTGGCGATGATTATCAGCTTTGTTTCACCGTGGCCGGGGACAGGCAAGAAGAACTGGAGCGCCTGGGATACGAGTTGGATATCCGGCTGACGCGGATTGGAGAAACCACAGAAGGCGACAATATCGATATTTCTTATCATGGCCGTCCGATCTCTCTGGGGCGCGCCGGCTATAGTCATTTCGCGGAGTAATCGATGAGCCGAACGTCGCCAGGCCCTGGTATTTTAAGAGATCCGGTGCATTTCGTTGCGATGGGCTTCGGCTCCGGCCTGGTACCGTTTGCACCGGGTACGGCGGGTACATTAGTCGCCGTGTTGCTTGAGCTTTGGGTCAGACAATGGCTGCCCGATGTTTTGCAGCGGGCGATTCTGGTGATCGCAATGATAATTTTCGGCATCTGGGTTTGCCATGTTAGCGCCCGAAAACTGGGTCGGCACGACCACCAGGCCATCGTTTTGGATGAGATCTGCGGTTACTTCGTTACCATGCTGGCGGCGCCGGCGGGATGGCTCTGGATTGTCGTCGGATTTTCTCTGTTCAGGGTGTTGGATATTGTAAAACCGTGGCCGATCCGAGAAGTGGATCACAGTATTGGCGGGGGTCTCGGCATTATGCTCGATGACATTGTGGCGGGTCTTCTTAGCGCAGCAGCCATTTTGGCGGCGCGGGGTCTGCTTACATGACGGAATTTTACAACAATGCCGAACCAAACCGAGAAATTGAAAACGGTTACCAATTTTCCGGCCCAGGGCAATCTGCCTCAAAAGATCGGTAAATACGCGATCATCAATGAAGTCGGCAAAGGCAGCACCGGCACCGTTTATCTTTCGCATGACCCGTATTACGGGCGAGATGTCGCGATCAAGGTATACAATAGTGTGGCCGGGACCGATGATGCCGATTCCGACATGGCTCGCAAGATGTTTCTCAGTGAAGCCCACATGGTGGGTATGCTGCAGCATCCGAATATCCTCCCCATTTATGACGCCGGCGAAGAAAACGGCCGCTATTACGTTGTAACCGAACACGTGCACGGTGCACGTACGCTGGCCGCCTATTGCAAGCCAGACAACCTGCTGCGCGTCGACGATGTCGTGGAAATAGTCTACAAATGCGCCAAGGCGCTGCACTATGCGCATAGCCGTGGCGTCATTCACCGTGACATCAAACCCAGCAACATCATGCTGAACACGGAAAGCGATGTCCGGATCATCGATTTCGGCATCGCGCTGGTCGCCGATTCGGACGTATCGCGGATCGAGGGCATCGCCGGATCGCCGAGTTATATGTCGCCCGAACAGGTCCAGGGCGACGAGATCACATCCGCTTCAGATGTGTATTCGCTTGGCGCCATGATGTATGAAATGTTGACCGGGTTCAGGCCGTATCGCGCCAGCAGTCTGTCGAAGCTATTGCACCAGATCGTTTACGCGACGCCGGAACCGTTACACAAGCTGCGTCCGGATATCCCGGAAGACCTCGAGCGGATTTGCGCGAAGGCCATGCACAAAGATCCCGAGAAACGCTATGCCAACGGCACCAGTTTTGCCGCCGACCTGACTCGCGTATTTCAGAAACTGAGGAGTCAGCACGCCGCCATCGACCAGCGAGAGCGCTTCGATATTCTGCGGCGGTTGCGATTTTTTCATGATTTTTCGCATTCGGAAATTTGGGAAGTCCTGCGTGCAAGTGACTGGCGGGAATGTCCTTCTGACGAGGAAATTGTCAAAGAGGGCGAAGCCGACGATCGTTTTTATATTATCGTGGCCGGCAATGTACATGTCGTACAAAATGGTAAAAAAATAGGCATGCTGGGCGCCGGCGAGTGTTTTGGCGAAACCAGCTACGTGCAGAATGCGAAACGCACGGCGACAATTATGTCGGATAGCGAGGTCATCGTTCTTCGGGTCAGTTCTACGTTGCTCGAACAGGTCTCGTCATCGACCCAGTTACGTTTCGTCAGGGTGTTTCTGCAGAACATCATCGAGCGCCTGCAACGCGCCGGCACCGCCGCGACCTAGGAGTCTGCGCGACTCAGGGTAAATCTACTGTGGCAGTGTGACGTCGTCCGATATTCTGGATCATTCCTGATACTTCGATAGACGATGTTCGCTTAGGCGACGTCCTTGTCGTGCTCGATAAGTGCGTAGGCCGAGTGGTTGTGGATTGACTCGAAGTTTTCCGATTCGATGACATAGGCGCGAACGCGATCATCGCCATTCAGCCTCGCGGCGATATCGCGGACCATGTCTTCGACGAACTTGGGATTGTCGTAAGCTCGCTCGGTAACGTGTTTTTCGTCGGGGCGCTTCAGAATTCCGAAAAGCTCGCAGGATGCCTCGCTTTCGGCGAGGTCGATCAGCTCTTCCAGCCACATGAATCCTTCAATGCGCGCATTGATGGTCACATGTGAGCGCTGATTGTGAGCGCCGCGATCGGAGATGCTTTTCGAGCACGGGCACAAAGAGGTGACTGGCACGACTACCTTGATCCAGATGCTGTTTTTTTTGTTGCGGCGTTCCCCGGTAAATGTCACCTGATAATCGAGCAGGCTTTGCACGCCGGATACGGGCGCTTTCTTGTTGACGAAATACGGAAAACTCATCTCTATATGACCGGCATCGGCGTCCAGCCTGTCGGTCAGTTCGCTGAGCATTTCCTTGAATGACTTAACCGTAATTTCACGTTCATGCAGATTCAGAATCTCCACGAATCGCGACATGTGCGTGCCCTTGAAGTCGTGCGGGAGGTTCACGTACATATTGAAATTGGCGATCGTGTGCTGTTCGCGGCCCGAGCGGTCGCCGACGATAACCGGGTGATAAATGTCCTTGATTCCGACCTTGTTGATCGGGATTTGTCGCAGATCCGCGGCGCCCTGTACGTCCTCGATCGGGTCGATTTCATGTTTGTGTTCTTGTCTCGCCATCTTTTTTTCCTGTTTCCTTAACTATTTACCGGACTTGTCGCGAAAATATCAACCACGTCAGTATAGTCCTTGTCGGAAGGTTTTTTCCGGAATATTTGCCGCGGAGCGCTTACAGACTCTGCGCGTGCGCCTCGGTGGGCCACCAGTTCCGGATCGTACGGAGTACGCTTTCTCTGTCCAGGCCGGCGTCGCGGCGGCAGCTCTCCTGCGAGCCGTGCTCGATGAAAACATCGGGTATTCCCAGGTGCAACATGGATATCTGCACATCATGCGTGGCCAGCAGTTCAGCTACCGCGCTGCCCGCACCGCCGGCAATCACGTTTTCTTCCAGCGTGATGATGCCGCCATGCGTCTTCGCCATTGCCAGAATCAGTTCTTCATCCAGTGGTTTTATGAAGCGCATGTTAACGACCGTTGCATCGAGTTCCGCGCCGGCAAACATCGCTGTTTCCATCATGGCTCCGAAAGACATGATGACCAGGGTCTTGCCCGCGCGCCTTATTTCGGCTTTGCCGATCGGCAGCGCCTGCATCTTCTGCTCGACGTCGATCCCGGGACCATACCCCCTCGGATATCGGACCGCTGCAGGCTGGTCGAGGGTGATGCCGGTATAGAGCATCTGGCGGCATTCGTTTTCATCGGCGGGCGCCATCAGAATCAGGTTGGGAATGGCGCGCATATAGCTGAAATCAAAACTGCCCTGGTGGGTCGCGCCATCGCTGCCGACCAGGCCGGCCCGGTCGATCGCAAATAGTACCGGCAGCTTTTGCACCGCGACGTCGTGAATAAGCTGATCATAGCCACGTTGCAAAAATGTGGAATAGATCGCGACAACGGGCTTTAATCCTTCGCAGGCCATGCCGGCCGCCAGCGTGATGGCGTGCTGCTCGGCAATCGCCACGTCGAAATAACGATCGGGGAACCGTTTTTCAAATTCGACCATGCCCGATCCCTCGCGCATCGCCGGCGTTATGCCGATTACTCTATCGTCCTGTTCCGCGATATCGCACAACCAGTCGCCAAAGATCTTCGAATATGTCGGTCCCGGCGCCTTCTTTTTGTGGAACACGCCAGTAGCGGCATCGAATGGCCCGGGACCGTGCCAGGTAATCGGGTCTGCCTCGGCCGGTTCATAGCCTTTGCCCTTGCGGGTAACGATGTGCAGGAACTGCGGCCCGTTGAGGTCGCGAATATTGCTCAGCGTGGAAATCAATGTAGGCAGATCATGGCCATCGATCGGCCCGATAAAATTCAAACCCATTTCCTCGAACAGCGTTCCTGGCAATACCATGCCCTTGAAATGTTCTTCGGACCGTCTGGCCAGTTCCCATACAGTCGGCATCCGCTCCAATACCTTCTTACTGCCCTCGCGCAGATGGGAGTAGATAGCGCCAGACAATACCCGCGCCAGGTAGTTGGACATCGCGCCGACGTTTTCGGAAATAGACATGTCGTTGTCGTTCAGGATAACGAGCAGATCGATGTTCAGTGAGCCGGCGTGGTTCAACGCTTCATATGCCATGCCACCGCTGAGCGCACCGTCGCCGATCACGGCGACGACCCGACGATCACCTTTTTGGTGCGCATTTGCGATCGCCATGCCCAGGGCGGCGCCGATCGATGTGCTGGCATGGCCGACCCCGAAGGTGTCGTACTCGCTTTCATCGCGTTTCGGGAACGGCGCGAGGCCGCCTTCTTTTTTTATCGTATGCAGCTGATCGCGCCGGCCGGTCAGCACTTTGTGTGGGTAGGCCTGATGGCCGACATCCCAGACCAGCCGGTCGTGCGGCGTGTTGAATACGTGGTGCAGCGCGACCGTCAGCTCGACCGTGCCCAGGCCGGCTGCAAAATGCCCCCCCATCGTGCTGACCGTGTCGATCAGGAAGGCGCGTAGCTCGTCGGTCAGTGTCTGTAATTCATCGACGGACATGTCACGCAATGCGGACGGATTGTCTATCCGTGGCAACATCGGTGGATTGTTTTTAGCGCTCATTGGCTAATTTTTTACCGTCGCTGGGTTTGCTGGGGCCGTTCGGCCGGATACGGACGATTATCCGGCAGTTGTCCCGTCGTATACAAACACTATCGCAACACATCTTTCGGTTGACGTCTGCTCAGCGTTGCCGGCTGACGATGTACTCCGCCAGTTCCTTTAGCCGGTCAGCCTTGCTGCCCATGGGTTCGAGTGCTGCACAGGCGCTGCGGGCGAGGTCGGCCGCTTTGCTTTCCGCCGATTCCAGACCTAGCAAACCCGGATAAGTCGCCTTTTCCAGCGCCTGATCCACTCCGGCAGTCTTTCCCATGGTCTGGCTATCGCCGACCACATCGAGAATGTCGTCCTTGATCTGAAATGCCAGCCCGATATCGCGGCCATACCGTTCCAGTCCCTGCGATACCTCGGCAGATAGTCCGCTACAGCAAAGTGCGGCAATTTTCACGCAGGCCTGGATCAGGCGCCCGGTTTTCAGGAGATGCATCTGCTCGAGTTCCGGGAGACTGAGCACTTTTCCGGTCGCCTCGATATCGACGACCTGGCCACCCGCCATGCCCGAGGTGCCCGAGGCATTGGCAAGGCACTGGATGATCGCCAGCTTGCTTTCCGGGTCCCGCGGACCCGAATCGGGGCGGGAAAGTACGCTGAATGCGAGAACCTGCAAGGCGTCGCCGGCCAGAATCGCAGTCGCTTCATCATAAGCGCGATGCAAGGTGGGTTTGCCGCGGCGGAAATCGTCGTCATCCATCGCCGGCAGGTCGTCGTGGATCAGCGAATAGGCGTGGATCATTTCCACCGCGCAGGCCAGTCCGTCGAGTACCGACAATTCGACCCCCACCGATTCGCCGGTCAGGTATACCTGTAGCGGCCGGACGCGCTTGCCGCCGCCTAACACCGCATCACGCATCGCCGCGTGCAATCGCTCTGGCGGCTCGGTCGCCGCCGGCAGGTACCGGTCAAGCGCGTTTTCCACACGCAGGCGATAGTCCTCGATGAGGCGGGTCAGGGGCGGTTCGTTCATTGGGGTCCGTTATTCGTCGGCTTCGTCGAAGGGCTCTGTTTTTTCCGTCTCGCTGCCTGCCAGCAGAATTTTCACCCGCTGCTCCGCCGATTTCAATGCTTTCTGGCAGCTCCGCGTCAGTTCGATACCACGCTCGAACTGTTTTAGAGTTTCTTCCAGAGGCAGCTCGCCTTTTTCAAGGTTATCGACCAGTGATTCGAGTTCCGACAGGGCTTTTTCGAAGTCCGGTTGGCTGTTTTTCTTTGGCAATACTTGTCTCCTAAGGCGACCGAGCTTACCCTACACAGGCCCCGTCTGGCGGTCAATGCGGGTGTTTGACAGCAGCCCGGACAACGGTTATATTTTAAATCTAGAATCATTCTAAACTGATATTTACTCATCGGTCCAGCCAGTTCAGAAGACCATTGTGGACCTTAAAGACAGCAAAACAGAAAAAAACTGAAAGACACATTTTCCGGTGAATCGCAAGCGAATCGTCGTTACCTGTATTCCGCAAAAAAGGCTGAGAAACCCCGTGCGGGCCGCTTTTTGAAAATGCTTGCAAACATCAGCTGAACAACCTCGCAGCTTGAGAACGGGCGGCCCCAAGTACTGGGATGAGAAAGCCCTCAAAAAAGGAAATCACCCAGATCTTCGAGATCCTCCATGGCTACCGGATGTTTTTGAAAAAGAAATGCAGAACACGATTGGAGAGAATATGACAAGCGAACAAAGCAAGTGCCCGGTGATGGGCACCGCTCACCAGGCCGTTGGCGGCACAGCGAACCAACACTGGTGGCCGAACCAGTTGAACCTGCGGATCCTCGGCCAGAACCA
>JAPUGL010000037.1 GCA_027292775.1 Gammaproteobacteria bacterium | reverse complement strand
CAGCCATGGTATCTGTCAGCGCCCGATAGCGCGCGTCGCGCGCAGCGGCTTCCACACCACCAGGCGTGTCCCCGGCAACAAAGATCTGAATCGCCGAAAAATCCACGTTCAGTTTTCGTGCGAAATCCTGCGCCGCCGACTGCCACCGATCAGCGTCGGCGTAAAGACCATGATTGACATGAATGGCTCGCAATGTGGCGTCCGGCCATTCGGCGAGGATTGAAGTCATCAGCGCCAACAGCACGCTAGAATCGAGACCTCCGCTGAATGCAACGCAATATTTGCTATGCCGGGGATCGGATAAATGCCCGGCGAGCACCTGGCGTAACCTGTCCGCCAGGGTTTCGCTGCCAGGGGTCATGGTTGGCTGCCCGCATAATTCACCAGGGATCGCGGAATCTGGCTGAAGGCTCGGCCGGCCGAGGGCAGGTCTGGACCGAAACTCATAGCGGTCGCTATGGGTTGAGTGAATACCAAGCTCAGGCGTCCGAGAACCAGCCAGGACCGCGATAGGTAGACGACGGTGTACAACCTGTAATCAGCAATCAATCGACCGATGCCCCAAAATACCTAAATCTTCCGTTTCTTATGCCCGGCGGCTACCGCCTCGGTGAAATATGCGGGCTAATCCGCCGCTTCCTTGTAGAGCCCGAAGTTCATCAGCCTCCGATAACGCTGCTCCAGTAATTCGTCAGTGTTGTGACCGCTAAGCGCCTCGAGATTGTGCAACAAAGAATTTTTCAAGGCTTCGACCATTGCATCGGGATCACGGTGTGCACCACCGAGCGGTTCGCCGATAATTTCATCGACCAGGTCCAGCTTGGCCAGCCTTTCCGCAGTAATACCCATGGCTTCCGCAGCGACTTCCGCCTTGTCCGCGGTCTTCCAGAGTATGGATGCACAACCTTCGGGAGAAATCACCGAGTAAATGCTGTATTCGAGCATCAACAGACGATCACATACGCCGATGGCCAATGCACCGCCAGAGCCCCCTTCGCCGATGACAACCGCCAGGATGGGCGTACGCAGGCCAGCCATTTCATACAGGTTTCTGGCGATCGCCTCGCTCTGCCCGCGTTCTTCGGCGCCGACGCCCGGATAGGCGCCCGGCGTGTCGATCAGCGTGATGACCGGCAGCGAAAATCGTTCGGCCGTATGCATCAGGCGCAAGGCCTTGCGATAGCCTTCGGGTTTCGGCATACCGTAGTTGCGGTGCACCCGCTGTTTGGTGTCCCTGCCTTTTTGATGGCCGATGACCATGACCGGCCGGCCGTCCAGCCGCGCCAAACCGCCAACGATCGCCGGATCGTCCGCATACATTCGGTCACCGGATAATTCCTGAAAATCGGTAAATATTTTTGCCAGGTAGTCGTTGGTGTATGGCCGTTGCGGATGCCGCGCGAGCTGGGTCACCTGCCAGGCGCTCAATTCAGAAAAAATCGACTTGGTCAGCGAACGGCTCTTGTCCTCAAGCCGGTTAATTTCCTCGCTGATATTGATATCGGCGTCGCTGCCGACATGACGAAGTTCTTCGATTTTCGCCTCGAGTTCGGCGATGGGTTGCTCAAAATCGAGAAATTTCAGATCCATGCTGTACACCGCGGAAAACAGATACCCACATTACCGATAGAGCCTAGCCCGTACAAGCCCGTACAGGCGCTGGTGGCCGGTCCGTTTAGTGGGCTCCCGGCGGTGGCGGATAGACCAGCTTCAGGTGTTCCCCGCCAACCAGTTTATCCAGTTTATCCAGCAATTCCCGGGTTGGCCGGACCTGCCAATCGGCACCGAGCGCCAGCAAGGCCTTGGCGTCACTACCGATATATCTCACCCAGACACCGCAATGGCCATCAAGATAGGGTCGCAGCGTCCCCTTCAGTTCGAGCACGAACTGTTGCCCGTCCTGCTGCCCCTGCCATTCGATGATCAGCTTTCTCGCCATTTGCTCCCTTGCTTCGTCGATATCCTGGATGTTTTTGGCGGTAATCTGCCAGCCATTGCTGAATTCGTCGTATCGCAGACCGCCGTGAATTACCAGCACCGCCTTGACCAGCAAGAGATGCCGAAACTCCTGGTAAGCTTCGTCGAACAAGGTTACTTCCACGCGCCCGCTACGATCATCCAGCTGCAACGTAACCCGGTTGCCGCGCTTGCCTATTTTCAGCACGACCCCCGCGATGCTGACATTGCGGATGCTCCCGTGTTGATTGCGGCCGTTCCCCACCGGCTGGCCATCGCCCAGGTCGGCAATCCGGTTACCGACAAGCTGCGGCAAGTCTCTTTCATAACGCGTGATCGGGTGTCCCGTGAGATAAAGACCCAGGGTGTCGAATTCGCCATCCAGCCGCTCTTTGTCGCTCCATTCAGGTGCATCCAATTTAGGTGGACTATCAAGCAGAGCCTGCGGTTCGTCGGTTTGCGGGCCCGGCCCGCTGAATCCGAACATGTCGTCCTGACCTGCTTCGCTGGCTTTTGCATCCTGTTCGGCGAGCTTCATCGCGGCCGGTAATTGCGCCAGCAGCGCGGCGCGGCCGACGCCCAGGCTATCCATCGCGCCCGAGCGGATCAGCGCCTCCATGACGCGTCTGTTGAGCTTTTGCAGATCGACTCGCTGGCAAAGATCGACGATGCTGGCGAACGCGCCGCCTGAGGATCGTTCCGCGATCAGGCCCTCGATCGCGCTTCGCCCAACTCCCTTGATCGCACCCAGGCCATAGCGAATGGTTCGCGGACCGGAGACCACGAAGGCATGGCCGGAATGGTTGATGTCCGGTACCGCGACTTCGATATCCATGGCTTCACATTCATCGATCAGTGTTACTACTCTGTCGGTGTTGTCCATGTCCGTCGATAGCACCGCGGCCATGAACGCGGCGGGATAATGCGCCTTCAGCCATGCAGTGCGATAAGCAAGCACTGCATAGGCGGCCGAATGGGACTTGTTGAAACCATAACCGGCAAATTTCTCCATCAGATCGAATATGTATGTGGCGAGTTCTGTATTGATGTCCGCCTTGTCTGCGCCACGCAGGAAAATTTCCCGTTGCTTGGCCATTTCTTCCGGCTTTTTCTTACCCATTGCACGCCGTAAAAGATCGGCTTCACCCAGG
>JAPUGL010000036.1 GCA_027292775.1 Gammaproteobacteria bacterium | reverse complement strand
TCGCCGTGGATCAATTATGGCCCGGTCCGCCCCGTGAAGTTCAAAATCCCTCTCCTCGCTTCGCGAATACTCCGCCGCGAACATCGCGATCGCTCCATTACCGGTGCCAATATCCAGCAGGCGCGAGTGCGCCGGAAAAACAGAAAAAAACTCCAGCCAGCGGTCACGCAACTCGCCCTGGTAATTGGTCTCGAAACCATCGACCATCGAGGTCAACGGACCCGCCGCCCAGTATTCACCCCAAAAATCCTGATTTTCTTTCAATACGCGGCCCGTGTAATCGGAAAGCACTGATTGTCCCCTGACGCCCGGCTTTAATAAAGTCCCCCCATTAACTAAAGTCCCTCCTTCAACTATGGTGTTGACCTGATGCACGATATCGAATCGATTCGCAAACAACTGGATCGCGGCGAGTTCGACCCGGCGGGCGCGGCGCTCAAAGAAGCCTTGTTGAAAACTCCCGGCGACGAGGAACTTCTTGCGCTGCGCGGCAGCCTCCGGCATCTCCAGCGCCAGTTCCAGGCTGCGGTTGAGGATTTCGAGGCGGCTTTGTTAAAGCAACCGGACGAGGCGAATTGGCATAACGCGCTGGGAAAGAGCCTGAATAATCTGCAGCAGACGGCGGCCGCGGAAAGCGCTTTCCGCCGTTCACTTGAAATCGAGCCCGGTAACGCAGAGGTCTGGCACAACCTGGCCTTCGCGTTGCGTGCACTGGGCAGGCATCACCAGGCCGCTGAGGCATTTTCAGAAGCGTTGCAGATCAAACCGGACTATGTGTCCGCGTGGCACAACGCGGGCCTCGTTTATCTGGCCATGGATGACCCGGATCAGGCGCTCGCCGCATTTCTGAAGGCGCAGGCACTGGCTCCGGACATACCCCGGCTTGGCACGCACATCGGCGTGGCCCTGCACAACCTGGGCCGTTACGAGGATGCCGTTGCCGTATACCGGAAAGCGTTGTCGGTCGAACCGGAAGCCGAGGCGCAAAACAACCTCGCGGTCAGTTTGCAGGAACTCGGCCGTAATGATGAAGCGCTGGCTGCGTACCGGGAAGCGGCGCGACTCGCACCGGATGACCAGGAAATTCAAATCAAGATCGCCGATCTACTGATCGGTTTCGGCCAGCCGGATCAGGCGATCGATATCGCCAGGCAATGCCTGGCGCGCTCGCCGGGACGAACCGGCGCCCTGGCGGTGGCCGTTGTTGCCGGACAGGAGCCCGGTTGTCAACTCATGGACAGCGAATTACTCAACTTCGACAAGTTGATTTTTCAGACCGAACTGGCCGTCGCAAGTCACGGACAGTCCCCCGATGAAATCAACCAGGCACTTGCCACACATATACTCGAGCACCCCACGCTGGTATACGAACCGGCGGGTCATGCCACACGTCATGGCAGCCACACCGGAGACCTGCTGGCCGGAGAGAAAGGCCCGATCGCGATTGTCGAAAAGGAAATCACCGCGGGTGTCGGCCGTTTCCTGGCAACGCTGGACATGAAGAAAGCAGGATTCCTGTTTGACGGCAAGCCCGATAGCTGGCACCTGACCATGTGGGCGGTGGTCATGAATGCGCAGGGACACCAGTTGCCGCATATTCACCCGGCGGCCTGGCTAAGCGGCGTCTATTATGTCCAGGTACCTGAAGAAATAGGCGACGATGACGATAGCAAGGCAGGCTGGATCGAGTTCGGTGCGCCTCCTCAAACGATGAATTGCCGCGGCGAGCACCGCCTGAAAATCTTCCGCCCGGTTGCCGGTAACTATTTCATCTTTCCCAGTTATTTTTATCACCGGACCATACCGTTCGAGAGCGAACAGAAAAGAATCTCTATCGCTTTCGATGCAATACCCTCGGCATAACCTTAAATCGGTGGGTCGCCAGCGGCCATCTGTTATATTTGGCCCGACCGGTCGGGTCTGCCCGCATACAATGTGACACTGATGAGCCACGCCGAGAAATTGAAAAAAGCCGTCAGTCAGCATCAAAACGGCGACTTTGAAAACGCGGCTCTGTTATATCGGCAGGTACTTGCCGAAGAACCAAAAAACGCAGACGCTTTGCACATGCTCGGGCTGTTGTCTTACCAGGAGGGACAAGCTGACGAGGCAGTGGGTTTGATTTCGCGTTCCCTGGAAATCAATCCGGAGTTTTCCCCCGCGATGATAAATCTCGGCAATGCGTTGCTGGCCACGCAAAACTATTCGAAAGCGGAGGAAATGTTTCGTCGTGCGTTAGCCGTTCAAGACCCGGAGACCGGCGCCTCGCTCGGTCTGGCGATTTGCCTGTTCGGACAGGGCCGGCATGACGAGGCGATCGAATGCCTGGACCGCCTCCTGGAAACAGAGCCGGAAAATGCGTTGGCCCTTTACCAAAAGGCGCAATCATACAAGGCGCTCGAGAATTTTGCCGCCGCCCGCGAGTACCTGTCTAAAGCTATCGAACTGATTCCGGATAACCCGCATTGGCTGATTAGCCGCAGCCAGACGAATCAGTTCCTGGCCGAGTTTGAACTGGCCGAGACGGATTGCCGGCGGGCCTGTGACCTGGAACCGGATAATGCCGGATATCGTCACGAGCTGGGCCTGATTCTGCGCATGATGTCGCGACCGGCCGAGGCCGAGCCGGAATTGCTGGCGTCAACCCGGGTGGATACACTGCTGACAAACGCCTGTATCAATCTTGTCAATGCCTGCCGGGACCAGGGCAAGTTCTAAGAGGCCATTGCTCATTTCGAACATGCGTTGACCTTTGAGCCGGACAACGCCAAGA
>JAPUGL010000035.1 GCA_027292775.1 Gammaproteobacteria bacterium | reverse complement strand
TGTACTCTATGCGGTCAACGACATTCGACAGGTTCCTGCTGAGCTTGAGCCATGTGTACAATAGAAAAACGCCTCACCGATGACAGACCCGTCGATCTAGCTATCGAATGCACTCGGAATTAGGTCGAAAAAACGTAGCGCGCTAATTAATCAGGAGTATCGAGTTTGGGTACACAAGAAGGCTATGCCAGTGTTGATGGCAAAAGAATGCCGCTGGATGAGGGCACCGTTCCCATTACAGATCGTGGCTTTTTATACGGTGATTCGGTTTACGATGTATTCCGTACCTACAGCGGGGTACCCCTTTTAGGTGCCGAGCATTGGCAGAGGCTGCTGCGTTCAGCCAGCCTGATACAATTGCGTATCAGTGATTCGATGCAGGAATTGCATGCAGAGGTTGCCAGCACGATAGCAGCTTGGCACAAGAGCGGCGGCACTGGTGATGCATATGTTCGTTATACTTACACACGCGGCAGTGGACCAATAAATCTCTACCCGGCGCCCGACCTGCTGCCGCTCCGCGTCATCATTGTGAAGGCGATACCCGAATGGCCTGCACATCATTACAGTGAAGGACTGACGCTTGCGATACCGTCTGTTCGCCGCAATCCGATAAACGCTCTGAATCCATTTATCAAGGGTGGCAACTACCTCAACAATGTTCTGGGTGTCCTTGAGGCTCGAGAACTCGGTGCGGAGGATTGCCTGATGTTGAATCAGAAGCAATATCTTACTGAGGCCTCCAACAGTAATGTTCTCTTCGTGATCGATGAAGCTGTGCAGACACCCTCAGTTGAATCCGGAATCCTTAGCGGCTTGACGAAGGGTATAGTTTCAGAGCTTTGTATGTCTGCAGGAATTTCCTTTAACGAGACTTTGCTTTCTGTCAATGACATACGTTCCGCAACGGAATGCTTTGTTACAAGTGCTACTCGGGAAATTATTCCAGTAAAGAGCCTCCGGCTTGAGGACGGGACATTGATTAAGTTTCCGATGGGCGGTGGTAGCGTTACACGAATGTTGCGTTCCTCATACAAGGACTATGTGAATAGCTACGGGAAAGAGAATATTGACAGCTGTTTGTTTTGACTGAGGGCGCCGGTGTTGCGTCCACCGGTTGAAATCGCAACCCAAAGCGACCACGTATCAGAACCGCTTCGACCACACTACAGCGAAGTTGTCGGTGTCGGCTCCGACGTCTTCTTGCCTGCGTCCGCGTATGTAGGCGATCTTGAGCCCTTGAGTTTGCGTGATCGGGAATCCGAAGGTCACGGCCGACAGGATCGTGTCCCTGCGATCATTCTTACGTACGTCGTTGATCTCGGACTCGCCGCCGCGGCCGTAGGCTGCACTGAGCGCGAGCCATTTACCCCGCCGGAAGACATGAATGACGTGTGCCTGCACGACGTAGAGCGGATTCTGCTCAAGCTTGTTGCCGTTCCAGAACTCGTCGTTATCTTCAAACAAGAACACCGACCCGGTCAGCTCGTAGGACCACCGCCCACGCGTGTGAACCACGCCGATCTCCGGCCGGATGACGAAGCGGTTGCCGCCGAGATTGAGCAGCTTGTCCTTCTTGTATTCGCCGAGCGGCACCGTGACGGCGAGCCCCATACCCACAATCGTGCTGGTCGTGCGGGCGGCACGAAACTCCCGGAACTCCTTGCTTTTCAGGGCTGGCCCTCCGACCAGGTTGACCGACAGGCGGAAGATCGGATCGGCGAGCCCCTCGCGCCGCACGGTGGTGAACACTCCGTCCAGCAAGCCTTGCCAGCGTGCCTTCCTGATGGGCAAGAGCACATCGAGACGCGCGGTCCTGCCGGCGAGGCCAAAGCTGCGCGTATAGCCAACGACCGCAGTGTGCTGTTCGGTCTCTGCGTTATCGACCAGCAGGACCGGGTCAAGAAAGATGTCACCGTCGGTGTAGACGTATGCGGCCCCTAAGACGTTGAGGCCGACGGGCAAGTGGGTCCAGCGACGCGGCTCCACGTCCTGGGCGAAAGACACGCCAGATAGCGCCAGCCATGCGAGCAATGCCGATATTCTCAACAGGTTTCGCATGAGCCTCGGCATTTCCACAATCTCACTCGGAAAGGATGGCTGCCGGTCAGGGCCGTGTCAATATCACTGCCGGGCTTGGTCGACCTGTCGCGAGGCGTGACAGACGTTCGTTAACAATCCGCTTCCGACCACTCTTGGCCGAAAGCGGACATTCGGTAATCGAAGGGATTTTACTATTTATATCCAACTAAATGGTTGTATTTGTCAAACCACTCGTGGTATAAGATATCCAACCAAGGGGTTGGATAATATGCAGGATCGAATAGAACAAAGTATCGAAATAAATGCACCCGTCGAGCGTGTCTGGCGTGCACTGACAGATCACAACGAATTCGGCGAGTGGTTTCGTGCAAATCTCGATGGACCGTTCAAGGTCGGTGAAGTGACCCGGGGACAGATCACCTATCCAGGATATGAACACCTGGAATGGGTGGCGATCATCAAGAAGATGGAGCACGAGCGACTATTTGCGTTCGCCTGGTGTCCCGGATCGCGCGATTCCGATCTGGATCCCTCGACAGAACCGCAGACGCTTGTTGAATTCAAGCTTGAAGCGACGCGCGATGGCACCAGACTCTTGATTTCCGAGTCGGGGTTCAGCGCCTTGCCAAGTGATCGTCGCGCAGACGCCTTTCGTGAGAACAGCAAAGGGTGGGAAGAGCAAGCGAAGAACATCGCGGCCTATGTCGAGACCTGAGCCTGAAAAATCGATACCCGAACTCACTTCGGTTTTCACCGCCCTTGGTGATGCCACACGATTGGAGCTTGTTGCTCGACTCGGTAGTGGTCAGCCACGTTCTATTGTGCAACTGGCCGAAGGTCTTGAAATAACGCATCAGGGTGTCACCAAACACCTGCGAGTCCTTGAAAAGGCTGGACTGGTAATGTCCGAACGGAGTGGCAGGGAAAAACACTACAGATGCGTACCTGAACCGATCAACGATGCGCGAACCTATCTAGACACCGTCGCAGAGCAATGGGATGCAGCGCTTTTGAGACTGAAGAAATTCGTCGAACGATAGTGGTTTTCAGGAGTCTGCCGTGTGTCTGCTTCTTGCCGAAGGCAGACGTTCAGTATACGCGAGCCTCAGTCAACCTTGTGAAGGGTAAGGAACATCGCTTTGTCCAGCGCCACGAAAAAATCCTGATAGGTTTTCGGATTGGCTACGTTATTCTCCCCGATGCGAGCGCTCACTCGAACAGCTATACGATCGTTTCCCTTCTCTCTTACCGTAACTGTCATGCGCATCTTGTATTGGTGAAGGCGGGTAGCCGTGATCGCCCCGAGACTCATGTCTGCGTTATCGATTAGAAACCCGAGATCCTGGAGCGTCGCGATGACCGATCGCATGGTCATCTGTTTGTCCAGGGTATCGTACTCCCGGGTCTGCATTTGCCGGACTTCGAGCTGGGTGCCACCGCCAATTACGTCAGGTGCCACAGTGGCGCATCCGCCCAGCAATAAAACCAGCACAAACGCGATAGGCCTGATTTTGACTTTCATTGGTTCGCCTGTAGAAAGATTGATTTGGAAAGGTTCTCAAAAATCTGTTGGTAGATTTCCGGATCGACAATTTTTTCTCTGAGATTCACTCGGGATTCCTTGTCAAAAACGACGCGTTGGAGCGTCACCCGAGTAACGAACTCATTTTCATTGGCGAGACTGGGCATTACCACCATTGTAAGCATGATTTTTTGTGAGTCATCGGCATGAGTTGACGAATCACAGTCGCCGCTACCTCCAATCGCGCACAATAGATCGAGAAAAAACAAACCGGTCTTTTGGCTGGATGAATCAGCGTCAACGAGTTTGGACGCAGTCAGAACACCAAGCGGCCTTTCTATCTCGTCAATGCCATATTCCATATCCTGCAACACCGCGATTGACGCGGCGAGAATCTCCATTTCGGATGCAGCGGAAAATGTTCTCGTCTGAATGTTTCTGATTTCCAGAGAACTCTCCTGCAGCCTCAGCGCATCTTCGGGTATGCCCTTCGCTGCACAACCAGCAAGTAAGAAAGTGGCTAGCACACCACAGGCCGTGAGCACGAACCTGTTATTGGCCCAGCTATTGGCCCAGCTATTGGCAATTAACAAAAGACCAGCGCCTCGTTAAAAACGCGAAGTGTGGTAAGAAAAGTCGCGAACCAAATTGTCGTCATCAAACTTGATGATCACTGTGAGTGTGCGTTGCGATGACGCCGTGGCACCCGCCTCCTTGCTGCCAACACCCAGTCCCCCACCGCTACTGCCGAAAATCAGGCCGACGACCGTTCCGCTGCTTCTGGAATAAACGACTTCGCTCGAAATCTTGTCATATATCCAGGTTTCCCGACGTTCCCCATCGGTAGTTACGATATTCGGCGAACCCAAAACCTCGGCCACATCGGCGGCCGACATGCCCATCCGAATTTCTCTTTGTACTGTTCCGACTGTAAGGCGGGTCGCATCGTCGGCGCGTACATCCTGTACATGTGCGCTCGCCGCACAACCACTCAAAATGATGGCCACAGAAAGAACAGAAACGAATGTCACGAACCTGTTCATGATTTTTCTCCCGGCATGTTTGGACTGGTCGAAGTATAACAATTCCTTCATTTGGTACTCTTTTCCAAAATTGAGGTTGTCGCGTGATGGGCTGAACATGTCGGAGTCTCCTGTGTCTTTCATCAATAGTGGAAATTTAACCTGTATAAGCTGAACGGAAGCTGAACCGGCACATTCATATTGCGCAGGTGCTAACCTGATCACCACTGGCCGGACCAGCGTCTTTCGTAGATCCCGCTATCAATGACTGAACAAAAAAATTGGCAATTCTGGATTGACCGCGGCGGCACCTTTACCGACGTGGTTGCGCGACGGCCCGATGGCCAAATTCAGACCCTCAAATTGCTCTCTGAAAATGATCGGTATGCAGACGCTTCTCTGGAAGGTATCCAGCGTGTACTCGATGATTCTGAAAACCTCGCGTTCAGGGAACATTCGCTGGCGGCGGTCAAAATGGGCACGACAATTGCTACCAATGCCCTGCTGGAACGCAAGGGTGAGCCGCTTGCGCTGGTAATTACCAAGGGCTTTGGCGATGCGCTGCGTATCGGTTACCAGAACCGCCCGGATATTTTTGCACGAGAAATCGTATTACCGGAGATGCTTTATCGGCAAGTGGTCGAAATCGACGAGCGGATGGCAGCCGATGGCACATTGCTAACGCCAGTGGACCAGGAAAAGGTCAAGGCGCAGCTCGAATCGGTTTTTCAACAAGGCATCAAGGCGCTCGCCATCGTGCTCTTGCACGGCTATCGATACCCGGAGCACGAAAAAACCATCGCAGCAATCGCGGCGCAGATCGGCTTCACGCAGATTTCGGTCTCGCACGAATCTGCACCTCTTATCAGACTGGTTTCACGTGGAGACACCACGGTAGTCGATGCCTACCTGACACCGCTGCTCAGGCGTTACGTCGATCGGATAGATCATGCGCTGAACCAAAAATATCGCGATATGCGCCTGTTGTTCATGCAAAGCCATGGCGGACTGACCGAAGCGCACCGTTTCCACGGCCGCAATAGCATTCTGTCGGGTCCTGCCGGCGGCGTGGTGGCGATGGCGAAGGCCGGGACTGCCACCGGTTTCGACAGCCTGATTGCCTTTGACATGGGTGGAACTTCTACCGATGTCTCGCTTTATGCCGGCGAATATGAGCGGGTGTACGAGACCGAGGTCGCTGGAGTTCGAATGCGGGCGCCGATGATGCGTATCGAAACCGTCGCCGCTGGCGGCGGATCGCGTCTTCGGTTTCGCGATGGCCGCCTGCAGGTTGGTCCCGATTCCGCGGGCGCCGACCCGGGGCCGGCCTGTTATCGTGGGAATGGCCCATTGTGCATCACCGACGCCAACTTGCTGCTGGGAAGAATAAGCGAGAAATTTTTCCCGATGGTCTTTGGCCCTGCCGGCAAGCAGTCGCTGGACATCGGTGCGACCCGAAAGGCCTTCAAAAAACTCGCCGGGCAATTCAGTGCAGACACAGGCATTAAAAAATCCGCCGAAAAAATCGCGGAAGGATTCCTGACCGTCGCGGTGGAAAATATGGCGAACGCGATAAAAACGGTCAGCGTCCAGCGCGGTCACGATGCCCAGGAGTTCACGCTGTATTGCTTTGGCGGTGCCGGCGGGCAGCTCGCCTGCCGGGTTGCAGACAGCCTCGGCATGCGCCGGATTTTGGTTCACCCACAGGCCGGTGTGTTGTCGGCTTTGGGTATGGGTCTGGCCGAAATCCGTGATCTGCGGCAACAGACCGTCTCGACCCTTCTCGACGAGAAATCGCTGGCTGCCCTGCAGCCGCTCGCCGACCGGCTGGCTCGACGGTCACGCGAAGCCGTTGCCGCACAGCAGGCGGCAGGCCGGAGTGTGCAAACCAAATGCCAGGCGCAGCTGCGCTACCAGGGATCCGACAGCGTATTGACCGTGCCCTGGTCCGACCCGGAGACGATGAAAAACGATTTCTCAACCGCACATCACGACCACTACGGCTTTTCGGTTTCCGGCCAGGACGTCATAATCGAAAACCTGGCCGTCGAGTCCATCGGTGACCCGGAAAACTCCGAACCAGTGATATTGGCGAAATCGTCGTTACCGGATGCGATCGAACAGTTGCCCTTTTATTGCCTGGGTGACTGGCGAACTGCCGACTGGTTTGATCGTGCTGACCTGGGGGCCGGCTGTATGGTCGATGGCCCTGCAGTGATCTTCGATGATTCATCGACCACGGTTGTCGATCATGGATGGCGATCCAGCGTTCTCGATGACGGACATCTGCAACTGGAGAGGTGCGACGAAAAAGTCAAGCCGGCAATTGCCAGCGCTGACGCCGACCCGATCATGCTGGAGGTCTTTAACAACCTGTTCATGCACATCGCGACCCAGATGGGTGTGGTTCTGCGCAACACGGCACATTCGGTAAACATCAAGGAAAGGCTGGATTTCTCCTGCGCCTTGTTCGATGGACAGGGCGCGCTGGTGGCGAATGCCCCGCATATGCCGGTACACCTCGGGTCCATGGGCGACAGCGTCGCGACCGTGATCAAAAAGCACGCGACGGATATGCAGCCCGGCGACAGTTTTGCGCTAAACGCGCCCTATGCCGGTGGCACCCATCTGCCGGATATCACGGTAGTCACGCCCGTCTGGCTCGATCGCACAGAGCCTGTTTTCTACCTCGCATCACGCGCGCATCATGCCGATATCGGCGGCATCACACCTGGCTCGATGCCACCGGACAGTACGCGGATCGAACAGGAAGGCGCGCTGCTGGATAACCTCAGGATCGTCAGGGACGGACACCTCGACGAAGCCCTGATCATTGGCCTGCTGGGACGCGGCGAGTGGCCGGCGCGAAACCCGACGCAGAATATCGAGGATCTCAAGGCACAGATTGCTGCGAACCGGCGTGGCCTGCAGGAACTCGATCGCGTAATAGATCACTATGGGCTTGCGACCGTGCAGGCCTATGTGGGGCACGTTCAGGACAACGCCGAGGAGTCCATTCGTCGCGCAATAAACAAGCTCAAAGACGGTACCTACTCGTCGATGATGGATACCGGCCAGACGATCCGTGTTGCGATCTGTGTGGATAAAATCAAGCGCAGCGCGATTATCGATTTCGCAGGAACCTCGCCGCAGGCCGGGAACAATTTCAACGCGCCGGCATCGGTGTGTACCGCAGCTGTACTGTATGTGTTCAGGACACTTGTCGATCACAAGATCCCGCTCAACGAGGGCTGTCTGAAACCACTGGCAATAAAAATACCGGCGGGCAGCATGTTGGCGCCGGAATACCCGGCCGCGGTGGTTGCCGGAAATGTTGAAACATCCCAGTGCATCGTCGACACCTTGTACGGAGCCCTTAACCTGCAAGCGTCAGCACAGGGTACGATGAACAACCTGACCTTTGGTGATTCGCGATGGCAATACTATGAAACCATCTGCGGTGGGTCCGGCGCCGGCGATGGCTTTCATGGCACCGATGCGATCCATACCCACATGACAAATTCCCGGCTGACCGATCCTGAAGTTCTCGAGAGCAGGTTTCCCGTGCGGGTACGTGAATTTTCGATTCGCGAAAACTCGGGTGGCGCCGGGAAGTATCGCGGCGGCAATGGCGCGCATCGCAGCCTTGAGTTCTTGCGACCAATGACGGCGGCGATACTATCCGGACATCGTGAAACCGCGCCATCCGGCCTGGCTGGTGGTGCAGATGCCGCTGCCGGCAGAAACAGCCTGCAAAAAGCGAATGGGGACGTGGTCCGGCTTGAGGCGACCGCAAGTTTCCAGGTTGAAACTGGTGATATCCTGATTATCGAAACGCCGGGCGGTGGCGGCTATGGCGCTCCGGAGTAGTCTAAGTCCTGGAAATTGGAATTAGGGCTCACATTGATGGCGATCAACGTATTAAACCTGTATCAGCGCATTTCCGGGTTCCCCGGCGGTCGCTGGCTTTTTACCCGGATCGTCTGTTTTCGGGCGCCATATTTCGGAAGCATCCGGCCACAGTTTGTCGAATTGCGTCCTGGCATCGCCCGCGTCTCGATGAAAAAGCGCCGCTCGGTTCAGAATCATATTGGCGGTGTGCATGCGCTCGCCATGGGCAACCTTTGCGAATTGGCTGCGGGCATGATGACCGAAGTCACGATGCCTCGGAACATGCGCTGGATCCCTCGCGGGATGACTATTCAATATCTTCGCCAGGCACGCAGCGACGTGTCCGCCGAAGCTCGTCTCGAGCTGCGTGAATACAATCAGAAAGAAGATGTAGTGGTGGACGTTGAGGTCATGGACCGGGAAGGTACGCGGGTCGTTCGCGCCGAGATCACCATGTATATATCGCCACGCGATTGAGTGCCTGTGGTTGTTCAGCCGCTCAGATAATTAATGCTTTCCAGTTCCAGGCCGATGACCCGGGTCACGTCCGATCGGCCAATCAAGTGACGAATCCGGTAAACAAGGAACTGCCCGGGCCTAATAGGTGCAAGGGCGACGATGATGTTTAGTGCACCTTCCACGAGATCGATATCGTTGTGCGTCTTGGGTCCACAAAGTACGAACCATGCCTGACTCCGCTGGTCGGCGGGGAATGCTCCCTCCCGATGTATTTTGGCAAGATAGGTCTCGACCTGCAGGCGCACCTTTTCCCACAGGCGCTCGTCATTTTTCCGGAACACCACCCAGCGAGTACCCTGGCGAACGCTTTCGATGGTCTGTTGCAAGACTCGCCTGGCGCACAGCGACCGGCTGCCGCCTGGACCGGGACCCAATGTCATCAGCTCGGCGCCGGTTTGTACGAGCGATCCGTATTGGCTTAGAACATTCACACCCATGGCCCGCAGGTGCACGGCCTGATCATCCGGCACGATCTGGGATATGCGTATTCCGCCGCGCAGGAGAACCTGGGTCTCCGCCGGTTTTCGCCAGACTTTACCATCGGCTGAACCGCGCGCGAGGTAGCCCGCCATTGCTCCGGATGGCGGGAAATCTTCCGTTTTTCCGGTCAGCCGATTGATCATTTTGAGCCAGGGATAAAACATCAGGGCATTGTCGCTGGCAAAATTCAACCTCCTGAAACCGGCGATCGCCTCGGTCGGGCTGCCCCATGCCGCATCGGGATCGGTCAGCAATATCGCTCCGCGATTCCGGCACAATCGTGCCGCCGCCAGCAGCGCGACCGGACCCGGTCCGTCGCCGCGAGCATGCGGCGGTAACACGAGAAAATTGAAACAAGGTATTTTCTGCAGGGCGTGCATGCCGGTGGCCTCCGAGGCCGAACCGATCAGATCGTAATCAGTCGTTTCAATGCCGTCGCTCCCTTTCGATGATGGTCCCAGGTAGGCCACCTCCGCCAACGAGCTATTTTTTACGGTCTTGTCGGGCCGTTGTGAAGGCACGTCGCCGATGACCCGCATCAGGTTTGAATCAAGCAGGACATTGGCAATATTCCCACTATCGTTTTCTTTTACGCCGACACAGCGGTAAATCTCCTGATCCGCCACGACCGTCGAATGTCGGTCACGCAATCGCTGAATTACGATGTTGAATAGCTGCCCATCGCCGTCTTCGATATTGTCGTAATCCACTGACACGCGCAGCGCTTCGTGCGCACCCGGCGACCTGGCCTCCAGCGCCAGCACTTCCTCAGCACACGGGATTTCTATTACGGCGCTGCTTCCACCATTGATAACGCGGACGACAACAGCTTTCCGACCACCCTGTAAAAAATATTGCTCGACCGAAAAAGACAGCGGACTCGAATGCCAGAGACTGCCAAAGATCTCGTTGAAATCGCGAAAGCTATTTATTTCGGTGGGAAGATTGAGCGGTCCACGCAGGGTGCGGCCGACGAAAGCAGTGATCGAAGCCGCAGCATGTTCAATAGACTGCTCTGGCGCGACTGATTCTTCAACCAGAATGCCCGGCTTATAGAGGTCAGGCAATGCTTGCTCCAATAGCCAAGGAAGTGGACCCGGATACAAACTAACACACGATGTGTCGATTTTCGATCACGACCGGACACCGGACCGGGGAAACTCATTACCGGCAATTCGCCTGAACTGAAAAAACTATCGACAGAAAACAAAAAGCATAAAGCGGGTGGTTTCGGGCCGGGCACAGGAATATGCTTCCTTCCTTTCCTAAACCGCCGGGGACAAGACCATGCATCAAACGACCGGACGATGGCGACTGGGCCTGCTGTTGTCGCTCGCCACGGTTTCGATGTGGAGCGTTTTGCCGATTGTTTTAAAGCTCTTACTCGCTCATATGGATGCGGCCACCATCACCTGGTACCGATTCCTGATCGCAGCCCTGGTCGTTGGGATATATCTCGGGGCAAGGGCCAGGTTTCCCTCCTTGAGCAGCCTGTCAAAAAACGCCCGCTGGTTACTGCTCATCGCGGTTGCCGGCCTGGCCGGCAATTACCTGCTTTATCTGCTGAGCCTGAATCTTATTAGCCCCGGGACCGCACAGGTCGTTATACAACTCGCGCCCATCATGCTGATGGCCGGGGCATTGCTCCTCTTCGGCGAACGATTCAAACGCGGGCAATGGGTCGGCGTATTGATCCTGGCGATCGGACTGGCTCTGTTTTTTAATCAAAGACTCGCAGAGATATTCACCAGTCTCGATACCTATACGAGCGGTGTGATAATGGTGGTTGTGGCGTCTGCAAGTTGGGCGGCATTCGCGCTGGCACAAAAACAGTTGCTGCAACACCTGGGATCGAACCAGATCATGTTCCTTCTCTATTGCGCGTCGATGTTGCTTTTCTGGCCCTGGTCCAGTCCTACGGCAATATTAGAATTGAATAGTTTTGCGCTTGGCCTGCTTTTGTTTGCCTCCGTCAATACCCTGGTAGCATATGGCGCTTTTGCCGAAGCGCTGAATCACTGGCAGGCGTCCAGGGTCAGCGCGATACTGGCGATTACGCCCCTGCTGACACTGCTTTTTGCCGAGATCTACAGCCGCTCATTCCCCGACCTGCTGGCCAGAGAAAATCTTGGGACATTGGCCTTGACCGGCGCCGTTCTTGTGGTCGGCGGATCGATCGTGACCGCCATGGGCGGTAAACAGAACAAGACGCAAAAAATGGAGCGCGACCAGCCCGGCAAGGTAAGCTGAAAACATGGCAGTCCTGTTCGAATTCTACCCGGGTCTCGGCGAGCGCGTACCAAGAGTCATGCTTGCCAGTCTGCCAACCCCAGTGACGCGAAGAGGCTGGCCGGGTCGCCCCGACAGGCCTATCTGGATCAAACGCGACGACCTGAGCAGCCCGCTGTACGGCGGCAACAAAATTCGCAAACTGGAGTTTTTGCTCGGTCGGGCGCTGGCAGAAAATCGCAAGGGCGTGATCACTTTCGGCGTGGTGGGTTCGAATCACGTGCTCGCAACCGCGCGTTGCTGCAGAAAACTCGGCCTCGAGTGCATCGCGATTCTATCGCGGCAACCTGCAGCGTCTTATCTCGCGGCCAATCTCGCGGCCGTGACGCGCAGCGGCGCACGAACCTGTGATTATCCCAACATCAGCGAACAGGCGACAGCGGCGGTAAAAGAACTCAGGCGCGAGAAAAAGAGAACCGGTGTCTATCCGCTTATTATTCCCGCCGGCGGTTCGAACGCAACCGGGGCAACAGGTTTTGTTAACGCGGCGTTCGAACTCCGGATGCAAATCGAACAGGGAATGTTGCCCGAACCTGCTTTCATTTATATGGCGATGGGGACGACCGGCAGTGTCGCAGGGTTGGGGCTGGGTCTCGCCGCTGCGGGTCTCAACAGCCGCGTCATCGCGGTCAGGGTTGTCGATGAGTCAGTAGCAAATCCGCGTGTGCTGGAATCGCTTTGGCGGCGTACGGTCATGCGCCTGAGAAAATACGACGAAAATTTCCCTGACCTGCCGTTCGATCCGGAGCGATTCGATTTTCGGGAACAGTACCTCGGTGCGGGATATGCGCGCGTTACACCCGAAGGTCGGAAAGCCGTCGCGATTGGCGGCAAGCTGGGTTTGAAGCTGGAGGGCACCTACACAGGCAAAACCCTGGCGGCGATGAACGATGACCTGGTCGATCCGGACTTTGCGGCAAATATCCTGTTCTGGAACACCGCCAATTCAAGGGCCTTGCCGCCAGCCAGCGGTCTGGACATGACGTTGCTGGACTCGGGGCTGCAAAAATATTTGAGTGTCAGGGAAAGGCCCGGCTAACCATTGTCTGGGAGTCCGAATGCTTGCCGGCGACTGGTTCAGGTGTGCGCGCGCTGCAATGGACGGGTCAGGCAGGTCGGACCTCCCTCGCCCTTGCGGCAAATGTCGTCGCCGGAAAAAACCAGAACTTCACAGCCGGCATTCTCCAGCAAAGACCGGGTCCGCGGGTTGCCTGAGATCATCAGGCACAATCGCGGCCCGAGCGCCAGCACATTGCAGGCGAGGGTCAGATATTCCTCAGCAGGAACCTCGAGCAGTCGAAAATCATTCGATAACAGGTACTCGCGAAAAACCACCGGCATCAGTGGCGAGTGAATCAGCGCCAGCTTCTTGTCCAACGGGCTGATCATGGACATCAGGTGAAACACATCGGCGGGCCCGTTCCAGTGGGGCAACGGCACACCAATCACCTCGACGCCGTCACCGGCGAATTCCGCAAACTGCTCAAGACCGCGGCGATTGCTGCGATATCCTTGGCCAATCACAACGATATGCTCATCGAGCCAGAGCAAATCGCCGCCTTCGAGCAGGCCATCATCGCCAATTCTGCCGCATACCTGGTGGCCATTTTCGATCAGCCACGCTTCCACCGCGGCTGGTTCGGCAATGCGGCTTTCCTTCCCCATTCTGCCGATGACGGAACCGGCGTCGCAAACGAGGGTGGAATCGCGAACATACAGTGAGTCGATACTGCTGCCATCGGCCGGCAGCAACTCTATCCTGTTGACCCTCGGCGCCAACAGTTCGAGCAGTGAATCAAATTCCCGGCAAGCCGCCATGAAATTCGGGGCGCTATGATAATTGAGCGACTGCCATTGCCGGTCGATCCGGGCCTGGCTTGCAAAGGCCTCCTTCGGATGCCGCATCAAGAGCGTCTCGATCGCGCCCCATTCGCTGCGCATAGACAATCCCACGCCTACCCCGGTGTCATCGGCCCGGCCAGAGAGCCCGCCGGCTCCTCCACCAGGTTTGCCACGGGCAGAATACTGCGGATTCTTTCTGCAAATATTTTCAGACAGACTTCGTTGCTCGAAAATGGCCCCTGTTTGAAGTCACGGCTGCCCATGCCTTGCTGTACTCTTTCGATCAGGCCCCTGTCTTCAGCGTTGACCTTGCGGTTGATCCGCCAGTTCAGGTAACGAGCCACCCGCATTTCCCGCGATTCATCTGGCAGGGCATATGAAATCTCGCGAATCAGGGTTTCCCCGGGACTGACCGGCAACATTTGCATGAAATCCACCTGGTCCGGGTAAATGTCGAAAGCCGTATTCGGCCACAGTAGGAAATATTCCCACAGGCGACGACGCTCATCGGGCAGGTCGGCACGCTCGGGAAGCACTTTCAGATACATGCGCTCGGACCAGCAGACCGATCCGCTCTCATGCAATTGTGATTGAATGTGCTGAACATGCTCGCCGGCACTCAATCGGTAATTCTTGCCAGCGATGCCGCGCAAACCGGGATGCGCCACATTAATGTGCAGACCGTCTATATAATTGTCTACCACGTTTTTCCAGTTGACTCTGCGCGACCTCAGGCTAACCCGACCGAGTGCTTTCATCTCATCCATGCGTAACGGTGACAGACTGTCATCAAATGGCGCCATGACTTCGTTGACAGTTGGTGTCGCCGGCTCCAGCGAGACGAAGATAAATCCCATCCAGATGTCGGTCGCAATTTCCGGCAGGCGACAGTCCTGTTTCCTGAATCCTTCATATGACTCTTCATAAGGCATTTGGGCCAGCCGGCCATCCAGGTCATAGGTCCAGGCGTGGTATGGGCAACGGATCAATCCATCGCTGCATGTTCCTTTCATGCTGCCATCTTCACCATCCAATAGTCTCGAGGCCCGGTGGCGACAGACATTGGAGAAAGCACGCACGGCTCGTTGCTTATCGCGAAGAACGACCAGGGGTTCATCGAGAAAATCGAATCGGAAATAATCGCCGGGGTCGGGGATGTCTGAAACATGGCAAACAACCTGCCAGGAGCGTTTGAAAATGCGTTGCTTTTCCAGATCGAAGAACTCTGCATGGCTATAGGTCCATGCCGGCAGGCTCATGCTGATCTCGTCGCTGGCTGTACGTTGCCTGGGCTGATCCACGGAATTCCCCCACTGGATTTAGACTCATTGAACCAAAAGTACGGTGACTGAGGCAATCTCTCATGCCAGAATACGCTTGGTAGTCTGTCCGACTTAGGACTAATCTACTGTGGCGGCAGGAAATCGAGCCATATTAACGATGGATATAAAAGAAAAAACGTCGATTCAAGGCCTCAAGGCGCGAGGCAGAACCATACCGATGGATGAAAACCAGCGTCGTCAGTGGCAGGAAGAATTCAACGCTTTGCCGGCCATGATCGCTTTTGGCAGCAAACTGGACATCAGCGACGACACCGTCGTCAAGGTCGTTCTTTCGGAAATCCTGCCACATCATCTGGGTGGGCTTGGCAGCGACTATGTCAACGGCGCCGTGGTATCCGGTCTGTTCGACGCATCCCTGGGTGTCGCCGGGGCAGTTCATTATCTTGGCCAGCCGGCGGGCACGGTTGAATTGTCGGTCAAATTCATTCGCGCGATTCATGGGCCGACGGTTACTGCATATGCGGTCGCGCTGAAACGATCCGATAGCGTTTGTTTTGTCGAGGGAACTCTGTTTAGCGAGGGCCGCCTTTGTGCAATGGCGAGCGGCATGGTGGCGCTCGCAACTTCCGCGAAAGGTGCCGACGAATTGCGCTGGTGAAAAATGCGGGCTATTCGCCGGTCTGTTCAGGCAATACGGATTGCACCCGCATGACCGTGATCGGGTGATAACCGAGTTTCGCTATGGCGAAAATACTATCGGCCAATGCCCGGTCATGGCCATTCTCGGCCAGCGCCTGGTAAACCGGCACGACCAGCCGCATTCGCCCGTGCCGTTTCATGAATCCCTGCATCTCATCGTAGGCGGGTTGGAATCTGCGTTTCGCGACCTCGATGAACCAGGATCGGCCGATCTCGGCATTCCCCGAAACGCTGAAGCCGTAGCGCGCGTCCAGTTCTCCTAACTGCTCATCGCCAAGCGTGTCCGGCAGCCTGTTAATAAAATGCACGACAGCAAGTGGGCTCCAATCTTCCAGCGGTACGGACTCCAGCGATACCTTTCCATCGGCCCATTGCGTTGCGAGGCTGGCCGCCTGCTGCAGCGACGCCGATACCGGGATTACCGCTTCATCGGGAAGACCCGGATCGTACAGCCATTGGCTTACCTGCTCGCGACTGACCTTGTCGGGATATCGATCGAGCAGGTTTTCCTCGAGATAGCCAAGAAACTGTTCACTGGTAATCGCCTGAAACCGGAAATGAGCGAAGTAGGCGGTCAGGAATCCGTCGAAAACATCCCTGCCAAACTCATGTTCCAGGTATTCCAGTAAGAGCTGGCCTTTTTCGTAATGCACCGTGCCCTGCGTTTCCTCTATGTCTTCGCTGCTCAGCCTCGGCGCCAGCGCCTGCATCTGAGGCTTGATATCGGGAAGTTGTTCCATTAATTCCCGGTAGCCGATGACGCGCTCTTCATCGGCCCGTTCTTTTCCGAAAAGCAGTTCCATCAAGCGCTTGTCCAGATAACTGGTGATACCCTCATTCAGCCAGATGTCCCGCCAGGTCGCATTGCTGACCAGGTTGCCCGACCAGGAATGGGCTAGCTCGTGTGCTATCAGCGATACCAGGCTGCGGTCGCCGGCCAGGATGCTGGGGGTAATGAATGAAAGCCTGGGATTTTCCATGCCTCCATAAGGAAAACTTGGCGGCAGGATCAGCAAATCATAACGGCCCCACTGATATTCGCCATATGTATCGGATGCGACATCCAGCATCTGCTGGGTATCTGCAAATTCATGGGCTGCCGCACTGAGCAATTCGGGTTCGGCATAGACCCCAGTCTGCGGTCCCAGCGGAGCAAAAAAGAGATTCCCGGCGGCGATCGCGAGCAGGTAACTGGGTATCGGCTGCGGCATATCGAACCGATATTCGCCGGTGCGCGCCGCCAGCGGGTCGTTGTCTGCGCTCATCACAGCCAGCAGTTCGGGTGGCGTTCGAATCGTGGCGGTGTAGGTAACCCGAACCGATGGTGTGTCCTGCAGTGGAATCCAGCTGCGCGCGTGTATGTTCTGTGACTGGGAAAACAGGAAGGGATGTTCTCCGCCTGCTGACAACTCAGGCGGCAGCCACTGCAAGGCGGTCGCGCTTGGATCGGTTCGATAGTTGATGGTCATCGAAAATTCCGGGCCGGGATCAAAACCGTCCGGCAGCTTAATAATCAGCGGCTCCCCGAGAATCCTGTCGGTCGCGCCGATTACAAACTCGGCATCCTGTTCCGGGGCACCCGGCAGGGATACCTTCACCCCTTCGATATGCAAAGTGCGGCTGTCGAGGATCAGTTCAGTCGCTTTCGGGTCGAGGCGCTCCATCGACAGGCGGACACTACCGACCAGCTGCCTGCTGTCGAAGTCCACGGTGAGATCAAGGTCGAGATGCCGCGTGACGAACTGATCGCTGTTGGCAAAGGAAAAGTAATCGTGTTCCGGATCGTACGGATCCTTCGCACACGAAGACAGAATCAATCCCCCAAGAAATACAACTGCGAGCTGGCGCAACATATCAGGACTCCATAAAGAACCGGCGGGAATCGACCCGCCAATCTTTTTCCAGGCAAACAACGATTACCAGATTTTTACACGGACCTCATCGGCGAGATACATGCCATCGCCTTCCTGCACATCAAATGCGGCATAAAATTCCGGGATGTTCGAGACTGTGCCGTTGGCCCGGTATTCACTGGGTGAATGCGGATCGATTTTCAGTCGGCGCAGCAGCTCTTTGTCACGGTACTTGCGCGCCCAGACCTGCGCCCAGCCAAGGAAGAAGCGCTGGTCGCCTGTGAAACCATCTATGACCGGCGCTTCCTTGCCACCGAGCGAGTGCTTGTAGGCACGATAGGCCATGGTCAGGCCGGCCAGGTCGCCGATGTTCTCACCAAGCGTAAGCTCGCCGTTGAGGTGTTCACCTTCCAGTGGGCTGTAACCGGCATATTGGTCAACCAGGCCCTGTGCCCGTGCTTTGAACTCTGTCGCGTCTTCTTCGGTCCACCAGTCGCGCAGGTTGCCATCGCCATCCGTTTTGCGCCCCTGGTCATCGAAGCCGTGACTGAACTCGTGGCCGATAACACCGCCGATGCCGCCGTAGTTGACCGCATCGTCTGCTCCGACATTAAAGAAAGGCGGCTGCAGAATAGCTGCCGGGAATACGATTTCATTCATCGGCGGGTTGTAATAGGCATTGACCGTCTGCGGCGTCATGAACCACTCGGTTCGGTCGATAGGCCCACCCAGTTTGCCGATCATGCGGTCGTACTGGCTCGCATTCGAGCGCATGATGTTGCCGGCCAAGTCATCGGCAACAATATCCAGCGAGGAATAGTCCCGCCATTTATCCGGGTAGCCGATCTTGGTGTTGAATCGCGCCAGTTTATCCTGCGCCTGCTCTTTGGTCAGCTCGCCCATCCACTCCAGTTCATTGATCGCCTCAATGAAAACCTCCCGCAGGTTTTCAATCATTGCATTCATTCGAACCTTGGATTCGGGCGGGAAATGTTTCGCCACATACATTTTTCCGGCCAGCTCACCTACGTTTTCATCGGTCGCCTGGACGGCGCGTTTCCAGCGCGGCTGATTCTGCTCAATGCCCTGTACCGCCCGGCCGCCCATGTCGAAGGATGCTTCTACAAACGCCTCGCTGAGATAAGGCGCAGCTGCATCGAGCAGCTTGAACCGGAAATAGGTTTTCCAGTCATCGACCGGGGTTTCCACAACCATATTGCCCAGGGCGCTAAAGTAACTCGGCTGACGGACGATGAAATCCCGAGCCGGGTCTAGTCCCGCCGCGTCGAGAAAAATATTCCAGTCAAAGCCGGGTGTCAGTTCGTTTGCGCCATCGACATCGTAAGGGTTGTACAGCTTGTCACGCTGGCGGTTCTGTACCTGCGTCCAGTGTGCCTCGGCAATCGCTGTTTCAATATCCAGGACCGTCTGACCAGCCGATTCGCCGCCTTCAAGCCCCGCCAGTCCATACATTGTTTTTACGTAGTCGCGATACTTCTCGCGCAGAGTGACGAATCTCTCATCGTCCTCAAGATAATAATCACGATTGGGAAGTCCCAGGCCGGTTTGATGCATGAAGGCGGCATACATCGTCGAGTCCTTGGAGTCCTGGTTGACAAAAAGCACGAACGGATTGGTCAGACCCATGCGCTGGCTGGCGCCAATATAAGCGACAACGTCTGCGCTGGTTTCGATCCCGTCAATCTGTGCCAGCGGCTCGACCAGCGGGGTTGTCCCAGCCGCCTCCACTGCTTCTTCGTTCATGAAACTCAAATAGAAATCGCCGACTTTCTGCGCGTCGCTACCGGCTTCCTTGTTTTCGTCGGCCGCGGCTTCCTCGATCAATACCCGCAGGTTTTCTTCGGCCCCGTCAGCCAGCGCGGTAAAACTACCGTAGTTCGACTTGTCTTCCGGAATCTGTGTGTTTTCCAGCCACGTTCCATTCGCATAGCGGTAAAAATCGTCCTGTGGCCGCACCGTCGTGTCGAAATTAGCCGGCTCGATGCCCGAGGTCAGCGCCTTGTTGGCCACCACCGGCTGATCCGTCTCCTGGGTACAGGCGGCAAGAATCAACGCGCACAGAATGAGCCCGGGAATATGCAAGTATTTATTTTTCATGTGATTTCCGTCAATAGTTATAAAATGTGTATGGATACCCAAGCGAAAAACGCCAGGTTCAGTTTTCGCGGCGACCCGCGAGTGTATAGCTCAGGCTCGCCGGCGACAAATCCGCGCGCTCTGATAAGCCATTTTACTGATTGGACATAATATCGGCCGCCCGGATCGCAACTTGAATCGCGCCGGAAAAACACATAGTTTCCTGTGAAGAATCACAAAAAGCACATTGCAGTCGAGCCATGCCCAAAAAAAGCAGCGCGTTATTATCCATTATTCTGATCCTCGTCTTGCCTCGGACTGTCTTGTCAGAAAAACCGCCTGGCGAAGCGACTTTCAGCCCGGACGGCCCGCGCATTACCCAGGACCAGATCGTCAGTGGACACCTGACTCTGAACCAGCTACGGAAAGCAGGTCTGGTCATCTTTGCGACGCCATTCAACCATTCACACGGGTACGGAGACGGTCCGCAGAACCCGGCTGACGCTACCACGCCCGGCGGGCGGCCGACATTACAGGGCAACGCTACGTTTTTGCGGGTCAATGGTTTGGATGCCCAGAGTTGTGTCGAGTGCCACAGCCAGCTCAACATGGATACTGTTCCGCCGATCCTGGGCATCGGTGGTGCTGGCGGCATCTCCACATCTGCGATGTTTATGCCGCGAATTATCGATGTTTCGGATCAGCTGCAAATGGGCGAGGCCAGCTTCAATGGCCGGTTGATCAACCCGCCTGCATTGTTCGGCGCTGGCGGGGCGCAAGCCATCGGGCGGGAAATGACCTCGGACCTGCAGACTTTGAAGTCAAAGGCGCTGAACAACCCTGGCCTGGCGGTGCAACTGCTGAGCAAGGGCGTGGATTTTGGCGTTATTACTGCCGACAGTCACGGCAGGCTGGATGCCACGGGAATCGAGGGCATCGACGCCGATCTGGTGGTCAGACCGTTCGGACGCAAAGGTGAATTCGCGACGCTAAGACAATTTGACCAGGGTGCCATGATGTTCCACTTTGGCATGCAGCCGGTAGAAATATTCGGGCCAGGTACAGACGATGATGGCGATGGCGTCACCGATGAAGTCCTGATCGGCGAAATGAGTGCGCTGGAAATATTTATCGCAACCCAGGACAGGCCCGTACGATTGCCCGCCCGGGGCGCTGCGAGAAAGGGATTTGCCAGGTTTAATGCGGCAGGCTGCAGCGACTGCCATCGCCCCATGCTGACCACGACAAAGCCCTGGCTGGATTTCAGTTTCCGGATCGTCGATACGGTGCCTTCCGCCAACGTGTATTACCGCATCGATCTCCGTCAGAGACCCATGGGGTTCAAGCCATCGGCTGGCGGCGTTGAAGTACCGATGTTTTCAGACCTCAAAAGACACGACATGGGGGACGGCCTGGCAGAAAATTTTGTGGCAGCCAGTGGACAGAAAAACCGCGAATATATCACCGCCAAACTTTGGGGCGTTGCCGATACTGCACCTTATCTGCATGACGGTCGGGCGCTGACCCTTGACGAGGCAATCGCTTTACACGGCGGCGAAGCGGCGTCGGCACGCGATCAATTCCTGGGCTTGAGCGTGGGCCAGCAAGCAGAATTGATCGCTTTCCTGAAAACTCTGCGCAACCCCTCGCGGCCAAACGCCGACATCGTCCATTAGCCAGGCAAAAAAAAAGCCCCCGATAAATCGGGGGCAGGTTTTAGCCTAAGGGGATCATGGGCTAATTCGAATCTAATGCAGGCGTGACCAGTCTAGTACGGTGACTTCCTCCGCCTCAAGGTCAAAATTCTGCGCCAGTAGCGTCTGAATTTCTTCGCCCTCAAATTCATGCTGTGCGAGCCGGTTGATCTCAACGACACCACTGTATTCGCTGCAATTACCTTTCCGCTCGTTAAGCAAAAAATGTGTGTAATACTTTTTACGCATGGTGTCAGACTACATCTGGCCCCACGTTGTTTTCTGTGAGTCAGCGCACAATACGGAAAAAAACTGCCGCTCCCGTACGAAATAAGGTCTGCGGAACAATGGTCAAATGGAATTATCTGGTTTATGTTAAAGAAAAGTGAGTCACCCCTTTCGCCAGCCGTATCCGGCGCGCGAAATGTCGACTGGGATCAGGACTATGCAATACAGAAAACTGGGCAACAGCGACCTCGAGGTTTCGGAAATCGCGCTGGGATCGTGGCTGACATACGGTGTGGGTGTGGAATCGGATACCGCCCGAAACTGCCTGGCGGCGGCCTTTGATTGCGGCATCAATTTCCTCGATACCGCCAATGTATATGGCAAGGGCGCGGCGGAGACTTTCCTGGGAGAAGCGCTGGAGGGTCGCTCCAGGGACAGCTATGTCCTGGCGACCAAGTTGTTCTTCCCGATGTCAGATACCGACAGCGGACTTTCCGCAGAGCAGGTTCACAAGCAAATCGACGATTCCTTGCAGCGCCTGCGTACTGACTATGTGGATCTCTACCAGTGTCACCGCTATGACCCGGACATACCGCTTGAAGAAACCATGCAGGCCCTGAGTGAGGTGGTGGAAGCGGGAAAGGCGCGTTATATCGGTTTCAGCGAATGGACCGCGCCACAGATTCAGGCCGCCATGGATATCGCTGGTGTGGCTTCATTTGTTTCCAGCCAGCCACAGTATTCCATGATCTGGCGTGTTCCCGAGACAGAGGTTATCCCCTTGTGCAAGGAAAGCGGTATTGGCCAGATCGTCTGGTCGCCGCTGGGACAAGGCGTATTGACGGGTAAATACAAACCCGGAGTTGAATTGCCCTCCAACTCGCGAGCAGCCAACCCATTGATGAATCAGTTCATGGACGGCCTGCTTGCCGAGTCCTTGCTCAACGTCGTCGATAATCTGCGCCCGATAGCGAGCGATCTCGGCATAAGCCTTACTCAGCTTGCACTGGCCTGGGTATTGCGCGAACCCAATATCGCATCGGCGATAGTCGGTGCATCGAGACCCGAGCAAGTCGAGGAAAATACGGCCGCTTCGGGTATTGAGCTCGATGAAGAATCACTGGCCGCAATTGACCATGCGTTGGCGGACATCATCCAGCGCTAAGCTGTCTTCATTCTGCGGTTGAATAGAAAATTTTCCAGATCGTCCCGCCAGCCGAATCGCTGACGAACAGGCTGCCATCCGGTCCGACCGCAACACCTACCGGCCGGTGTTTTGCCTGACGGCGATTGCGGATAGGTCGGTCACCCATGAAACCATCGGCAAAAGAGCGCCAGTCAGCAGACGGTTTCCCATCCTTCATTGGAACAAACACGACCTGGTATCCTCCCTGCAGACCCGGAGCACGATTCCATGAGCCGTGGAAAGCGACAAAAGCGCCGCCGCGGTATTCGGCAGGAAACTGGTTGCCGTGATAAAAGACCAGGCCATTCGGCGCCCAATGCGCGGGGAAAGCTACCAATGGATCCGGATACTTGCCGTCTGGCGCAGGCTTTTTGCCATCGCCGCCATATTCGGGTCCGACCATGCGCTGGTTTTTCAAGCCATCGTAGTATGTATATGGCCAGCCAAAATCAGAATCCTGTAACGCGACATGAAATTCCTCGGCTGGCAATTCCTCGCGCTGGTCGGCGTTAAAAAAGCGCGGCCACAGGTCGTCGAGCTGATCTCTGCCATGCATGGCGAAATACAGTTCACCGGCAGCGTCGTTGAAAGCAATCGCCACCGAGTTGCGAATCCCGGTCACATAGCGCTGACCGTCGGCCACCTGGTCCTGGTTCAGCCGATCCGCTGAAAATTTCCAGATGCCGCCGCCGCGGAACAAGTGCGGACAGGGATTCTGACCCGGCGAACCTGCGCTTCGCCCGCGTTTCTGGCAGGCGTTGGATGGTGCTCCCGAGTTAACAAACAGATCTCCATCCGCGCTGATCGCCAGCGATTTGGCAGCGTGTGCGCCCTGTCTCGGAAACCCGAACACAACCACTTCCATTTCACCGGATGGCACCAATTCATCACCGGCAAATTTCATCCGGTAAACCGTGTCAGCCGATGAGAAGAAGAGATGATCGCGATAAATGGCCGCGCCCGTACCTCCCGCGTGACCGAAGGCTTTCTGGAGATCGGCGACGCCATCTCCATCGCCGTCGCGCAATCCGATGACACCTTTACCATCGCGCGCATTACGCACGGTCACGTAGACATCGCCGTTTTCTCGAACCACGAGGTGGCGTGCCTGGCCCAGGCCGGTGGCAAACACCGTGGCCTCAAATCCAGGCAGCAGATCGAGTTCCACCGGATCGGCCGCCTGCGCCTGCGCCGCCACAATCAATCCGGCAACGAGCAAAGTGTTTCTGAAAACATCCATTCCCATTTTCTCGCCTGCAGAGAGATAAGAATAGATTCTAACAAGAAAAAAGAACTTCGCTTTTACAGGTGCGGTCTATAATGCCAATCATGCGTGATCGAGTGACTATTACATATCCGCCAGCCGATATCTGGCGTGGGCTGCTATTGGCAATTCTGCTTTCGTTCTCGCCGGCATTGCTGGCGCACACCTTTGTCCTGGTCAAAAATCAGCTTTTTTGTGATGAAGAAAAACAGCTATGCCTGCAAGGCTGGATAGCCTACGAAAATCACTTCAATACTATTCGCGTCGATGGCCAGTTGGCAGAACGCAGCGTGCCGGGCAAGATCAGCCTGCGCTTTTCCGGAACGACGCCAGCCGGTGAGTCTGTTTCGGCGAGGCTGGAATTTCGGATCGATGGTCGTTACCAGGAAATCATCAAGGCCTCCATCGTACCCGACGCCCCAACGCGTACGCGGTGGACGATGAACGTTTTTTACTTCACGGCGGACAAACGATGAACCGCGTCAAATCGGTTTTCGTCATGGCATTTTTTGCATTGTTGACGGTGGTTTCAATCCAGGCCGTCATTCATCTGGCTGCGGGCTTTACATTAGGCTGGCTGGGTGCCCTGCTCGCATCCGCGCCGATGCTGCTGATGCTGGGTTTCGTGATGTTGGGCAGGAAATTGCCCGCCGACCAGTCCCGCCTGACTGTGGTTACCCTGGCCATGGCATCCGGTGCGCTACTCGCCGCGTTTGACTGGGTCTACAAAGCTGGTTCCATTGTTGCCGCAGGCATGGCCGGCCTGTCACTGACCGCATACGCAGCCTACCAATTCTGGTACAGCCGCCTCGATCGCTCGGCAACGAGGATCAAAAAAGGACAAGCCCTGCCGGAATTTTCGGCGCTGAATCTGGATGACCGGCCGGTTTACAGCCGCGACTTGCTCGGCAAACCCGCGCTGTTGATGTTTTACCGTGGCAACTGGTGCCCGTTCTGCGTAGTCCAGGTAAAAGAGCTCGCCGCGGCATACCGCGAACTGGGCGACCGCACCCGCATCGTGCTTATCAGTCCGCAGCCTGCCCACAAGACCCGAAAGCTGGCTGCCCGCTTCGATGTGCCCTTTGATTTCTGGGTGGATCCCGACAATCAGGTCGCGACCGTATTGGGCATCAACCATAATCAGGGTTTGCCCGCCGGCATGCAGGCACTCGGCTACGACAGCGATACCGTGTTGCCGACATGCATCGTGCTAGCCGCGGATGGCACGGTATTGGAAGTCGACGAGACTGAAAACTACCGTAACCGTCCCGAACCGGAGTTCCTGACAAGAACGCTGGAACAACACGGGCTCTGAGCGACGTCACGGCCGGCGGGCTGATCCACCTGATCCTGCATGCGGCGGTCCCCGCCGGCATCGCATGGTTGTTTTTCAGGAGATACTGGCTCAAGGCCTGGTTGATTATGCTGGCCACGATGCTGATCGATCTCGATCATCTGCTGGCATCCCCAGTCTACGATCCGGCACGTTGCAGCATCGGCTTTCACCCGCTGCACCAATGGCCCGCCATCGGGGTCTATGCGCTCATGAGTTTTATCCGTCCGCTCCGGCTGGTCGGTATCGGCCTGCTGGTCCACGTGATGCTGGACGGCTTGGACTGTCTGGCCTGACGTAGGCGGCGGTGCTCTGCTAAGCTTGCCGCTGTCGTGGTTTTGGGCTAGCAGATGCGAGACTTCATCAAGGAATTAATGCGCCGCAATGTAACGCGCGTCGCACTGGTCTATGTCATCGCGGCATGGATCGCGATGCAGGTGGTCGACGTCATGTTTCCGGCATTACAACTCCCCGATTGGACGATATCGATTACCGCGGCGTTGATCCTGATCGGTTTTCCATTCGCGCTGATCTTTGCCTGGGCGTTCGAGATAACGCCGGAGGGGCTGAAAAAAGAAAAAGACGTCGATCGCAGTCAGTCGATCACGACGAACACCGGCCGCAAGCTGGA
>JAPUGL010000034.1 GCA_027292775.1 Gammaproteobacteria bacterium | reverse complement strand
GGAGAACAGCTTGCTCGGGTCTGCGCCGATAGCAAGGTGAACTTGTTTGCGCATCCCGTCTAATCTGCCTTTCGTTTCCGTCATAATCTCCTGGAATTCCGGGTCATCAAGCAGAGATGCGAAATTGGGATCCTGTTCGGTAAACCATACCCTTGTCCAACCGGCGTCGATCGCCTGGCGAAGCCAGTTCAGTGCGCGTTCCTGATTTCCCTGGATCGCATCGATGGCGGCCAGGACATGCAGGTCGCCCGCAGGGTAGAGTAAATTTTGGCTCAAGCGCTTAGTAATGTGCTCGCGGCTCTTCGCCAGCATGTCTTCGGCCGACTCGGAATTACCGGCACGCAGCATCAGGTGCGCTCTGTTAACTGCGGGGAAATGGCCACCAAACTGAATGTTGAATTCGTCGGCACTTGCCGCGGCGCGGATATCGGCCGGCAGTTCCTCAATGCGGTCGTAAGCTTGTCGTGCGTGATCGTCGTGGCCGATGATCATTTCATACCATGCTATCTGGTGAAGATCCCATGGTTTATCCGCCGCTTCGTTGACCCAGTCGTGCAGGATCGCGCCGACCTCTTCGTAATTGTGACGCGCCATCAAGGCGAGGGCGCGCTCATGAGGAATTAGTCGCTCTGCAACATCCGAGTCCATAAAGCGATCCAACCAGAAATCTGCTGCGTCTAAATCGTACATGGCCCGGTAAGCCCACATGAGTGGGAGGTACGCAGACCAGGTAGCGTCGTCTCCGGCGTTTTCGATGTACTGGATTAAAAGCAGTACGGACTGATCCAACTGGCCGGTGTAATACCGGTAAAACAAACTGTCCATGTATGCAATAAATCTTGTTGGCTCCAGCTCTATTGCTTTATCCCAATACACCATAGCGGTTTCCACGTGGCCTTCATCCAAGTGAAACGCGCCCAATTCGATCTGGAGATCTGCGGAAAGCGGATCAAGCCTGGCGGACATCTCATGCGCCGACAGGCTGTCTTGTTTACGACCCTCAAAACCTAGAACGATCGCATACCAAGAGTAAGCCATCACGAAATTGGAATTCAGTTCGATGGCTTGCTCGAAAGCAGCGATGGCACCGGTATTCTCATCCTTTCTCGCTCGGAATATTCCCAGCGCGGCATAGGCTTCAGCGTTTTGCGGGTCGATAGCCAGTGCTTGTTCGATCGCGGTTTCGGCTGTTCGCAAAATCTCGTCAACTTTTCGATCATTCCCCCAAGACCGCAAAAGGGTCGCACTGGCGAGACCGGAATATGCCCTGGAAAAATCCGGATCGACTTCGGTTGCCCGCCGAAAATACGCAACTGCTTGCTTGAGATCTTCACTCTGACCGGTGCGCAGGTGATGGCGCCCCAACAGGTAATAGCCATAGGCGTCGACATCTGTAACTGAGGCTTGATTGTCCTTATCGGCTGTGTCGATTTTCAACGTGGCGGCGAACGATTCGGCAACGGCTACTGCGATTTCCTGCTGGATCCTGATCAGGTCCGTTGCATTACGATCATATGTCTTCGACCAGAGATGATAGCCGTCGGCAACGTTCACCAACTGCGCAGTGATGCGCACCTGATCGCCCTGCCTTCGCACGCTCCCCTCCAGTACCTGGGCGACATTGAGCTTCTCGCCGATCGTCCGTATGTCGGAGTCGGTCTGTGCGATGAGGAAGGTCGATGTTCGCGCGGCAACCCTCAGACCCGGAATGTTCGAAAGCGTGTGGATCAGCTCCTCCGAAATACCGTCTCCGAGATATTGCTGGTCTTGTTGATCGCTCATGTCCACAAACGGCAAGACCGCGATCGAATTTGCCTCAGCTACCTGAAAAGGAGTTGCCAATGGTAATACGGCGTCATTTGATTGCTGTGAGACCAGGTAGGAAATGCCAAGAAATGTGGCTAGCAGCACAGATGCCACCGTCGCCCATCGCTTGTTAAACCGGGCATCCGTAATCCCATCGCCCGCAAATTTAACCGCAGCGATCAGCCGGTATCCCTTTGTTGGAATAGTCTCAATGTAGCGGGCATTGTGCGGATCATCCTTGAATACGGCTCGCAACCCGTAAATCCGCTGATAGACGGCATCGTCACCGACTGCCCGGCCTCGCCACACTGCGGTAATGATTTCTTCGGTGGACACGACAAGACCCGGGTGCTGCGCCAGGTACACCAGCACAGCCATGGCGGTCGGCTCGATGCTCACCGTTTGACCGTTTCGCTCCAAGCGATCGAGCGACGGTGTTGCCGTCCAGTCCCCGACCGTGAATTGGTGCAATTTCGTGCTCTGGGCCACCACAAATCCTCTTGCGCCACTTCAATAGTATAGTCCCTGTCTAGCGGTCCGGACCGCCAATTCGATCGGTCTGCCAGACAATCTTAAGAAAAGTTTAAGGCTACCTTAAGGACTTTTGCGCCGCCGATCCGTTATATGAACCAGATGACTTCAGGAGGTTTAGCGAGATGCGTAAATCAACTTTTTTCTCAACAGCCCTGTTGGCCTGTTGTTGTGCCTTTGTTCTTTCCGCCGGATCGGCGGCTGCCCCGAACTGCGAGAAGAAGCCAGATCATCCGCGATGTAACGGTGGTGGTGAAGGCGGCGGAGACCATCCGGTCAACCTCACGTTTCGTGACGGCAGCACGGACAATATCCGAAGTGACGCTGTTCCTTCTTCCGGCACGGTTACCTACACAGACGGTGAACCCGGTGTGTCAGCTCGGATCCGCGACGATGGTATGCTTTTATTCAACATTGATGACCCGAATCGGGGTCTTGAACTGAATTTTTCCGATCAATCTTTAGAGGATGAGGATGAATGTGGCGGAGGAGGATGCAAGAACGATTTCGACAATGACAATATAACTACAGCTA
>JAPUGL010000033.1 GCA_027292775.1 Gammaproteobacteria bacterium | reverse complement strand
CGGCTGTGTCCCGACGATACAAGCAAGGCGGAACGGTTCGAGGTCTTCTGCCGGGGGATGGAGTTGGCCAACGGTTTTCATGAACTGACCGACGCGGTCGAGCAGCACCAGCGATTCTCGACCGACCTAGATCAGCGCGGGCGGGCGGAGCGGCCGGCGGTCGCCATCGACGAGCCGTTGATCGCCGCGCTGGCGAGCGGGTTGCCGGCTTGTTCCGGCGTCGCCCTGGGCTTTGACCGTGTGGTCATGCTGGCGGCAGGCAGCAACGACATCGCCGAGGCGATGGCTTTCGATATCGCCCGGGCGTAGTAAAGTCACGCTTATGAGCGACAAGAAAAAACTGTACTCGCGAATTCACGCGCAGGCCGATGGCTTACTAACCGGCGAAACCGACCCGATCGCCAATGCCGCCAACCTGAGCGCGCTGCTTTTTATGGAGCTCGAAGACGTCAACTGGGTCGGTTTTTATTTTCTCAAAGGCGGCGAGCTGGTCCTCGGTCCGTTCCAGGGCCAACCGGCCTGCGTGCGCATCGGTCTTGGCCAGGGCGTGTGCGGCACAGCCGGTGAAAGCCGGCAGACCTTGATCGTCGACAATGTAGATCAATTTGAAGGCCATATTGCCTGCGACGGCGCGTCGCAATCGGAGATCGTGATTCCGCTGCTCAAAGACGGTTCATTACTGGGCGTGCTGGATATAGACAGCCCGCGGTTGGCGCGTTTCGATCGGTTCGACCAGCACGGCCTGGAGTCCTTGGCCGAGCTGTATCTGGCGCGCAGCGACTAGCTTCGTCGCTATTTCACCCTGGACACGTATTCGCCGTTACGCGTGTCCACCTTTACGATCTCGCCCTCTTCAAGGAACAACGGAACCTTTACCATCGCGCCGGTTTCCAGGCGGGCGGGCTTGATTCCGCCCTGCGCCGTATCGCCGCGCAACCCGGGGTCTGTTTCGACGATTTTCAACTGCACGAAATTAGGCGGCGCGACGATCAGCGGTGTGTTATTCCACAAAGTCACCAGGCATATGTCTTCTTCCTTGAGCCACTTTTTCGAATCGCCCACCGCAGTGGCATCGGCCGCGTGCTGTTCGTAGGTATCGGGCTCCATGAAATGCCAGAACTCGCCATCGCTGTAAAGATATTGCATCTCGGTTTCGATGATATCGGCCGCCTCGACGGACTCGCCCGACTTATAGGTCTTGTCAACGACTCGCCCGGTTTTCAGGTTTTTGATCCTGACCCTGTTAAACGCCTGGCCCTTGCCCGGCTTCACGAACTCATTTTCAACGATTACACAAGGATCACGATCGATAATGATCTTGAGCCCCGATCGAAATTCGTTGGTGCTGTAACTCGCCATCGATTTACCTGTCTCAAATGGAGATGATACCCGGTAGGGGCTAACCTGATAAGGCGCCTGGCTCCAAGCACGAGCCAAGCCCTACCCATACACTAAAAACGTGATTTTTCAATGCGTTATCGGCTATAGTGCAAGGTACAAGTAAAATAGATCAGGATACCGTTGCGCATGGAGGCTGCTATGGTAAAACACACCGACGCTATTCCGTTAATAGTGATCGCAGACCTACAGGACCAGGTCGAAGCGCTAAACAAAAGCATACGCTCTGCCGGCCGGCCAGTTCATTGTTCATGGATTACAGACATCAATGAGCTCGGCGACGGTCTGGACCAAATCAACCCGGAACTCATCGTGGTTTTCCTGGCGGAAATCGATAATCGGCTGAAGGCGGTCATCAAAATCAGGGACCGCTTTGCATCCCGGATTCCGGTCATTGTTTGCTGCCGCTCCGTTGACGAGGAAAGTATCGCCAGCGCGATGAAAACCGGCGCGCAGGACATGGTCTCCCTCGAGCACCCGGGCCGCTTGCAGTCGGTTATCGCCCGCGAGCTGCGCGCGTTTCGCCTGGAACGAGCGCTGAACAAAGCCGGCCAGACCGTTCGCGATTACAAGAACCAGCTCACTGCCGCGCTGCGTAGCTCGGCAGACGCGATCGCCGTAGTCCGCGAAGGCATCATCACCAAGGTAAACCCCGCCTGGCTGGAACAGTTTGGCCGCGCCAGCGAACAGGAACTGCTGGGCCAACCGTTTTTGGATTCCTTCGATCGTTCCAGTCACATCACGCTCAAAGGCGCACTGATCGCTTGTGCGCTGGGCCGATTGCAATTGGATCTGATCAGTGCCACGGCCCTGATCAGCGATGGCAGCAGTCTGATGCTGGATTTGAAACTCGAGGAGTCCGCGAGCAATGCCGATAGCGACGTAATCATCACGATAGCCGCCGATCACGATGTAAACCGGGCCCCGGAGCAGAAGCTGAAACGCGCCTTGCATCTGGACCCGGCCACCGGCCTGTATCAGCGCATGCACTTTCTCAAGCGGCTGTCCGCAACCGTGAAAAACGAACCGAAAAGCGGTGTGCGGGCGCTGATCTACCTGAAGCCCGATCAGTTCGGCTCGATCACCCAGGAAATCGGACCGCTGGCGACCGAAGGCATACTCGTGCAGATGGCGGGCCTGTTAAAGGAACTGACCCAACCCGGCGACCTGTACGGACGGTTCGGCGGCAATATCTTTTGTGCACTGCTGGCCCGTGGCAACAGCAGAGACATCGATGCCTGGGTCAAAAACCTGATTCAACGCATGGGAGAGCACACATACATCGCAGGAAACCGGTCGATTTCGCTGACCGTTACCATCGGCATGGTCCCACCGGAAGCGCTATCCAGTGATGCAGGTGAGCTGCTGAAACACGCCGAAAGCGCAAACGCCAAGGGCAGAAAAAAGGGTGGTAACTGTCTCAGCGTTATGGAAATCAGCAGCACCGATACCCGGGTCCAGGCATACGACAAGAACTGGGTCAAACGCATCAAGAGCGCATTGATCCAGAACCGGTTTCGTCTCCTGCATCAGCCGATCGCCAATCTCGGCGGAGAGGAACAGGCGATTTTCGACTTGCTGGTGCGCATGATCGATGAAGAAAACAACGTGATACTGCCCAACGATTTTCTGCCGGCAGCCCAGCGTAATAACCTGATGAAGCCGATAGATCGCTGGGTCATCGGCGCCGCGCTGTCCTTTTGCCAGTCGAGAAATCCCGACCAGGTCTTCGTCCGTTTGTCGAGTGATTCACTGGTCGACCTTTCGCTGATCGACTGGCTGGGAAAACAACTGGCCGAACAGGAAGTGGCGGCGGACAAACTGGTATTTCAGGTCACCGAATCCGATGTGGCGCAACAGGTCAAACCCAGCATCAGACTTGCCAAGCAACTCGATTCCCTCGGTTGCGGCCTGGCACTGGAGCATTTTGGCGCCGGCCGAAATTCCACCGAGTTGCTAAAACGGCTTCCCGTGAAATACGCGAAAATCGATGGCTCGTTGATGCAAGGCATTGCCGGCAACAGTAATCTGCAGGACAAGGTGCGCGAACTCGTGCGCGCCGCGCATGACAGCCGGGTGCTTACCATCGCCGAGCAGGTCCAGGATGCGAATACCATGGCTACCTTGTGGCAGCTCGGCGTCGAATACATGCAAGGCTATTATGTACAGGAACCCAATGTCGTGCTCGCTGACGACCCGAACGCCAACGATACAACTCAGGAATGAATATTGGCCTCGCGCAGCGACCGGATCCGCTCATCCAGTGGCGGGTGGCTCATTCGCAATCGTTGCATGAGGCCGCCTTGTCCACCACCGAAAATACCAAAGGCGTTGAGTTCCTTGGGTAGTTGGGCGGGCGCGTGTGCGCGTTTCAGACGTTCGAGTGCGGCGATCATCTTGTGCCGGCCGGCCAGTTTCGCGCTGCCGGCGTCCGCGCGAAATTCACGGTAGCGTGAAAACCACGCGACTATGAACGACGCGAGGATACCGAGTACCAATTGAGTAATGATGACGGATACAAAATAGCCGATGCCATAATTGGAATTCGACCGGAAGACCACCCGGTTGACGATGCCGCCAATAATCCTCGACAGGAATAATACAAAGGTATTCAAAACGCCCTGGATCAGGGTCATGGTCACCATATCGCCGTTGGCGACGTGGGAAATCTCATGCGCGAGTACCGCCTCGATCTCATCGCGGGTCATCTGTTGCAACAGCCCCTCGCTGACCGCAACAAGCGCCGCGTCCCTTTTCGCGCCGGTCGCAAATGCATTGGGTTCGGGGCTTGGAAAAATGGCGACCTCGGGCATGCCGATCCCGACCTGGCGTGCCTGATGTTCGACTGTGCTCAACAACCACCTCTCGGTTTCATTGGCAGGCTGTTCGATCACTTGAGCACCGGTCGAACGTTTTGCCGCCCATTTGGATATGCTGAGAGAAATAAACGCGCCGCCCATGCCGAACACGGCACTAAACACCAGTAAGGCCTGGTAGTTATAACCCTGTTGCGCCAGGTAAATGTCCGCGCCGAGTAGTCGCATGGCGATACTCAGGACCAGGATAACGGCGATATTGGTCACCAGGAATAGCCCGATTCGTTTCATCTGGTTTCTCTCCGCATGCCGTCGGTGAACGCAACCGCATCCATTAATGCGGACTGGGTCCTCTTATTACAAGCTATTTGACAAGTCCGGCGGCGTATTATTCCGTCCGCAGACCGGTCACTTTTCGCCAGTTGCGTGGCAAAAGCGCGCCGCGAAGTCCGCGGGAACCCTCGTAACGATCCATTTCATGGTAACCCAGGGTCATATGGCGTTCGCCGCAGAGTATAGTCAGCTTTTGTTCCGGCCCGATGACCGCGACCGCGACAAGGCGCTCCTCACCGCTTTCCAGCAGCTTCTTCGGAATGCCGATGATCTTGTTGCCCTTGCCTTTGGCCATTTCGGGCAATTCTTCCAGCGGAAAGCTCAGCAGATGGCCGCCAGTCGTCGCCGCCACCACCCATAGGTCTTTTGCCTCGCCGACCACCCTGGCGGGGACCACGACACCGGCGCCCTTCGGTACTCTGAGCGCCGCCTTACCTGCCTTGTTGCGGCTTTGCAAGTCGCCGGTACGCACGACAAAACCATAGCCGGCATCCGAAGCAAGCAGCCATTTGTCATCCGCCTCGCCCATCATGACACCGGCGAAAACCGCTCCATCCGGCGGTTTCAGGCGCCCGGACAACGGTTCGCCTAAGCTGCGTGCCGATGGCAGCGTATGGGCCGGCAGACTGTAGGCGCGGCCCGTGCTGTCGAGGAAAACCGCAAGCTGGTTGCTGCGGCCAGTTGCCGCGGCCTGGAAGGCATCGCCCGACTTGAAGGTCAAGGACAGCGGATCGATTTCATGGCCCTTGGCCGCCCTCGCCCAACCGCGTTGCGACAACACCAGGGTAACGGGTTCGCTGGGAACGAGCGCGGTCTCGTCCATCGCCTGGGCTGCCGCCTTTTCTTTCAGCACGGTGCGCCGCGCGTCGCCGTGCTTCTCCGCGTCTTCTTTGATCTCGCTGATGATCAACTTGCGAAGCCGCGCCTTGCTACCCAGCATCTTCTCGAGCGCCATGCGCTCTGCGGCCAACTCTTCCTGCTCGGCCCGAATCCTGATTTCCTCGAGTTTGGCCAGGTTTCTCAAGCGCAAATTGAGTACCGATTCGGCTTGCTCATCCGACAGTTTGAAACGCTTCATCAGTTTCGGCTTTGGCTTGTCTTCGCTGCGGATAATCGCAATCACTTCGTCGATATTCAGGTAAGCGATCAGCAACCCTTCGAGCTGGTGCATGCGCTGCTCGACTTTTTGCAGGCGGAACCGAAGACGCCGGGTCACCGTCTCGGAGCGGTATTTGATCCACTCGCTCAGCAACTCCTTAAGATCAAAAACACGGGGTTTCCCATTTAGCGCAATCAGGTTGAGGTTGGCGCGAACCGTACGTTCCAGATCGGTGGTCGCGAAAAGATGCGACATCAGTTCATCCACTTTGACCCTGTTGGAACGCGGCGAAACGACCAGGCGAACCGGAGTTTCATGGTCCGATTCATCACGCAAATCATCGACCAGCGGTAATTTCTTGGCCCGCATCTGGCTGGCGATCTGTTCCAGGATCTTGTTTCCCGAAACCTGCCACGGTAATTCGTGGATGATAATTTCGCCGTTCTCCACTTCATATCGCGCGCGCAGTCGCAGTGTGCCGTTTCCCGTCTCGTAAATTTTCCTGATGTCTTCGCGCGGACTCACGATTTCGCCGGCGGTCGGAAAATCGGGCCCCTTGATGTGTTTCATCAACTGGGCGAGGCTGGTTTTCGGTTCCTCAAGCAAACGGATGCAGGCGCTCGCCACTTCATTCAAGTTATGCGGCGGTATATCGGTCGACATACCGACCGCGATACCGGTGCTGCCATTCAGCAATATGTTGGGCAACCGCGCCGGCAAGGAGACCGGTTCGCTTAGCGTTCCATCGAAATTTGCTTTCCAGTCGACCGTGCCCTGGCCAAGCTCTTTTAGCAGCACGTTGGCATAGGGCATCAGACGGGATTCGGTGTAGCGCATCGCGGCGAATGACTTGGGATCATCGGTGGAGCCCCAGTTGCCCTGCCCGTCGATCAGCGGATAGCGATAGGCGAACGGCTGCGCCATCAATACCATCGCCTCGTAACAGGCGGAATCGCCATGCGGGTGAAACTTGCCGATGACATCGCCGACCGTGCGCGCCGATTTCTTGTGCTTCGACCCGGCGGACAACCCGAGCTCGCTCATCGCGTAGATAATTCTGCGCTGGACCGGCTTTAGTCCGTCACCGACGTTCGGCAAGGCGCGATCGAGAATGACGTACATCGAGTAATCGAGATAGGCCCTCTCGGTAAAGACCTTTAGCGGTTGTTCCTCGATGCCTTCGAGATTCAGTTCCTGGTTTTGCATAGTGGGTACCGTTTTAATGCGTGGGTTGCATCTCTCAGATGCGTGCTAGATCGCCTTTTTTCTGCAGCCATTCCTTGCGGTCCTGGGCACGCTTTTTCGACAACAGCATGTCCATCAATTTTTCGGTCTGATCACGGGCGCTGATGGTCAGCCGTATCATCCGCCGGGTATCCGGCGACATCGTGGTTTCACGTAACTGGGACGGGCTCATTTCGCCCAGGCCCTTGAAGCGGGTCACCATCACCTTACCCTTGATTTTTTCCGCCGCGATCTGGTCCAGTCGGCCATCCCTTTCGGCATTGTCGAGCGCGTAATAAACCGCCTTCCCGGCATCGATGCGGTACAACGGCGGCATCGCGACATACACATGCCCTTGTCTGACGAGTTGCGGAAAATGCTTAAGGAACAAGGCACAAAGCAGCGTTGCGATATGCAGGCCATCGGAGTCCGCGTCCGCGAGGATGCAAATCTTGTGATAGCGCAAGCCGTTGAGGTCATCGCTGCCGGGATCCACCCCCAACGCGACGCTGATGTCATGCACTTCCTGAGATGCCAGCACCTCGGATGAATCCACTTCCCAGGTGTTCAGAATTTTGCCGCGCAGGGGCATGATCGCCTGGGTGAACCTTTCCCGGGCCTGCTTCGCCGAGCCACCGGCCGAATCGCCCTCGACCAGGAACAGTTCGGTCAGCTCCGGCTCCTGGCAGGTACAGTCCGCCAGCTTGCCCGGCAACGCCGGCCCGCTGGTAATTTTCTTGCGTACTACCTTTTTGCTCGCCTTGAGCCGGCGTTGCGCACTGCTGATGGCGATCTGGGCAATGCCATCACCGGTGTCGGGGTGCTGGTTCAGCCATTGCGCGAAGGTATCCTTGACCACGCCCGACACAAACGCTGCGCTTTCGCGCGATGACAGGCGCTCCTTGGTCTGGCCGGAAAACTGCGGGTCCTCGAGCTTGGCCGACAATACATAACTGACCTTCTCCCAGACATCCTCCGGCGCCAGTCGCAGACCACGCGGTAACAGATTCCGGTTTTCGCAAAATTCCCTGAGTGCGTCGGTCAGGCCACCGCGCAATCCGTTGACATGGGTACCACCCAGGGTCGTCGGCACGAGGTTGACATAGCTTTCCGCGATGACCTGTCCGCCCTCGGTCAACCAGACCAACGACCAGTCCACCGCCTCCTTGTTGCCGGTCATGCTGCCTTCGAACGGTTCTTCCGGCAGCCATTCACCGCCGCCGATTTCCTCGATCAGGTATTCGTTCAAGCCACCGCTATATTCCCAGCTCTCTTTTTCCTTGGTCTTTTCGATTTTCAGGCTGACTTTAAGACCGGGGCAAAGGACCGCCTTCGCACGCAATAGATGTTTGAGTTTTGCGACAGAAAACTTGTCGCTGTCGAAATACTGCGGGTCCGGCCAGAATCGAATGGTCGTCCCAGTGTTCTTCTTGCCAACCTCTCCGACCACTTCCAGTTTCGAAGTGCGCCGACCGCCGCTGAAACCGAGATTGAATTCCTTGCCATTGCGGCGGACCCAGACCTCCAGATTTCTTGACAAGGCGTTGACCACCGACACGCCGACCCCGTGCAATCCGCCGGCATACTGGTAAATCTTGTCATCAAATTTTCCGCCCGCATGCAGGCGTGTCAGTATCAGTTCGACCCCGGGTATTTTTTCTTTAGGATGAATGTCGACCGGCATCCCGCGGCCGTCGTCTTCGACTTCGAGCGATCCGTCCTTATGCAGAATCACCTTGATGTTCTTGCAGTAACCGGCCAGCGCTTCGTCCACGCTGTTATCGACAACTTCATGGGCGAGATGGTTGGGACGAGAGGTGTCGGTATACATCCCCGGTCGCTTGCGTACCGGTTCGAGTCCGCTGAGGACCTCAATGTCGGAAGCGGTGTATTGGCGGCTCATCCTTTTTCCAGCTGCAATCCATTTTTCCTGGTCGCGATTTTAACCCGATCGAGACGGTGACGGATATGGCTTTCTTCAGGCGAAGTCGTTACGCAAGGACTCCAGCAGATCACCAAGCAGCGACACACGCGGGCATGGGTAATGCGGATGATCGACGCCGACAAACATGGCAACTCCGGATTTGAGCGCCACGATCATGTTCGTATTCAGTTCGAAACGTAAAAAGTGCACGGCCGAAGTCTTAATCTTCAGTGCTGCATTCCATATCGTCATCGGCAATGGCGAACACGGGCTCATGCCCGTCCACCTGCACAAAGATCCTGTCCTCGATGCCAAGCAGTTTTTTTTTAATTTTACAGGTCGCTGCTCGATATCCGGGTACTCGATCAGCATCGTCGCCTTCAAATTACTGCTATCCGGAATCAACGGGTTATACGCGCCGAGGTCGGAGAGTCTCTGAAATTCGGTTTGAATATCGTCGACTTACGTTACGGAGTGATCACCTCGCCAAGATCAGGCAATGTCGAAGCGATCGAGATTCATGACTTTACCCCACGCAGCAACGAAGTCACGAACGAACTTCTGCCCGGCGTCGTCACTCCCGTAGACCTCGGCGATCGCCCGCAGCTCAGAGTTCGAACCGAAAACGAGGTCGACGCGGCTGCCGGTCCACT
>JAPUGL010000032.1 GCA_027292775.1 Gammaproteobacteria bacterium | reverse complement strand
ACTGGCACCAAACAGCAATAAGTTCGATGTTGTTATTGGTTGAATTTTCTGTTGTTAGTTGTTGTGATCTTTTGTGCCGAGTAGGCTAAGCAGGATTCCCAAGCTGAGAATGTGGGTTCGATTCCCATCACCCGCTCCAGTAATTATATGATCGAACAGTCCGCCAGTCGTGGTAGCTGATTTCTCGACGCCAAAACGTATTTCTCAGTATGGATCTGGTCGATTCATTATCCAGAAACGTTCAGCGTTCGTTCACTTATGATTCAGGCCGGGTTAAGCAGGTCCGCGATAAGCTGTAAGCGACTATTAAGATAGCGCCAGAAAGGAGGCCATCATGGATATCGTATATGCAGCAGAGAAGACGAGTATTGCCGACGTGTTGAGCAATCGCCTGCGCAATCGCGTGCAGCCGCAGGATATAGAGGTTCACGAGAATCCCGACGAGACAGGTAGCTTCCTCGTCATGTGGCGATTAAAACTTTATGTCGTGTCGCCGAGCGGTGATGTTGTACCCGATCTCCTTGTTTAGGTGTCGGCTCGGTGTCTCTAGTGGGATGAGCTGCAATTTATTGTCGGCTAATGGCCAAAAACGGACATTGGGTAACGCTGCTCTTAAAGCCGCGCCAAGGACCTTAGGTCTTGCGATACTCCCGTTCATCGGTTTCTTTTTTCAGAAGCCAGAAAATCTGCCGCATTAAGGGATCAGAATTCGTGCGAGTCCTGAGGTCGCCTGGGGCCTCGTCCGTTCAGTAGTTCACCCGGAAACCGGTACTGAAAATGTAATCGTTCTCCAGCGCGGTGCCGTTCAGACCCTGATAGACAGGGATCTGGACAGCCGCTTCGAGTATCAGTTTCTTGCTGACGTACTGGATGCCGGGGGTGATAAATACCGTCGTGCCGCCGGAGTCGTTGTTGACCTGGCCTGACACCGTGGATTTTTGGCTATGGATAATGTTGGCTTCGAGCACGCCGTAGACGAACGCGTTGCTGTTCGGCTTTAGCACCGTTGGCCATACACGGCGTTGCCAGGACACATCGAGCCGGCTCACATCGCCGGCCTCGAAGTTGTTGGCCGCCGTTTTCGCCTGATAGGTAAGCTGGCTATGGAGTCCTCCTTGCAAAGTCTCGTAAGACACAACTATGCCGACGAAACTGTCCCACGAACCGGTTCCGGATTGCAGCGGGATTGGCAGGCGTCCGAGAGCATCGGATTCGTCGTCATCGCCGGTCGGGGCCTTGATGCCTGCGATTGCTCCCAGTCTTAGCGTCCGGCCTATACCGTCACGCTGGAAAAGCGTGTAGCGCCCGAAAATCGTCAAATCTCCAATGCCTTCGCTCGAACGGCGTACGCTTCCGGATCGCCGGAGTTCCTTCCGCAGGTAAGGCAGCGCTGCAAACAGCGCCAGTTTTTCGCTGGCGCCGTAGGCGAGAACGGATATCAGCGAATTCACGTCCACGTCGAGCCCGGTATTGGTTGGATCATCGCCCGAGCGCGTGAATACCAGCTGTTCGCGGTTGATTATCTTCCCCTCGCCGACGGGCAGTGCAGTGCTGAAGGTTATCGGAGCTGCCGGCGCATGAACCGGCGCCAGCATGATGATGAGACTGGCGAGGGCGACTGTTGGCCTCATTCTCAATCTTCCAGAGTGACTTTCTCGAAGGTCACCAGCGTAAACCCGGCGCTGGTGACCAGTGCCTTTATAGCCTCCTCAGAAAGAGACACGCCGTCCTCGACCTGAACGAAAAACTTGCCGGTTTCGAGTTCCGACTTGATCTCCACGACGCCCTCGACGTTTTTCAGTTTCTTCTCAACCCCGTAAACGCAGAAAGGACAGGACAGACCGCTAACCACGAGGTGATAATGCACATCTTCCGCCAGGGTCTGACTCGTAAAAAGAAGTAAGGTCAAAAGAAAAAATAGGCGTTTCATGTCGATCCTCTATAGTCAGTCAAGGCTGTCCAGAAACAGCGTCAACGGGAAAAGCGCATAGGCCGCGAATACGGAAACGGCAAATAACGCTGTAATGACCCACAGGATAATCCGCTGTACGCGTAATCGTCTGCCTCCTCCCACGTCACATAGGCTGGCGCGCCGGAAGCTCCACCAGCTATAGCTGAGGATCACGGCGGTGAGGCTGAAAGTGATGGTCTTGTATTCGGCGAGCGTTCCGAGCCAGGGCAATGCCGATACCGCCGAGGCGACGACGCTACCCAGCCCGAGGGCTACCAGCGCGATGGGCAGGGCACAACACGTGGCGCCGGTCAGGGCCAGAACGGCGCTGCCGATGATGCTGGTTGTGGTCTGATTGTCGCTCATTGCGATTCCTTGAATAAAAATGATACGTTGGCCTCGTCGCGCTAATATCAAGACCGGCGGACATCCCATGGTTATGACCGGCATAGTTCAGACCGGTCAAAGCAGCCTGAAATCCTCGCATTCAGAGCAGTATAAATCCTGTAGCGGGTACAGATACAAGTGGCGATAAAAAGAGCCGGAAAACAAAGCTGTCCCCTTTTTCAGACAAAAACCCCGCCAAAAGGCGGGGTTTTGCGTGCTTCGTGATTGCCGTTTCCGGACCGGTCGCGATTACAGCTCCAGTATTTCGACATCCCCGATGCCGAGTGCCCGGATGGATTCCTCTATCTTGGAAAGATCGCCGACGATCAGCCAGATCAGTTGATGAGGCCTCAAAACCTCGGTGGCCGCGTTATCGATCTGCTCGATATTCATCGCTTCGTATTGATCGGTCAGCGTCAATACATAGTCGTCGGGTCGGCCATAGCGCGCGTTGGATAGCATGGTCCCCAGCACCGCGGCACCGGTTTCATACTGCCCAGGCAGGCTGCGGGTTTCGTTTTTGACTACCCTGTCCAGTTCCTCGGGCCGCGTCCGGTCGGAACCCAGATAGGCGTCGAACTGCTCTAACAAGGCGTTCACCGAATCGGCCGTGCGATCCGTCTGCACGGGAGCATAAACGAGGTATGGTCGTTGCCCGCGCGCGCCGAATAAAATAGTGCGGGCGCCATAAGACCAGGATTTAGCCTCGCGCAGATCCATATTGATCCGTGCCGTGAAATCGCCGCCGATGACATTATTCATGGCATTGATAACCAGGTTGTTATCGGCGCCCGCCGGCGGTGCGAGGTGACCGGCCAGGATCAACGATTGCGGAGAACCAGGTCTGTCGACCAGGTAAATTTTCGCTTCGGATGCTAGCTCGACCATTGCGACATTCTTGATTGGCTTGTCGCTGTTCGGCGTCTTCCAGTCGCCGAAGTACTGGTTCAGCAAGGGCAGCATTTCGCCCATATTGGTATCGCCGACGACAAAAATGGTCGCATTGTCGGGGCGTAGCCAATCGTTGTGAAATTCCCTCAGATCGTCCTGGGTAATCGATCTGACCGACTCCTCTGTGCCCGATCCTGTGAATGGAATTCCGTAGGCGTGATCCTTGCCATACAGCAACGGTGGTAGCTCGCGCAGGGCGATACCCAATGGTTGTGCCTTTTCTTGCTCGATGGTCGCGAGCCGACGGGGTCGCAGCCTTTCCAACTCCTCGATCTTGAACGCGGGATTGCGCACGATATCGGCAAACAAATCCATCGAGTCGTCGAGGTTCTCCTTGAGCGCGTTCAGGCTGGCTTGCGACGTATCCAGCGAGGAGCCGGTCTGAATCCGGGCGCCCAGCAGTTCAGATTCCTCGCTGATCTCAAGCGCGTCGCGGCTGGTCGTACCCTCCCTGATCATCGCCAGTGTGAAACTGGCGGCACCGAGCTTGCGGCCGGCATCGGCGGCATAACCTGCGTCAAACTGAATGGCTACATTGACTATAGGCACGGCGTGGCGTTCAGCCAATACAACTTCGATACCGTTTTTCAGCCGGGAACGCTCTATCTGCGGGAATTTCAACTCAGGCATGGAAGATGGATACGGAATCTTGCTGCGATCGGCATCAGTCGCCACTGTCTCGTAGTCGGCGTAGGGGAGCACGTCGAGCTGGTAATTGCTCCTGGCCAGCCACTTGTTGGCGGCGCGGACTATGTCACGCCTGCTTGCCGAGTTCAGCCAGCCAAGGCGGGTGCGCCAGAAATCGGGGCTGCCGCCATACAACTCGCTACGAGCCAGAGTAACTGCCTTTCCGCCGAAACCGCCGATCTGCTCGAGACCTCGAATCAAGGCGGCATTAATGGAAGTGCGAACACGAGTGATCTCGGCCTTGGTCGGGCCCTTGTCAAGAAATTTCTCGACCACCTCGTCGATGACCCGGCGGACTTCAGCAGGGTCGGAACCCGGTCTCACCATCGCATCGATCGTGAATATACTGGCCAGCGTGTGCGCCTCGTAGCCGGCGCTGACCGCGGTCGCGATCTGCCGCTTATAGACCAGCTCGCGGTACAGGCGCGAATTGCGGCCACTGCCAAGAACCGCGGCAGCAAGCTGAAGGTGCGCGCCCTCAAGTGTGGTGCGACCCGGTATTGCCCACGACCTGAAAAGACGGGCCTGTGGCACCCGCTCGTACATGACCTCATAGGTGTTGGTTTCGAGTAGCGGGACCATCGATTTCATGCGTTTGAGCGCTGGGCCGGCGTCTATATCGCCAAAATATTTTTCAACCAACGGACGCGCCTCGGCGGCATTTATGTCACCTGCCAGGACCAGCACAGTGTTGGCCGCGCCATAATACTGGCGAAACCACTCCTTGACGTCATCGAGAGACGCCGCGTCGAGATCCTCCATCGACCCGATCGTGCTCCAGCGATAGGGGTGTCCCACGGGGAACAGGCCTTCCAGCGTGCGGTACTCGACCAGGCCGTAGGGCTGATTGTCGCCCTGCCGTTTCTCGTTCTGTACGACGCCGCGTTGCTCGTCGAGTTTTTCCTGGGTGACCACGCCGAGCAGATGCCCCATGCGGTCAGATTCCATCCACAACGCCATTTCCAGCGCCGGGGTCGGGACGTTCTGGAAGTAGTTGGTGCGGTCGAACCAGGTCGTTCCGTTCATGGCTGTGGCACCGACTTCGTCAAATGGCTTGAAATACTCATCGTTGAAATTTTCTGAGCCGTTGAACATCAGGTGTTCGAAAAGATGAGCAAAACCGGTCTTGCCCGGTTTTTCGTCCTTTGAGCCAACGTGATACCAGACGCTTACCGCAACGATCGGCGCCTTGCGGTCTTCGTGCACAATGACTCGCAGGCCGTTGTCCAGCGTGAATTTCTCGTATGGAATGTCAATGTCCGGCGTGGACGCGACGGCGTTGCCGCTGAATAACAGTACAGCCAGTGCACCCAATGTGCGCCCGCTAATCTTTTTCATGGAAGCTCCCCGATCATTTACTCGAATAATATCGACAAAGAGGATATACGCTTGTTCCCCAATTGGAAGACCTGGTGCGATATAAGGTTCAAAAAAAGCGGCTCGCGGATTCTCGCGGCCTGCTGCCGGCCATCCTGATGTCTTTAGGGCTATCGCGGGTGCAACCAAGTAGGCAGGAACGAGTAAGGGTCGACACTCGTTTCCTGGTCTTATGAGACGCCACTCTTCGTCAGCATTGGCTGCAGGCTGCCGTCTTTGAAGGCGTCGAAAAGCTCGGTTGCATCGCCCATAAACTCACCGCCGACAAATATCTGGGGGATTGTTTTTGAACCGGTTGTCGCATTCAGGGCCGCACGGATATTGCCGCCCCAGTTATCTT